>JAZSGY010000074.1:0-13873 GCA_045532985.1 Eubacteriales bacterium | reverse complement strand
GAGCAGTTCGGGCTTTGCATTGATATCGGGCACGCCGCGCTGACCTACGGCGACCCCGCGAAATTCATCCGTGAGGTCGGGCGGGATCGGATCATTGCCCTGCACGTGCACGACGTGGAAGGGTCGGCGGACTCGCATCAGCTGCCCTATCTTTGCTCGCTCAATTGGAAGGAGATCACCGAGGCACTCGCCGCGGTCGGGTACGACGGCGACTTTACCTACGAGCTCGAGGGCTATTACAGCTGTTTCCCCGAGGGGCTTGAGAGCGCCGCACTGCGTCTGGCAGAGGCGACGGGACGGCACCTGATCGGGATGATCAAATAAGACGGGGGCTGTCCTGCGGATATGGGACAGCCCCTTTTTCTACACCCTGACGGTTGACTTTTTTCGACGCTTGTGCTATAATATGCGACAGAAACCGACGAGGGTCGAAAAAGAGGTGTAAGGTATGGTTTACATTTTATATAACCCAATAGCGAAAAACGGAAACGGCAAGCAGTGTGCGGACGTGCTCTCGCTCCGCTATCCCGAGGCGGAGCTTGCCGATATCACGGCACTTGATATCCGCGCGTTCCTCGCAAAACGTACCGCGGACGATACGGTATACGTCAGCGGCGGCGACGGCACGCTCAACCGTCTGGCAAACGATGCCGACGGACTCTTTGACGCTTGCCCCATCTATCTTTATAAGGGCGGCTCGGGCAACGACTTTTTACACGACGTAGAGGATGCTGTCACGGACGACACCGTGAAGATCAACGACTATCTGAAGGATCTGCCGACGGTGACGGTGAACGGCGTAACGCGCCGCTATATCAACGGCATCGGCTACGGCATTGACGGTATGGTCTGTGAGGTGGCGGACAAGCTCCGCGCCGAGGGGAAGAAGGATATCAGCTACACGATGCTCTCGATCAAGCTGCTTCTTCACGGCTACGTGCCCCCGACGGCAACCGTCACGGTGGACGGCGAGTCCTACACCTTCGGCAAGGTCTGGCTCGCCTCCTCGATGAAGGGCAGATACTACGGCGGCGGAATGAAGGTCGCCCCCGATCAGGATCGCCGCGGTGATCTGCTCTCGCTCGTGATGTTTCACGGCATGGGCAGACTGAGGACGCTGATGATCTTCCCGAAGATCTTCAAGGGCGAGCATATCAGATACGAAAAGGCGGTAAGGATCCTCTCAGGGCGCGAGATCACGGTTTCCTTTGACCGTCCGACGGCACTGCAGATCGACGGCGAGACGGTGCTTGGCGTGACCGCTTATACGGTCAAGGCGGCGGAAAGAATTCCCGCAACGGTCTGAAAATCATAAAAAAAGATGGAAAGCTTCCATCTTTTTTTATCGGGAAAATCCTAAAAAATATTGCATTTTCTACAAAGATATGTTAAAATATACTTAAATTTGTGCCAAAGGCACACAAAGGAGGTTCTTATGAACAAGTTTTCAAAGCTTCTCGGGTATGATCCCGTAGAAAAGCAGACGAACGTCAGAACCGAGATCATTGCGGGTATCGTTACCTTCCTTGCAATGGCGTACATTCTGATCGTCAACCCCAACTCGATCCTTTTCGCGAGCGTTGCGGATCCGAGATGGTCGTCTCTTTTCATCGCGACCGCACTGGGTGCGATCATCGGTACGCTTCTGATGGCGTTCCTTTCGAAGATGCCGCTGGCGCAGGCATCGGGTATGGGTCTGAACTCGCTGGTCGGTTCGATCATCGGCGGCGGTATCGGCTTCTATTCCTATAAGTTCGCATTTACCATCGGACAGGCATTCATGATGGTCCTGATCTCGGGCGTGCTTTTCCTTGCGCTCTCGCTGATCAAGATCAAGGGTAAGACCTTCCGCGAGCTGATCTTCGACGGTATGCCCGTCGCTGTCAGAAGCGCGATCTCGGTCGGTATCGGTCTGTTCATTGCTTACATCGGCTTCCAGAATGCAGGCGTGATCATTCACAACCAGTACACGCAGGTCGGCTTCGTCGACCTCACCAACTGGGGTGAGCAGGTCATCAACGTCGGTAAGGGCGTTGCGATCGCATCGAAGAGCGCACTCGTTGCACTGATCGGTCTGTTCCTCATCGCGATCCTCGATAAGCTCGCAGTGAAGGGCTCGGTCATTCTCGGTATCCTCGGCGCGACCGTCGTCGGTATCCCCTTCGGCGTGACCGATCTTTCGATCATCAAGGGCAGCGGCGCGATCTCCTGGAAATTCTGGGAGAACTTCAAGAACTTCTTCACGGTTGGCGAGACTTCGGTATTCGGCTCGTTTACCGACGTATTCAAGACGGGCTTCCCCGAGGGTTCTCTCTTTACCGTTATCATGCTGATCATCACGATGTGCATGATCGATATGTTCGACACGATGGGCACGATCGTTGGCTGCTGCGGCGGTAACAGAATCCTGTCCGACGAGAACGACAAGCCCCGCAACTACGGCAAGATCATGATCTCCGACGCAGTTGCAACCTGTGCGGGTGCAATGCTCGGTACCTCGACGGTCACCACCTTCGTTGAGTCGGGTGCGGGCGTATCCGCAGGCGGTAGAACCGGTCTGACCGCGCTCACCACCGCGGCTATGTTCTTCCTCTCGATGTTCGCGCTTCCGCTGTTTGCCGCAATTCCGTCGGCTGCAGCCGCATCGGCGCTGATCTACGTCGGCGTTCTGATGATGAAGAACAACGTCAAGAACGTTGACTTCAGCAACGCGATCAACGCAACCGCCGCATTCCTGACGATCGTCGTAATGGTTCTGTCCTACTCGATCACCAAGGGTATCGGCGTCGGTCTGCTTTCCTACACGCTGATGACGCTCGTTGCTTACCTCGTTGAGCTGATCAAGAGCGCGATCACCAAGACCGAGCGTCCGAAGTGGAGCATCTCCGTGGTTTCGATCATCGTATCGATCCTCTTTGCGGTATACTTCTTCGTTCCTACCGTCCTTTGATAAAAAGTTAAATAAAAAGAGACTGTCAAAGACAGTCTCTTTTTATTTGTCTAAATACGCGGAAAGCGCGCGCTCACGCGCGGCGACCGCGGCAGAGTCGGGCTCGGCGTAGCGTGCGAAGGGGAAGGGGATGCCGAGGCTCTCGTACTTGACGGAGCAGAGCTTGCGGAAGGGCAAAAGCTCGATCTTATCAATGCACGGGTGTGCCGTGATCAGCTCCGCGAGGAAGGCGTCGTTTTCCGCGTCGTCGTTGAGCGTCGGCACGACGACCTGCCGAAGGGTGGTTTTGATCCCTTTCTTGTCCAGCTCTGCAAGGAAGGAGAGCGGTGCGTCGATGCCGCAGCCGACGTGCGCGCGGTAGAGCGCGTCGTTTTTATACTTGATATCAAGCAGTACGCGGTCGGTGTGCGAAAGCAGTGCGCGCACGGCGGCGTTTTGAATACACCCCGAGGTGTCAAGGCAGGTGTGCAGTCCGCGGGCGTGGCATTCCTTGAAAAGCTCGGCGGCGAAGTCTGCCTGCAAAAGCGGCTCACCGCCCGAGAGGGTCACGCCGCCGTCACGCCCGAAATATTCGCGGTAGTGCAGGGCGCGCTCCGCAAGCTCGGCGGCGGCGTATTCCCTGCCGCCTGCGGGATCCCACGTGTCGGGGTTGTGGCAAACGCCGCAGCGCAGCGGACAGCCCTGTAAGAATATAACGAAACGGACGCCCGGCCCGTCAAGCGTGCCGAGCGTCTGGATCGAATGGACGCGTCCCTTTTTGCCGTTCATCAAAGCACCTCGTGGAAGGTACGGCTGATGACCTCCCGCTGCTGCTCACGCGAGAGCTTGTGGAAGTTGACGGCGTAGCCCGAAACGCGGATGGTCAGATTCGGATACGCCTCGGGATCCTCGTACGCCTTCAGGAGCGTTTCGCGGTTCAGGACGTTGACGTTGATGTGGTGCGCACCCTTGGCAAAGTAGCCGTCAAGGATCGTAACGAGGTTCGTCACGCGCTCCGTCTCACTTCGCCCAAGTGCCTCGGGCGTGATCGAGAAGGTGTTCGAGATGCCGTCACGGCAATCGTCGTAGCTGAGCTTTGCCACCGAGTTGAGCGAGGCGAGCGCACCGTTTTCCTCACGGTTGTGCATCGGGTTCGCGCCCGGGGCGAAGGGCTGTGCGGCGGCACGGCCGTCGGGCGTTGCGCCCGTGTGCTTGCCGTACATGACGTTTGAGGTGATGGTCAGCACCGAGAGCGTGTGGATCGCGCCGCGGTAGGTCGGCGTTTTGCGCAGCTCGGTGATCATCTTGTGCGTCAGCTCCTTGGCGATCAGGTCGACCCTGTCGTCGTCGTTGCCGTACTTCGGGAAGTCGCCCACAGTCTCAAAGCGGACGATGAAGCCCTGCTCGTCCTTGATGGGCTTGACGCGTGCGTGCTTGATGGCGCTGAGCGAGTCGGTGATGACCGAAAGCCCCGCAACGCCGAACGCCATAAAGCGCGTGACGTCGGTATCGTGCAGTGCCATCTGAGATTTTTCATAGGCGTATTTGTCGTGCATATAGTGAATGACGTTCATCGTATTCACGTACAGGCGCGAGAGCCACGTGATATAGGTATCAAGGCGTGCGACGACCTCGTTATAATCGAGCGCGTCGCCCGAGAGGACGGGCATCTGCGGACCGATGTGCATGCCGCTCGTGGTATCGTAGCCGCCGTTGATCGCGATGAGCAAGAGCTTCGCAAGGTTGCAGCGTGCGCCGAAGAACTGCATCTGTCGCCCGACCTGCATTGCCGAAACGCAGCAGGCGATCGCGTAGTCGTCGCCGTAGATCTTACGCATCAGATCGTCGTTTTCGTACTGGATCGAGTCGGTGTCGGCAGAGACCTGCGCGCAGAAGCGCTTGAAGCCTTGGGGAAGCTGCGTCGACCAGAGCACCGTCAGGTTCGGCTCGGGCGACGAGCCGAGCGTGTAGAGCGTGTTGAGAATGCGGAAGCTGCTCTTGGTGACGAGCGTGCGTCCGTCCTCGCCCATACCGCCGACCGCCTCGGTGATCCACATCGGGTCACCGCCGAACAGCTCGTTGTATTCGGGGGTACGCAGGTGGCGTGCCATACGGAGCTTGATGACGAAGTCGTCGATCAGCTCCTGTGCCGTCTGTTCTGTCAGCGTGCCGTTTTTCAGGTCGCGCTCAATGTAGATATCAAAGAAGCTGCTGACGCGTCCGAGCGACATTGCGGCGCCGTTTTGCTCCTTGATCGCCGCGAGGTAGCCGAAGTAGGTCCACTGGATCGCCTCACGCGCGTCCTTCGCGGGCTCGGAAATGTCGAAGCCGTACATTGCCGCCATTTCCTTCATATATCCGAGGAAGGTGATCTGCTGGAACAGCTCCTCGGTCCTTCTGATGTTCTCGGCGTCAAAGGGCTGCTCACAGAGTGCCGCCTTGTCCTTCTTCTTTTCCTCGATCAGTCGGTCGATGCCGTAGAGCGCCACGCGGCGGTAGTCGCCGATGATGCGGCCGCGCCCGTAGGCGTCGGGAAGCCCCGTGATGACGTGGCACTTACGCGCCGCGCGCATCTCTTCGGTGTAGGCGCGGAAAACGCCGTCGTTGTGCGTGGTGCGGAAGCGGAACTCCTCCTCCACCTTCGGGCTGAGCTTGTAGCCGTACGCCTCGCAGGCGTTCTTCACCATACGCATACCGCCGAAGGGGTTGACGCTGCGCTTGAGCGGTCGGTTGGTCTGAAGCCCCACGATCAGCTCGTTTTCCTTATCAATATAACCGGGCGAGAAGCTGGTGAGCGAGGAGACGGTCGCCGTGTCGATGTCAAGGACACCGCCGAACTGACGCTCCAGAGCGAACAGCGCGTTCACCTTCTTCATCATATCCGAGGTGCGTGCGGTCGCGCCCGCAAGAAAGGCGGAGTCGCCCTCGTACGGCGCGTAGTTTTGCTGAATGAAGTCGCGGACGTTGACCGTGTCCTGCCAGACTCCTTCCTTAAATCCGTTCCAATTTTTGTGTTTCATATTCTATTCTCCCTTTCTCAAGACAGAACAGCCCAGACGGTCGGCTAAATTCTAAATATTCCCTCGCGGTGCTCCGCAAATCCGTCAGTCATTTGTTAATTTAAGTATATCGCAAACTGCAAAAAAAGTCAATACGAAAATGCACTTATTCGGACTTGAAAAGGCCCTGTCCCGCATTTTCAAGATATTCCTGCCGCGTGCCGAAGAAAAGCGTCTTCCCGACGTGTAAAATATGCGTTGCGTCACGCATTGCGGCGGCGATATCGTGCGAGATCATAATGACCGTCATCCCCGCGCGGTGAAGGTCGGCGATCAGCCCGTACATCTGCTCGGTCACGAGCGGGTCAAGACCCGACGTCGGCTCGTCAAGCAGAAGCATCGAGTCGGCGGCGCAAAGCGCACGCGCAAGCAAAACGCGTTGCTGCTGACCGCCCGAGAGGTCGCGGTAGGGCGCTTTTGCAAGTGCGGTGATGCCCATACGCTCCATATTTTCCGCGGCGCGTGCCTTGTCCGCGGCGGAAAGGAAGGGGCGGAATTTTCCCCCGACGGTGCCCGAGCGCACGATCTCCTCGACCGAGGCGGGGAAGTCGCGCTGGATCGGCGTTTGCTGGGGCAGGTAGCCGATGCGGTTCTTCGTTACGCCGTCCCCGAGCGTGATCTGCCCCGACAGCGGGGGGATCAGATGTAAGATCGTTTTCATCAGCGTGGATTTTCCACTGCCGTTTTCACCGACGACGACGAGGTAGTCTCCACGCTCCACCGAAAAATTCAAATGCTCCACGATCGCGTGCCCGTCGTAGCCGAGCGCAAGATCGCGGCAGATCAGCTGTGCCATAATCGCTCCTTAGTTCAGCGCGGCAGAAAGCACCGCGAGATTTTCTTCCATTGCAGAAAGGTAGGAAAGCCCCCCGTCAAGCTCTGCCTTTTTCACCGATTGCAAAGAGGCAAGACTGCGGACCGTCTGATCCTTTTTCGCCGTGTGGGAGATCGCGGTGCGCGCGAGTGCGTCGTCGCCGTGATCAAGGATCAGCACGGTGTGAACGCCGCATTCGTCGATCGTCTGCGCCAGACGGATCGGCGTTTCAAAGCTTGCGGTCGCGTCGGTCGTACAGCCGTCGAAGGCGGCAACCACCGAAAGCCCGTAATCGCGTGCAAGATAGCGGAAGGGGTTGCGGTCGGCAAGCACGAGCGTGTCGGACCTTGCCGCCGCGACGGTCTCGGCGTAGCGCAATTCGAGCGCGTCGAGCGCGTCAAGGTAGCCGTCAAGGCTTTCGTCATACGCCGCGGCGCCGTCGGGGTCGAGTGCGCGGAGCGCGTCGGCGATCGCCGTGCAAAGCGTTTTTGCGTTTTTCAGTGAGAGCCAGACGTGCTCGTCCGCCGCGTGTGCGTGGTCGGCGTGGTCGTGTGCGTCGGGATCAAGCGGGATGACTGCGTCCCCGAGTGCCGAGATCAGCGAGAGGTCGCGCCGTGCGGCGTTCCCCGAGAGGGCAAGCACGTCGGGCACCCACGCATCCTCCGCCGCGCCGCCGACGTAGAGGAAAAGATCCGAGTCGGCGATTTTTGCAACGTCGGCGGTCGACGGCTCGTAGCTGTGAATATCAATGCCGTTGTCGAGAAGATACGTGATCTCGTAGCGGTCGGCGCGCCCCGCCGTCAGCACGCGTACCCAATCGTACGCGGCAAAGGAGGTGCAAACGACCTGTATTTTGCCGTCCTTCTCCCCACCGCCGCAGGCGGCAAGCGGCAGAAGAAGAAGCAGGGCAAGGATCAGTGACAGTATTTTTTTCATTCGGTTGCCTTTTCTTGTTTTTTCGGTGAACCTATGATACCATACCGCGCGCCGCTTGTCAATAAATTTGCGAAAAATTCGCAAATTTGAAGCAGAAGAAAAGGGCTGCCCCGAAGGACAGCCCCAAAAAAAGGGAGAGAAAGAGAGTTCGTTTTAACGCGATACGAGCATTGCTTCGGTGACTGTGAAGCTCGCCGTAACGCTATCGTTGCCGCGCAGGACGGTGATTTCTACCGTGTCGCCGACGCGTGCGTCAAGCATAGCGTCGACTGCGTGGTAGGAGCGCGTGATGTCGCGTGCCTCGCCGTCGCCGATTCTGATCGACTGCAAAACGTCGCCGCGCTTCAGCTGACCCCTGGCAGGGCCGCTCGTGACGTCGGAGGAGACGGTGACGGTCTCAACGATCGAAAGACCGCCCGTTTCGGTGTTGATGACGGCAGAGGAATCCTTGATCGAGATCGAGATGCCGAGGGTCGGGCGCTGGACCGTCTGAAGCGACGTGCCGTAGCAGTGGTCGATGATATTGTCTGCGACCGCGCGCACGACGTTCGAGGGGATCGCGTAGGCGATGTTCTCGACCGAGGTGGAGCTGATCTTCGCGTTCACGATGCCGATCAGCTTGCCCGTCGCGTCGTAAAGACCGCCGCCGCTGTTGCCGTTGTTCACCGCGGTGTCAATGCGCAAAACGCGCAGGGAGATCGACGTCGATTCGTCCGCCGCCTTCATCGTGATGGTCTCGGAATCCACGCTCACGATGCCGTAGGTCGCGGACAGACCGAGGCCGCGCGGATTGCCGACGGCGATCGCCTCCGTCCCAACCGAGGTCAGATCGGAGTCGGCAAGCTCTACCGTCGTCGCCGCGGTACAGCTGCGCAGACGCTCGCTGTCCTCCACGCGGAGGATGGCGATATCGTAATACATTGAGCCGCCGACGTAGGTGGCGGGAATTTCAAGCGATTCGTACTCCGCGCCGTAGAGGTAGAGCGAAAGCGCGTTGCTCACGCGGTCGCGGTAGCTGTCGTATACGACGTGGTAGTTCGTGATGATGAAGGCGTCGCCCGCGCTCTTGTCCATCAGATAGATCACGCCCGAGCCCGAGATCGAGCCGTCCACCAGCACGGTGACGGCACTCTGCAGTCCCTTCGTCGTGGCGTTTGCGATGTCGCTTTCCGTGCCGCTGACCGTCAGATTGATATCGGGGGCTGCGCCGTCGCCGCTCTGCGCACCGCCGAGGGTCTGGGTCGAGCCGTCCTTATAGGTTACGACGAGCTCGCCCTTCTCGTTGAAATGCGCGTCCTCAATATCCCGCGAGTGCATCGTCAGAGCACAGCCCGGGAGGATCAAAAGAGCGAGCAGAAGCGAGAGCGTCGCCAAAATGCTTTTGCAAAGATTCATACGGATATCCTTTCACGGTTCTTTGTATCAAGTATACGCCGGTTTCTTAAAATCAAGTTTAACACGAAAAACCGTGAAAATCAACCGTTTTCGACAAAATGTATAAAAAAGATTAAGGAAAGGGCTTGAAAAAAGGTAAAGTTGACGATATAATAGAATCGATACGTTTTAATTTAATTTTAGTCGGGTGTGTATACTATCCTTCAGAAAAACGAATTAAGGAGGAAGCGTATGCGACTGTTACTTGCAGAGGACGAGCGGGATCTTTCCCGCGTTCTCGTAACGATATTACAGCACAATCACTACACGGTGGATCCCGTGTTCGACGGGGAGGATGCGCTCGCGTATCTGGAAAGCGGCCTTTACGACGCCGCGATCCTCGATATTATGATGCCGAAGCTGGACGGGATCGCCGTTCTGAAAAGAGCGCGCGCCAAGGGCGTGAAGATCCCGATTCTGATGCTCACCGCGAAGGCGGAGGTCGACGATAAGGTGCTGGGGCTCGAATCGGGCGCCAACGATTATCTGACGAAGCCCTTTGCCACGAAGGAGCTTCTGGCGCGCATCCGCGCGATGACGCGCGGTCGTGACGCGCAGGACTCCAGCCTCAGCTTTGCCGATCTTACGCTCAACCGCGCGACCTTTGAGCTGTCGGGCGGCGGCAGCTCCATCCGTCTGCCGAACAAGGAATATCAGATGATGGAGCTTCTGATGCAGAATCCGCACCACGTCATCTCGACCGAGCGGTTTATGGAGAAGATCTGGGGGCTTGACAGCGACGCGGAGCTGAACGTGGTTTGGGTCTATATCTCCTATTTGCGGAAAAAGATCGCAACGCTCTCGGGGCGGGTGCAGATCCGCTCCAACCGCAACCTTGGCTATTCGCTGGAGGATGCCGATGATCAAAAAGCTGCGCCGTAAGTTTATCGAGGTCACGATGATCTCGGTGTTCATCGTGCTGTTCGTGATGATGTTCGCCATCAATTTCGCGACCTTCCGCGGTCTCAACGAGCAGATCGACAGCCGCCTTGCCTTCCTCGCCGATATCGGTGGGAAGGAGACCGAGCTTGGCCCCGAGGTCGTCGACATTCTGAAAAAGCACGACCTTTCGCCCGAGTCGGTTTACGATATGCGCTACTTCACCGTCTTCTTCTCGGAGAACGAGGGGGAGAGCTACGCGCAGTTCGGGCGTGACGATCCCGTGCGTGAGGAGGACGCGATCGCCATGGCGCTTGCGGTAAAGGACGGCGAACGAAGCGGCTTCTACGAGGGCTACAAGTATACCGTGACCGCGCGTGACGGCGGCGCGCTTTATATCTTTCTCGATTGCAGTCGCGAGCTGAACAGCTTTTACACCCTTCTCACCGTCAGCTTTATCATCGGCGCGATCTCCCTGCTTCTCGTTTTCGTGCTGGTCTGCTTCTTCGCCCGCGTGGTGATGTCGCCGATCGCCGAGACCTACCGAAAGCAGCGCCGCTTTATCACCGACGCGGGGCACGAGCTGAACACGCCGCTGACGATCATCCGTGCCGACGCGGAGGTCATTGAGATGGAAAACGGCGAGAGCGAGTGGACCGAGAGCATCAAAAAGCAGACCGAGCGGCTTGCCGATCTGACCGAAAAGCTCGTGCTTTTGTCGCGGATGGAGGAGTCGGAGGGCAGTCTGCCGATGGCGGAGCTTTGCCTTTCGGATATCCTTGCCGAGGCGGCGGAGTCCTTTCATCCCGTCGCAAACGCGCACGGGATCGCCTTTACGGCAGAGATCGCGCCCGACGTACGCACGCACGGTGACGCCGCGTCGCTCTCGCGCCTCATCACGCTTTTGCTTGACAACGCCTTCAAATATACCGACGGTGAGGTCTACCTCGGACTCACGGAGTCGGGGCGGACGCGTCGGATCACGGTCAAAAATACGGTAAGCGAGATCGCACTCGGCAACCACGATCAGCTCTTTGAGCGCTTTTACCGCGCGGACGCGTCGAGAAATTCCGAACGGGGTGGCCACGGCATCGGGCTTGCGGTCGCGGCGGCGATCGTGCACTCGCATAAGGGAAAAATTACGGCGAGAAGCGAGGACGGAAGGAGTCTGACCGTCAGCGTGCTTCTCTGAGCTTGAAAGAAAGGGGGCGAGCCTCTTTGGGCTTCAAAACACGCTTTGAGCGCGTAGAATGTAAATTTTTGTTGACAGAATCGCAACGGGACGCCTTCCTCGCCGAGATCGCGGATCGGCTGACGCCCGATGCGTACGGGAAAAGCACGATCTGCAACCTCTACTTCGACACACCCGATTATCGGCTGATCCGTACCTCGCTTGAAAAGCCCGTCTATAAGGAAAAGCTACGCTTGCGCAGCTACGGGCAGGTGAAGGAGGGCGGAACGACCTTCGCGGAGATCAAGAAGAAGTACAAGGGCATCGTTTACAAGCGGCGCATCGTACTGCCGCAGGATACGGCGATGCACTTCCTCTGCGACCGAGAGCCGATCCCGCCGTCCCAGATCGGGCGCGAGATCGATTATCTGTTTGAATATTACCGCGAGCTTGCGCCGCGCGTCTATCTTTCCTACGAGAGAGAGGCGTTCTACGATAAGGATGACGACACGCTGCGCTTCACCTTCGATCGGAATATTCTGTATCGGCGCGAGGATCTCTCGCTCACCTCTCCCGTCTACGGGCATCCTCTTTTGCGGGAGGATCAGGTGCTGATGGAGATCAAGACCGCGGGCGCGATCCCCCTGTGGGTCGTGCAGGCGCTCTCGCGTAACAGGATCTACAAGAGCTCGTTTTCAAAATACGGGAATGCCTACCTGCATTTCTCTGCAAAAATGTAAATAAAAGTTTACATAGAAAAAGGAGATCCCTATGCTTACGAATCTTTTTAAGGGGCTTTTTGAGTACGACTCGCTCGGGCAGGTCGTCACGATCAAGCCGACCGATTTTCTGATCTGCGTGCTGGTGTCGATCGCGCTTGGTATCGCGGTCGCCGCAACGCATCTTTACAGAGCAAGCTCAACGCGCTCCTTTTTGTTCTCGCTTGCGGTTTTGCCGAGCGTCGTTTGCGTCGTCATTATGATGGTCAACGGAAACGTCGGTACGGGCATTGCGGTCGCAGGCGCGTTCAGCCTCGTTCGCTTCCGCTCAGCCCCCGGCTCCGCGCGGGAGATCGGTATGCTCTTCCTCGCGATGGGAAGCGGTCTGATCTGCGGCACGGGTCACATTGCTTACGCCGTGCTTTATACGGTGCTGCTTTGCGCCTTCGTGCTTCTGTTCTGGCTTGCGTCGGCGCATCTGCCGAAGCCCGCCACGCGTGAGCGCACGCTGAAGATCACGATCCCCGAGGATCTGAATTACAGCGACGTATTTGAGCCCGAGTTTGCCGCGTACACCACGCGCTACGAGCTGATCGGCATCAAGACCGCAAGCCTTGGCAGTCTTTATAAGCTGACCTACCGTCTCACGCTCAAGGATGCAAAGAAGGAGAAGGAGATGATCGACGCCCTTCGCCTGAAAAACGGAAACCTTGAGATCAATATGATGCGTGAGGAGTTGAACAAGAGTGAGCAGCTGTAAAAGAGCGCTTGCCCTGCTTCTGTCGGCCCTGCTCCTGTTTGCCCTTGCTGCCTGTGGCGGGGATGAGAGCGGAAAAGGCGGCGGCGCGACGCAGAGCGATTACAAGTCAGTCGTGACGGCGGTCGACGGTGCGACCGTCTTTACCGAGCGCGACCTACGTACCGAGTACGATGCGTCGGCGGCGGTGAAGATCACCCTGTCGGACGGCGGCATCGACGCCCCGGGGCTTGCCGTTTCGGGCAATACCGTATTCATTACGGCGGATGGCGTGTACGAGGTGTCGGGCGAGCTTGAAAACGGGCAGATCCGCGTTGCCGCGGGCGCACTTGACAAGGTGCAGATCGTTTTGTGCGGCGTCGCGCTTTCCTCGACCAATTCTGCCGCGCTCTACGTGCAGAGCGCGGATAAGGTGTTCCTGACCGTGAAGGCGGGAACCGAGAATACGCTGAAAAACAACGGCGCGTTCGTCACGAACGACGGCAACAACGTCGACGGCGCGATCTTCTCGAAGTGCGATCTGACGGTCAACGGCACGGGCAAGCTCACGGTCGCGACCGACTACGGCAACGGCATCGTCTGTAAGGATGACCTCGTCGTTGCGGGCACCGAGATCACGGTCACCGCCGCAGGGCACGCCGTGGATGCAAACGATAGCTTACGCGTGGAAAGCGGCAAGCTCACCCTCACCGCAGGGAAGGACGCCGTCCACGTCGAGAATGTTGACGACGTCACGCGCGGCAACGTCTATATCAAGGACGTGACCCTTACCGCAATCGCCGCGGGCGACGGGATCGACGCCAGCGGCTATATCGAGATTATAAGCGGCAGCCTTGACCTGAAGGTCGGCGGCGGCAGCGGCTCGGCATCGGTCGATAAGCGCGAGGGCATCAAGGCGGGCGCAACGGTCCTCCTCAAGAACGGGACCTACTCGCTCAACTGTAACGGCGACGCGATCCGCGCCGTCGGTAACATCCAGATCGACGGCGGCAGCTTCACCGTCGCAACGGGCGACGACGCCGTGCAGTCGGACGGCGTGGTACAGTTCAACGGAAGCAACCTGAAGGAAAAATAAAAAGAAAAGCGCCCCGCGCGGAGCAATCCCCGCGGGGGGTTTTCGCCTTTTTCCGGTTTTTTTTGAAAAAAAGCCTGGCCAAAAAAACCAAGGGGGAAAG
>JAZSGY010000050.1:0-5105 GCA_045532985.1 Eubacteriales bacterium | reverse complement strand
GTTTTCATCTCGGCAATACGCCCCTGATGGAGCAGAATACCGCCGATCAGCTGTACGTGGAAGGGACGCTTGCCAAGCACGCGTGCATCCGCCTCACGCACGGTCGCAAACGCCTCGGGCAGGATCGAATCGAGCGTCGCACCCGCGTCAAGGCGTGCGCGTAGCGCGTCGGTCATTCCGCGCAGCTCCGCGTCGCTCATCGCGCGGAATTTTTCCTCCAGCGCTTCTATTTTTCTGACGGTCGGCAGTACGCGCTTGACCTGACGGTTGCTGTACGTGCCGAAGATCTTCCTGAAAAATCCCATATTTTATACCTTTCGTGAATGAACTGCATTCAGTTTGCCATTAAAACCTAAATTTAAGTATAATAGCACAAATTACATTATAGCATAGATTTTCTTTAAAAACCATATGTTTTTTGAAAAATTATAAAATTATATAAAAAAGACAAGGTTTGTGCTTGACAAATTTTTCTGTTGGTGTAAAATGAAGGAGGAAAGGACGGATTTCATCGTGAAGGACATCAACATCGTGCTTTATCAGCCCGAGATCCCGCAGAACACGGGCAACATTGCAAGGACCTGTGCCGCAACGGGCGCCGCTTTACATATCATCAAGCCGATGGGCTTTGAGATCGACGACAAAAAGCTTAAGCGTGCGGGACTTGACTATTGGCATCTGCTCGATATCACCTACTACGAAAACATCGAGGAATTCTACGAAAAAAATCCGTCGGCGAATATCTATTATTTTACGACCAAAGCGCCGCGTGCCTATACCGAGGTCACCTATCCCACCCCGACCTACCTCGCCTTCGGCCCCGAAAGCCGCGGACTTCCCGAGACGCTTCTTGAAAAGCATCCCGATACGGCGCTGCGCATCCCGATGCTGCCGAATCTGCGCAGCCTCAATCTGTCAAACTCGGTCGCCGTCGCGGTCTACGAGGTCCTGCGACAGACCGATTTTGAAAAACTTGAAACCGCGGGGCATCCCCGCACCTTTGAGTGGTAAAAGGAGAAAAGCTATGGCATACGTATCGAAAAACGCAAGAGAACCCGATAAGACCTATATCTATAAGCGCGTGGGCGGCATTGATCTGCCGATGCAGATCTACTTGCCGAAGGACGCAAAGGCTAAAAAGAACCCCGCCCTCATCTGCATCCACGGCGGCGCGTGGGAGGCTTTGCGCAAAACGCCCGAGCAGTGGGACGGCGGATGGATGCGCCATCAGGGCGTGATCGCGGCAGAGCAGGGCTACGTCGGTATCGTGATCACCTACCGCTCGGTCCATCTTGACGGCATCGACGTGCGCGACCTTGTCGCCGACTGCGCCGACGCTTACTCCTTCGTCACCAATCTGCCTTACGTTGATACCGAAAAAATTACTCTGATCGGCGACTCCGCAGGCGGTCATCTGGCGCTTGAGCTTGCCTTCGGCGGCAGACTCCACCCGCGCGCCGTGATTGCCTGCAATCCCGTGACCGATCTTACGAATTGGGAGATGACGGGCACGCCGCGCGTGCGTGACGCCGCGTCGCCTCTGCTCCACCCCGTACACAGTGATACCGAGTATTTCTTCCTTCACGGAGACCGCGATACGGTCGTACCGATCGCCGATACCGTCGCAATGGATGAAAAGCTCCGCGCCCTCGGCTGTCGGTCGCGGATGCTCACCGTCAAGGGCGCCTCGCACGCCTTCGTGCTTTACGGATATAAGACCGAGGATGCCGTTGTCGATACCTATATGGAGCCGATCCTCGCCTTCCTTGACGAGGTTAACGCATAAAACCAAAAACCGTCAAAAGCTCCGAAGCGGAGCTTTTGGCGGTTTTTGGATGCAAATATGATGAAAATCGACTCTTTTTTGCAAATAGAGAAGAAAAGTCTTAGCTTTTTTCGAATTCAGAGAACATCTGTGCGAGCCGTCGGGGAACCCGAAACCGAATTTTGAGGTTTCGGGTTTCACGGAGGGGCTCTCGCACAAAAAAAGGCCGACGGACGATAGGGTGATGTCCTTAGCGGAGAATTAACACTTTGACAAAAGTGCAAGCGTCGCATTTGACTAGTCAAACACAAATGGGCTAAGCCCAAACCCGTATAACAAGCAGAAAGAGAGAACAGACGGTTCATAGCCGAAATGTTCTCTCTTTTTCTGTTGAGAAGCTCACGGGACGTTCATCTTTGCAAAAGAAAAAAGAAAGTCCTACCATTTTTCCGCATTCAAAGTACATCTGTGCGAGAGGCGGGTAAGCGAGGCAAAAACAGTTAAAAACTGTTTTTGGCGACGCGCCCGAGCAAAGCAAGGAGTATCGCACGCAAATCTGTGATTTGCGCGCGAGACGACTATGCTTGCGAGCCGTCGGGGAACCCGAAACCGAATTTTGAGGTTTCGGGTTTCACGGAGGGTCTCTCGCACAAAAAAAGACCGACGGACGATCGTCCATCGGTCTTTTTTCTGGTGCGAGAGACGGGACTTGAACCCGTACGGAAAATCCACACGCCCCTCAAACGTGCGCGTCTGCCAGTTCCGCCACTCTCGCGAGAACGTGACTATTATACACGATGCTTTCGCTTTTGTCAAGCCTTTTTTTGAAAAATTTATTTTTTTTGAAAAAAGCCAAAAGACGAGCCGCAAAGCGCCCATGATCCTTGTGCACAGAGCAATATTTCGTAACATAAAAGCAACATTAAACATTGTCTTTTTGTTTTTTAAAAGTTATAATGAAATTAATGCTACGTAAATAAGGAGCTTTGCCATGAATAAGATCGGAACACTTTTTTCCCTGCGTGACAACGTCACGGTAGATGAGCAGTTCAAGCGGGTAAAGGAGGTTGGTTGTGAGTGCTGTCAGATCTCCGTTTGGAATATGAAATACTATACCGACGAAAAGGCAGCCGAGCTGAAAGCCGCATCCCAGCGCTACGGAATTGAGATCTCCACCCTTTGGGCGGGCTGGTCGGGGCCCTGTGTCTGGAACTATACCGACGGTCCTGTGACCATCGGGCTCGTTCCCGAGGCGTACCGTATGAAGCGTGCCGAGGAGCTGATCCTGGCGGCGGACTTCGCCGTAAAGCTTGGCGTGCCGCGCATCGCAACCCACGCGGGCTTTTTGCCCGAGAACCCCTGTGACCCTAAGTATCAGGGCGTTTTGGCGGTTCTGCGCTACATTGCCGCCAAGTGCAAGGAGCGGGGCATCAATTTCCTCTTTGAGACGGGTCAGGAGACCCCCGTTACCCTCTTGCGCTTCATCGAGGCGATCGGGCTTGACAACGTCGGCATCAATCTTGACACCGCGAATCTGATCATTTACGGCAAGGCAAACACCGTCGATGCACTCTCCGTGTTCGGCAAATACGTGATGGACACCCACATCAAGGACGCGCTTTATACCACGAGCGGTATGTCCTTCGGCAAAGAAGTCAAGGTAGGAGAGGGGCGCGCCAACATTCCCGAGGTCGTTCGCATCTTAAAGGAGCTTGGCTACCAAGGAAATTACGTGATCGAGCGTGAGATCTCGGGCGACGAGCAGACCCGCGATATCAAGGACACGGTTGCATATTTGAAAAAGCTGTTATAAGGAGACGAAGTATGTTAAAGGTTGCACTCGTTGGATTTGGCGGCATTGCCGCCTCACACAGACGCGGATATCCGAAATTTGAAAAAATGGGGAAGATCAAATTCGTTTGCGCCTGCGATATCAACCCCGACGCATTTACGAAGCGTCAGAGCATCAACATCAGCACGGAGGACGGACCGACAGCGGAGGACATCCGCCTTTACACCGACCTTGACGAAATGATCGAAAAGGAGGAGATCGACTTTTTCGACGTCTGCGTGCCGACCTTCTTACACGCAGAGATCACGGCAAAGCTTTTGCGCCGCGGATATCCCGTTCTTTGCGAAAAGCCGATGGCGTTGACCTACGCCGATTGCCGTGAGATGATCGCCGCCTCAAAGGAAAGCGGAAAGCCGCTGATGATCGGTCAGTGCCTGCGCTTTTATCCCCAGTTTGATTACATCAAGGAAGTCATTGACAGCGGCCGCTACGGCAAGGTCATCGGCGCGTTTTTCCACCGTCTCAGCCCACCCCCCGTTTGGGGCTGGGAGAATTGGTTTATGGATCCCGAGCGCTCGGGCGGCTGTATCACCGACCTGCACGTGCACGATATTGATATCGTGCGCTACCTGTTCGGCGAGCCCGATGCCGTCAGCTGCCGTACCTCGAGCTCGATCTGTCGGCACGACACGGTGCATTCCTCGCTCTTTTACAAGGATTTCCCCGTTACCGCCGTCGGCGATTGGACGCTCTCGGGTTGTCCCTTCCGCGCGGAGAGCCGCATTCAGCTTGAAAAGGCAACGATCGTCTTTTCCTCTGACCTTACGGTCTACCCGAAGGACGGCGAGTCCTTCAAGGTACCCGTGGAGGCGGTCAGCGCCTACGGGGAGGAGGTCGGCTTCTTCGCCGACGTTGTTGCGGGCAGAGTAGAGAACAAAAAGAACACCGCGGAGAGTGCCGCAAGCACCATCCGCCTTGTTGAGTGCCTGCGCAAGAGTGCCGATGCAAACGGCGCGATCGTTCCCTTCCAATAATCAAAAAAAGCGTTCTTACGAACGCTTTTTTTATTGACAATGAACGCTCCGTATTATATAATGGATGCGACTGCTAAAAAAGCGAGAATGAGCCCCCAAAAACAAGGGCTTCTTCACGTAATTTTTATGTAGAATTTAGCTTTTTGGTCTACAATATATTTTATCTTTAATTTTACACGAGGAAAACAATGCTTGAACTGAGAAACATCACAAAGGATTACCCTGCAGGCGACAGCGTGGTACACGCTCTGCGCGGCATTCATCTTACCTTCCGTCGGAGCGATTTCGTCTCGATCCTCGGTCCGTCGGGGTGCGGTAAGACGACGCTGCTCAACATCATCGGCGGTCTTGACCACTATACCTCGGGCGACCTTTTCATCAACGGCCGCTCGACGAAGGATTTCAAGGACAGAGATTGGGATACCTACCGCAACCACTCGGTCGGTTTCGTTTTCCAGAGCTATAACCTGATCCCTCACCAGACCGTCTTGCAGAACGTCGAGCTTGCGCAGAC
>JAZSGY010000063.1:0-5674 GCA_045532985.1 Eubacteriales bacterium | reverse complement strand
CAAAGGGGAGTCAGCGTATCGCTGACTCCCCTTTGAGCGTTTTTATTATATCAGTCTTGAAAAGATCGCCTCGATCTCAGGATAGGTCTCAGCGCGGTTGATCGCCTCACGCGCGGCGGCGGCTCCGCGGAAGCCTGAAAGATACTCCGCGATCGACTTGCGCGATTCACACACCGCGCGGAATTCGCCTTTCTCTGCAACGGCAAGCGTCAGCTGGAGCAGGGCGGTCTCACAGCGCTCCCCGAGCGTTGGCGGTACAAAGGCACGTCCCTCAGCCGCGGCGGTAAGCTCTGCGAATAAAAAGGGATTGCCGACGGCACCGCGACCGATCATAAGACCGTCACATCCCGTGGCGTCAAGCATTCGGCGCGCACTCTCGGCATCGGTGACGTTGCCGTTTCCCAGCACGGGGATCCCGACGGCTGATTTGACTGCGGAAATCGTCGCAAGATCGACGTCTCCGCTATACATCTGTACCTTCGTCCGTCCGTGAATACACAAAAGCGCAGCACCGCCCGATTCGGCGGCAAGGGCGCAGTCAACTGCGTTTTTATGCGCGTCGTCCCACCCCGTACGGATCTTTACCGTCACGGGTAGCGTCACGGCGTCGCACACGGCACGCACGATCCGCTCGATCAGATGTGGGTCACGCATCAGAGCAGAGCCGTCGCCGTTACCTGCGATCTTCGCAACGGGACAGCCCATATTGATGTCAATGGCAACGGGCGGCACGCCGCCGCAGGTACCGTCGGCGAGAATTTTTGCCGCCTCAGCAAGGGCTTTCGGCTCGCTTCCGAACAGCTGGATCGCCGTCGGCGGCTCAGCTCTGTCGATACGTGCCAAAAGCGGCGTCTTTTGATCGCCGTAGCAGACCGCCTTGGCAGAGATCATCTCGCTGACGGCGTATTCCGCACCGTATTTTCCCGCGATCTGCCGCATCGCGCTGTCGGTATAGCCCGCCATCGGCGCAAGGCAAAGCCCGTGCTTCAGGGTAAGTCTTCCAAGCTTGATCATCAGCGCACCTTTACGGCAAAGATACCGGGCACGCCGCCGTAGGTCTCAAGGATCGTGATCGAAATGCGCGTCACGCCCGAAAGATTTGGGTGGAGCATCGCCTGGCGCAGGCGGTTATCGGTCTCCTCGAATTCCGTCACCTTGCCGTCTGCGGTCTCAATCGTCACGCGATAGGACTTCACGTGGCAGTAAGGAAGTGCGTTTTGCGCGTCAAGCTCAAGGCGCGTGTTAAAGACGATTGCAAGATCGTGAACGTCGGTCGGCTGATCCGCCGTCAGCGTCAGGGTTGCGGGCAGGTTGCCGCGTTCGGGCTGCCAGAGATTCTGCATACCGTAGGGGCGGGAGTAGCCGTTGATCGCCTTGTCCGCGGAGAAAACGTTTTGGGTCGGCAAAAGGTCGCAAAACAGAATATTCTTCTGCTCCTCGTAGGTTCTGTCGATCCCGATGTATTCACCGACCCTCATGGGCAGGGGAATGGTATCGTGGTCCATATGATCGTGTGAGGTCTCGGTATGATAACGGTGCGTCACCGCGCCGAGCGTGCGTGCCTTGGCGGTGTAGAGCGTGATATCGGGATTCTGCTCGAATACGAGATACACCTTTCCATCCGCACCGCGTGTCGCAGAAGTGGGGAGCGTGACCCAACCGTCGGTGGGTTCCAGCGGGATCTGTATCTGCTTTTGCATCTGGCTCGGCAGATAGGTCTCGGGATGAATACCCGTCAGGACGTTCAACGTCAGCACCGTCGGACGGCTGACGCGCATCTTGACCTTCAGGGATTCGAGCCGCTCGCTCTCCAGCATCAGCGCAAGACCGTAGGCGCGCTCCAGCGGCATCTCTTCGTCAACCTTCGTATTTTCGTATACCATCGTGCTGTCTGCCGTCGCCGTAAAGCCCGAAAGCACGGAGTCCTTGCGGTGCAGAATGGTCTGATCATCCCACATCAGAAGACGCTGGATCTCCTCAATATGCTCGGCGGCGGCGGTACGCGGTGTCACGCCGTATTTTTTACAGATGACGGCGGCAGTACCAACAGCCTGACCCATGCAGGCACAGGTCGCAATGACGCGCGTCGAGCCGAGGGCAATGTGCGTAAAGCTCGCGTCACGTCCCGCCATAAACAGGTTGCTAACGTCCTTGGAGTAAAGACAGCGTAGCGGAATGTTATAAATACCCGTAACGGGAATGAAATTCGACGCGGGCGCAGGATCGTAGATCCCAAGCGGCGCATGCACGTCCATCGGCCAGCCGCCGATGGCGACCGAGTCGGGGAAGTTCACCTTCTGCTCAATGTCGTTCTCGGTCAGAATATAGTCGCCGAGAATTCTGCGCGACTCGCGGGAGCCCGACTTGGTTTTGATCGCGACCAGAACCATGTTTTCGGCGTCGGGATACTTGCCGCTGTTTTTAACGTAATTCCAGATGCCGAAGGTCAGCGCGCGCAGCTCGCGGTCGATGTCCTCGGAATCCTTGATGATATTTTTCTGTCCGCCGTACTCAAAGGTCCAGTCGAAGCCGTGAGGACCGATCCTGCGGAAGTTTTCCTTCTTGTCGATCCACTGCATAAACTCCATCTTGCTGATATCGAGCGCAAAGGAGGGCGCGGTGAACTTGACGGGGTGATCGGCTTCCCGCACCTCGAAAATAAAGGTGTTACCCATCGTCTTGCTGTCGCCGACCTCGGGTGCCCACTTCTCGTTATGCTCGCTTTTTCCCTCGCGTCCGTGGCGGAATTCCGCCCCCGCGCGTGCGGCAACCACACCGTTACCCGTCGAGTCAACGTAGTAGTCGCTCTCAAAGCGGTAGGTTTCTTCATTCGTCAGATGCAGTGCGGTCACCGCCGTGATCTTGCCGTCCTTCGTTTCAACGTCGGTAGCAAGCGTATTGAGGTAAAGCGTAATATTCGGCTCACTGTAAACGAGGTCAAAGTAGACGGCGTCCCAGCAGGATTCGCTGAACCAACCGCCCTCGCCGAGGTAACGCGACTTCCTCAGACGGATCTCCTCAACGATCCCACCCTCCTTTGCGTAGATGGCGGCGTTGTGATTGAAGTGGCAGGAGCCGCTGATCGGCACGCCGATCTCGCTTGAGCCGTTACCGCCAAGCACCGAGCGGTCGTTGACAAGCGCCACCTTCAGCCCGTTTCTTGCGGCGGCAAGTGCGGCGGTAATGCCCGCAACGCCCGCGCCGATGACGGTAAGATCATACTGCATAGTCTTCATAATGATTTATCCCCTTATATATTTGATTTTATGGAATCAGTAAATAGCCGGTCTCTCCCGTGTGCCCATTCGCGAGGATGGTTGCGGTCAGCACGTCGGTTCCCGACGTAAGCTGAAAGTCCTCCGGCACGTAGGTTGCCGTGCCGTCCGTAACCGTCAGCGTGGCGAGCGCAACGCCGTTATACGAGATCAGCACCTCGTCCGCCCACTGCGGTACGTCGATCTTGAGGGTGTAACCGCCGTCGGATTCGGTCAGGGTAAAATCGATCTTGTCGGATTGCGTCACGCCGAAGGACTCGAAGGCACTCTCGTACGAGGTCAGCTGCTCACACATCCAATCAAAGCGGGTAGAGAGCCATTTTTTCAGCTCGGTCAGCGAACGGTCGTAGCCGAGATTGAAAAAGTCCTTCGTAAAGCCGGGAGTCCAGATGCTGCTGTTGTAAAGCGCCGATTCGCGGATCAGTGCGTCAAGGGCATCAATATCGCCGCCTGCGGCAAAGGTTTGTTCAAGAAGCGGCGCATACTCCCAGAACAGATCGTAAAACGCCACGGCGAAATACGGGTCCTTCACGATCTCGGGGAACCAGAAGATCCCCCAGTTGCAGGTCTTGGTATACCATTCGGTCGCAGGGTAGGGGTCGCGCCACGGGTTGGTCACGTTCGCTCCGTAGTCAAAATCCCAAAGCGGACCGAAGCAGAGCGTTCCCTGCTCGTCAAAATAAAAGAAACAGCTCTTATAGCCAAGCTCGGATTTGAAAAACTCCGAGATCAGAAAATAGCGAAGCATCTGCTCCATATCGGTCAGCTCGGCGTAGTGCATATACTGTCCACCGATTAGTGCCGTGTGGGAGGATGCGGTTGCGGCGTTCTCAAAATCCTGGATCGTCTCCCTCGCGATGGCAAACGCCGTCTTGTTCTTAGCAAGATTCTCAGGCTCGACCGCCGCAATGATCGCGCCGCGCCGCGTGTAGAAGTGGGAGACCTCCTCGAATGCATCCTCGGAAAGCTCGAAGACGTAGCCCTCAAGCGGATGCGAGGGGTATTCGATATAAAGCTGCGGGTCGATCGTATGCCCACCGTATAGGAAGGGCTTTCCTGACAGATGCACCATCGAATCGAACAAATAGGTCTCGAAGCGCTCGATCGCATACCGATCGAAGCCGAGCGCCGTTCCTGCGGAAAAGGCGAGATCCTCGGCGGCAGCGTCCCAATCGTAAAGATCGATGCGCTCGCCGTCAATGCGGATCTGCTCGCAAAGCTCGTAGGTCCCCTTTTTCGAGCCGTTGAGAACGAGATCCACGTGCAGCGTCTGCATCGTAAAGCGCATTCCCATTCGCTCGGAGAGCGAGAGCGCCAGCGAATTGTGCATATTCGATTCGTCGATATAATTGGCGACCAGCACCCAGTGACGGCTCTTTCCCATTCCGAACAGATTGGCAGAGCTGTCAAGCTTCAGCTTGTACGGCCTTTTCGGAAAGCCCGCGGTCGAGTTACCGCGCACGCGCGCCTCCCCGAATCCGTCGTATTCGTAACGGACGCCGCTTGGCGTGTTGGAAATGATGCACACCGTCGTTTCGACGTACTTGTTTTTGCTCGTGATCGCCCTCGCGCTATTCATTTTCACGACGGGAATGTGGTTGAGCAAAAGCTCCGACGATGCGATCCTCGTATCACCGAGATACGCTTCGGCAGAAAGCACCCGACAGCGATCCGCCTCACTCGGCGTATAGGTGTCGGTCGTAGCGTCCTTGATCGGTTCACCGTCAAGATACCAGCGGTAGGTCAGCGCGTCGGCGTCCGCCCCCGTCACCTTCAGCGTGTGTGGCTTCCCGACTCCAAGATACCCGTCGGGAAAGGAAGCGGTAACGGCAGTCGGCGCATTCGGCGGTTCGGTTTGATTCGTATCCCCGCACGCGGCGATGGGCAACAGGCAAAACAGAAGTGCCAGAAAAAAAGAGAGCTTTCTCATTCGCTTTCTCCAAACAAACATATTCTAACAAAAACGAAAGGGAAGGTAAATGGATTTTTCCAAAAAAGAAATGGACAAAACCGACTGATTCCCATAAAACCAACGTAATATTATATATACACAGTAAGTATAACACGGTTCGTTCCGTATTGCAACCGAATCGTGAAAGAATTTATCAAAAAAGTAAGCGAAATCTCTTGCGGATCGAAAAAAATTTTGATATACTGAGCTTAGAAAAGGAAGGGAGTGATACGATGCTCACCTATGAAGAATTAAGAGAAAGACCCGAGCTGCGCACCTATATCGAGGCGGCAGACGCCTCGCTCTGTGCGATGGGCTATACTGAGCACAGCTTTCCGCACGTGACCCACGTTGCCGCCACCGCGGCAAAGCTTTTGACCGCGCTCGGCTATTCCGAAAAGCAGATCGAGCTTGCGAGGATCGCAGGCTATCTGCACGATATCGGCAA
>JAZSGY010000065.1:0-11956 GCA_045532985.1 Eubacteriales bacterium | reverse complement strand
GATCAATGATCTCCTGACCGAAGGCGGTCAGAAAAACGCGAACGTCCTCATAACAGTCCCTGTCGCGGCAGGAATCCAGCACACGATAGGTATCAATGCAGACGGTCTCGCGTCCGCAGGACGCGCTCGCAGCATTCCCCTGTCCACCGCAGGAGCACCTGTTTTCTGCCATCTTATCCAAAACCTCCTAAATAAAAATTACCGAGGTAATGACACCTCGGTAATATGTTATGCAAAACGTGTCGGAGTGACAGAAATTACTGCATATTGATGACTTTATCCTTTAAACTGTCAGGGCAGGCTTTAAAATCAAGCGAAGACGTCATCGTACAATCAAATCCGAGCTTCACGGAAATAGCGTCTACCTCTGCAACGAAAGCAGCGAAATCATCTACGTTATCGCCGCAGATCTTCAGCGCGGAATCAACGTAAATATCCGTGATGTCGCGGTTGCTTGCAACAATTCCCGTAATGAAGCCATACAAAGACTGTGCATCCTTAATTGCAAATTCATCCGTATCGATCAGGCGTGCGCGATATGTGACGTCGTAGTTCAGCTTTGCGCCCTTTTCAATACAGATTACGGACCCCTTACTCTTTTCGGTCGCAGAGTTAACGAGTCCAAGCAGGATCTTTGTTTTGCCGGTGCCTTTCGTGCCAATGATGAGTTTTACCATAAGTACGGCCTCCTTAAAAAAATGGTTTTAGTGGATCACTACCTATATGATACACTAAAACCATTTAAATTTCAAGGGGTATTTGAAAATTATTTCATTCTTGTTTCCAAGGCTTCGCGTTCCTTCTCATACCCCGCCTTGCCAAGCAGGGCAAACATATTCTTCTTGTAAGCCTCAACGCCGGGCTGATCGAAGGGATTTACGCCGAGCATATAGCCGGAAACGGCACAAGCAAGCTCGAAGAAATAGACCAGCTCGCCAAAGGAATACGCGGTGCGGTCGGAAACCTCGACGATCAGATTCGGGACGCCTCCGTCAACGTGGGCAAACAGCGTACCGAGCATTGCCGTCTTATTGACCTCGTTGAGATCCTTGCCCGAAAGGAAGTTGAGACCGTCAACGTTTGCAGGATCGTTCGGGATCTCGAACCTTGCCCCCGTATCCTTGATATCAAGGACAGTCTCAAAGAGATTGCGAGTCCCGTCCTGAATATACTGCCCGAGCGAATGCAGATCCGTAGAGAAAATGACCGAGCTCGGATAAATTCCCTTCTGATCCTTGCCCTCACTCTCGCCGTAAAGCTGCTTCCACCATTCATTGAACATCGTCTGGAACGGCTCGTAACCGACCAGGATCTCCGTCGTCTTTCCCTTGCGGTAAAGAATATTGCGGAGTGCGGCGTATTTCAGGGCATCGTTCTTGTCGAGGTCGTTGGTCCAGGTCATTTCCTTGACCGCGTCTGCCGCGCCCTGCATCATTGCATCAATATCGATCCCTGCTGCGGCGATCGGCAAAAGACCGACGGCGGTCAAAACCGAAAATCTGCCGCCAACGTCATCAGGCACCACGAAGGTCTCGTAACCGCTTTCATCGGAGAATTGCTTCAGTGTTCCGCGTGCCTTATCCGTAGTAACGAAAATACGCTCACGCGCACCGTCAACGCCGTATTTCTTCACCAAAAGCTCGCGGAAGACACGGAAGGCGATCGCGGGTTCGGTGGTCGTACCCGACTTGCTGATCACGTTGACGCAGATATCCTTGCCGTCGCAGATCGTCAAAAGCTCAGAGAGTGCCGCAGCACTGATCGTGTTCCCCGCAAAATAGATGTCGGGGGTGTCCGTATTCAGATCGTTATAAAGCGGTGACTTTACAAATTCAATTGCCGCACGCGCGCCAAGATAAGAGCCGCCAATGCCGATCACAACCAAAATATCGCAGCTTTTCTTGATTTTTTCTGCCGCAAGCTTGATTCTTGCAAATTCCTCACGGTCGTACTGATGGGGCAAATAAAGCCAGCCGAGAAAATCATTCCCCTGTCCTACACCGGACTTGACCATTTCGAAGGCACTTCTTGCAAAGGGCTTGATATATTCAAGCTCGTGTTCCTTTACAAACCCCTCGGTGAAACGAGTGTTAAGTTTGATCGACATACCAAAATCTCCTGAAGTATATAAATAATTTTATCAAGATATATGATACAATAACTTTTAGCCTTTTTCAAGAGATTTTTTTAATATTTTTTCACTTTTTTTACGAAAAGAGAAAGCTTTTTACCATTCGATACAAAAGCTCGGTATAAGATATCCGCCCCACTGATTCTTTTGCGACGACGTTGCACTTTCCGATCACCTCGCCGTCTGCAAAAAACGAAACGGATCCTACGGCTTGCCCTGCGGTGATCGGTGCGTTCAGCGACTCCTCAAGCGTGATTTTTACAGTCACGTTTTTAGCAACTCCCTTGCCAAGGATCGCTGCATAGTTTTCCGCCTCGATCTTTACGTCCTCCTTCGTGCCGCCCAAGACCTTAATTGGCTCGAGCGTGGGGACGTCGGAGGTATAAAGAGCGTAGTTTGCAAAGCCGTAATCAAGCAGCTTTTTGGTTTCCGCGTTCCGTATATCACGCGTTTCCGCACCCATTACAACGGCAATCAGATGCATACCGTCTCTGAGAGCCGTGGCGCTGATACAGAATTTTGCCTTTTCGGTCGATCCCGTCTTCAAGCCCGTTGCCCCGGGATAAAAACGGATCAGGCGATTGGTATTGGAAAGTCCGAATGCGCCGTCTCTGATCGTATCCATCCAGATCGAGCTGTATTCAAGGATCTTCGGGTGTGCCATCAGCGCGCGTGACATTACCGCGATATCACGCGCACTTGAATAATGCTCGGTCGCGGTGTCGTCAAGTCCGTTCGTATTTTCAAAATTCGTGTCGTTCATACCGAGCATTTTTGCCTTCTGATTCATTGCCGAAACGAATGCCGCTTCACTTCCCGCAATATGCTCTGCAAGCGCGCAGGCGGCGTCGTTCGCACTCGATATTACAACGCTTTTTAAAAGATCCTCAACGCTCATCTTTTCTCCGGGCTCCAAAAAGATCTGTGACCCGCCCATGGAAGCCGCGTGCTCGCTCGTTGTTACGGTTTCGTTTAAGGTGATGCGTCCGTCTTCAACAGCCTCCATGACCAGAAGCAGGGTCATAATTTTTGTGACGGAAGCCAGCGACAAGCGTTCATCGGGGTTTTGTTCGTACAAAACTGTGCCCGTCGTGTAATCCATCAGAAGCGCCGATTTTGCATTCAGATCCAACGCGTAGGCGGTATCAACGGTTTGTGTTTTAACATCTTCCGCCCCAACGGAAAGTCCCAAGAGCGGAAAAAGCAAAAGGAGCGTCGCGAATAAAAAGCAGCCTATTTTTTTCATACGGTACCTCGTTTTTGTTGAAGTTAGTATAAATATATCGGCAAAGAGCTCCATTTATGCAAAAAGCGGCCGCAATGCTTGCGGCTGCTCATCTATCTTTCGCAAAAAACTCGTCACGCAGGATCGAACACACACCGACGTTTACGTATTCACCGCGAACGCAGACTGCGTTTCGCAGGATCCCCTCAAAGCGCATTCGGTTTTTCTCCATCACGCGGCGGCTGGCGAGATTTTCCTCCATATAGCGCCCCTCGATCCGCTGAAGCTTCAATTTACGGAAACCGAAATCAAGCACGGCGCCGACCGCCTCCGTGGCAAGCCCCTTTCCATGCTGGTCCGTATGAAGAACGTATCCGATCTGTGCCGAATGATTCTCAAAATCAAAGCTTGTAAAGCCGCACGTGCCGATTAGGCGGCCGCTCTCGAGAAGGGTCACGCCCCAATCGTAAAAGCTCCCCTCGCGGTAAACGCTCTGCAGATAATCAACGTAGGCTTTTGAATAAGCGAGGCTTGGATGCGGATCCCAGAGCAAAAAACGCGTCACCTCGGCAAGACTTGCGTAGCTGTAAACGTCCGGCGCATCCTCGCGCTCGATCCGTCGCAAAAGCAACCGCTCGGTCCGCAGACGCGGTATGTGGCGAAATATGCGCGTGATCGTTTCTTTTTTCATACCGTCCTCGTTTTAAGTGCAATTAATCTCGATAGCTATAATATATGTGCCGTCCTTTTGGTATAGTATACCATCAAAACTGCCCGGTGGCAATATTTTTTACAACTTTTGAAAAAATATTGCATTTATTCGCGTTTTGTGTTAGAATAATTTTGTTTGAGTATTATCGTAGAAGGATGTATTGCTATGGAAGATAAAAAGAAAAAAAAGCGTTTCCGCTTGTTTGACTCTCAACGTGAGGGAAAGGGCGTCAGCAAGGAAGACGCGAATATTACGCCCGATCTGCGCGGATTCTGGCGCGGACTTCGGCGCGATCTGAGCCGTCTTGTGCGTGTCAATCTGCTGATCGTGCTTGGAAACTTCCCTCTTGTCTTTGCACTGATCGCACTTTCGGGCGTTCTCAATCAAAAATATGCGGCACCTGTCAGTGATCTCTTTCAACCGCTTCACGCGCTGTCTTTGCTTGAGGGTGGATCGGCGTCTCCCGCACTGTTTGCACGGATCGGCATTGACGGCTTGCAGTACTCCGCTTCGGCAATGACTACCTGGACCTACGTTTTTTACGGACTCTCAGCACTCGTCGTTTTCACCTTCGGTTGCGTAAACGTTGGTGTTGCCTATCTGATCCGCAATATGATCAAGGGCGAGCCCGTTTTCATCTGGTCGGATTTCTGGTACGCGATCAAAAACAATTTTCGTCAGGCGTTTTTCTTTGGAATTCTTGACGCGATCCTTCTCTTTTTGATTCCCTTCAATCTCATCTCGCTTCTTGGGGACGGCGGCAATCTTTTTACGAGCATCATGTTCTGGATGACCATTGTGATCGGCATTCTTTACTTCTTTATGCGCTTTTATATCTACCTGCAAATGGTTACGTTCGACCTCTCGCTCTGGAAGATCCTCAAAAACTCCCTGATCTTTTCGCTTTTGGGTATTAAGCGCAATTTAATGGCTCTGCTTGGAATTATCCTTCTGCTTTTTATCGAATACTTCTGTATTTTCATTGGTTATTCTATGGGGCTTCAGGGGCTTTTGGTTCCGCTCGGCGTCGCCCTGCCGCTGATCTTAATGTTTGCTGTTGGGGCGTATATGGCGACCTTCGCTGCTTACTTTAAGGTCAAGGAGATCATGATCGATCCGCAAATGCGCCCGACCGAGGAGGTTGCGGCTACGGATTGGGAGTAGTCACCCCGCCGATCTTCATTAGCTCCGAAACGGTAACGAACCGATATCCTTCCTTCAACAGCTCGGGGATCATGATCCGCAAAGCCCCGACTGCCTGACACCTGCGGCCGACAAAATCGTGCATCAGGATAATGTCGCCTGCACGGACGCTTTTGACGACACCTTCTGCGATGGTTCGTGCATCCTTCCCCTTCCAATCATACGTATCGACACTCCAATAGATCGGTGTATATCCGCATTGTTCAAGAATCGCGTCCAGCTTTTTTCCACGCATCCCCTCGGGCGGTCGGAATACGCGCGGAACGACGCCCGTTGTATCGCGGATCGCACGCTCACACAAAAGGATTTCTTCCGTAAGGGAGGAATCCTTTATTTTATTTACGTTACAGTGCGTATAGGTGTGATTCCCGATTTCGTGCCCTGCCTCTGCGACGCGGATCGCCGCGGCACCGTAATACGCAAGATTTTCTCCAATCTGGAAAAACGTCGCCTTGACCCCGTACTCGTCCAGAACAGCGAGAATCTGATCCGTATAGATCGGATGCGGTCCGTCGTCAAAGGTAAGGGCAATATATTTTCCGTCGTTCGGAATTTTATCGTAGCCCTCTGCCTCAAGGATCACGCACGTGAAAAAAGGAAAAAGCGCGAATATCAGACAAAACATAGCCGTTGCTTTTTTCACGCTTTTCCCCCCTAAATCTTTTATTATGCGGTCAATTCATCAAGCGTACCGAAGCGGTAGCCGTCATTTTTTAAGGCAATGATCACGTCGGACAGTATTTCGGCGTTCGTCCTTGAGGTCGGGTGTAAGAGCATAACCTCGCCGTTATGGGTATTCTCGAGAATGATCGACATCGCCTTATCGCGTGCAGGCTGACGCTGATTGTCCCAATCCGCATAAGCGAAGCTCCAAAATACCGTTTTGTATCCAAGCTCGCTTGCCCATTTCAGCGTCTGCTCGTTGAATTTTCCCTCGGGCGGTCTGAAGTATTTCGGCATTTCCTTGCCGATCTTCTCGCGATATACCGCCTCCAGTGCAGACAACTCCCTTTCAAGCTCCTCTTTGCTTTTGCAAGTCGTCACATCGCGGTGGTTTTTCGTATGGTTGCAAACGAGATGTCCCTCTTTCTCCATTCGCTTGACAAGCTCCGTGTCGTGCAAGATGATCTGATCCAGCACAAAAAACGCGGCAGAAATCTCTTCCTTTTTCAAAACGTCAAGTATTTTGGCAACGTTGCCATTTTCGTATCCCGCATCAAACGTGAGATAGATCACCTTATCCTTTGTATCGTCACCGTGCTTTTTATCAATATAATACGCGTCGTATTGCTCGAGCATTTCCATACTGAGATCAGGAGTCGGCTGTTTATGCTCCCGATTTCGCTTCACGTACCAGCCGGGAGGCGGACGGTGCGCGCCAACCGTGATCACGACGGCACTAAAAAGCAGAGACAGGGTAACGATCCCCGAAAGCACACGTAATTTTTTCTTCATACTGTATTCTCCCATTTAAGATCGATCACTTATTATTATCGCAACAAAACATGTCCGCAAACGAGGAAAAACCTTGCATAACAGAAAAAGCACCGCAAATGCGGTGCTTTTTGGCACAATTATTTGTACTTGCGCTTTCTGGCTGCTTCAGACTTCTTCTTGCGCTTAACGCTGGGCTTTTCGTAATGCTCACGCTTACGAAGCTCAGTAAGAACGCCGGATTTCATGCACTGACGCTTGAAACGACGCAGAGCGCTGTCCAAAGACTCGTTCTCTTTTACTCTGACTTCTGCCATCTATATTCCCTCCCCTCACAATGGGCAAAGAGATTTAAAATCTCATATGAATTACAAAAGCCATTATACTCCATTTTTTCTATTTTGTCAATAGTTTTTCAAAATTATTTCTTCTGAAAGTTTTTTGCCGCAGTCAACGTATTTTTCAGAAGCATCGTGATCGTCATCGGTCCGACCCCACCGGGAACGGGAGTCATAGCGGAGGCAATCTCGGAAATTGCCTCATAATCCGCGTCACCGCAAAGCTTTCCGTCCTCCATACGGTTGATTCCAACGTCAATGACAACGGCGCCGGGCTTCACCATATCGGCGGTGATGAATTTCGGGCGTCCGATCGCAACGACGAGAATATCGGCGTTTTTCGTAAAGGAAGCGAGATCCTTCGTGCGGGAATGGCAGACCGTAACGGTCGCGTTTCTTTCAAGCATCAGAAGAGCCTGCGGCTTCCCTACGATATTACTGCGCCCGACTACAACGCAATTTTTGCCCGCCGGATCGATCTTGTAATAATCCAAAAGCTCCATTACGCCGGCAGGGGTGCACGGCAAAAAGCTATAGTTGCCGATCATGATCTTGCCAACGTTCTGCGCGTGGAACGCGTCCACGTCCTTTTCCGGGGAAATGGTAGCAATGACTCTTTCCTCGTTGATATGCTTCGGCAGGGGAAGCTGTACGAGAATGCCGTGCAGGGCGGGATTTTCATTCATTTGACGCAGAAGCGCCAGAAGCTCCTCCTCGGTCGTTTCCTCGGGAAGCGTATGCACCTCAGAGTACATTCCGACCTCGGCGCATGCCTTGTGCTTGTTGCGCACGTAAACCGCAGAGGCGGGATTGTCGCCAACCATGACGACCGCAAGCCCCGGGGTAACTCCCGTCTTGCTCTTGAATTCCTTTACTTCCTCTGCGATCGTTTGACGCACTGCCGCAGAGACTTCTTTTCCGCTGATGACTAGCATAGTATTACCTCACTTATTTTTTAAACGTTTTTCTTTCAGATCTTTTATAAAATGATAGATCAAGAGGCCCGTAAAGACGACGAAGCACAAAATGCCAACGAGAAGCGAGACCTTCAGATACCAGACCTCAGGCCAGCCGAACGACTGACCGAGATAAAGGCTGTCGGCACGCAAATATTCGATGAAAGCACGCCCCAGACCGTACCAGGCAAAGCACATATAAAAGATCTGGCCGTTATATTGCTTGTGCTTGTAAAACAGATTGATCAGGATGAAGCCGACGAGATTCCAAAGCGACTCGTACAAAAACGTCGGATGCACGTAGATCGTTTCATATCCCGTCGTAAAATTGCTGATGCCCATTCGCCACGGCAGCGTAGTTTCGGCACCGAACGCTTCCCCGTTTGCAAAATTTCCCCACCTGCCGAGGATCTGTCCGATCATCACCGCAGGGCAAACGAAATCCGCAAATTGCAAAAAGCTGATTTTCTTAATCCTACACACGACGAATACCGTAATGCCGCCCGCAATGATCCCGCCGTAAATGGCAAGTCCGCCGTTCCAGATCGCAAAGATATCGGACAAGGAATCCCGATAGAACTCAAATCTGCTGATCACGTAATAAAGTCTTGCGCCGATCACGCCGAAAAAGATCGTAAACAGAGCAAAATCAAGGACCGTATCAAACGAGATCCCGCTTTGCTTTGCGCGCCACGCCACATAAAGCACGGCGAGCAGCATACCGATCACAATGATCAAGCCGTACCAAGCGACGTCGCGCTTTCCGAACAGGGAAAAGGCAACGCTGTCGATCTCAAACTCACCGATGCCAAGTCCCGGAAATGAAATAACCGAAGTTTTTAACAACAAAATCCCTCCTTAAGATTCGTTCAACGGAGCGACAACCGCGAGGGTGAAGCGGTCCGCGTGATAAAACTCACGCATCAGCTCCACGACCTCCTCGTAGGTCAGCTCCGCGATCAGATCGCCGATCCTCAAATAGTCCACGTCAAGAAACAGATAGTGTAAAAAGGAATTTGCGATCTCCTCCGTGCTGTCAAAGCCTCGGATATAGTCCGCATAGTTGCAACGGCGCAGACGCTCAAAATCAGCCTTCGACGGCGGGGACTGCATCATTTTCTCCAAATGTGTGAGAATCGCTTCATACACGGCGTCGGGATCGTCCGACTCACCGGAAATTGCATTGTAGGCACAATTGCTGTACCACTCGTATTCTGACGTGAAGTCATCCTGTAAGAGTCCCTTTTCGTAAAGTTCGCCGTAAAACTCCGTCGAGCGGCCGAACAGCAGATCGTTCAAAATATCCATCGCGAGTGCGCGCCGCGCCTTCTCGTAGGGATCGGCAGGTAGGTCGACGTCCTTGATCCCTATGGCAAACTGCGGGCGTGAAACGTCCATTTTGATAACTTTTTTCGAGGCAGAAACCCCATCCTGTTCCAAAACAGACGGCTGCTCAATGCGGAAGCTCGATGCTCCTTGGAGGACTGTGTCAGCAACCTCCTCCACCCCTTCGGGATCAACGTCGCCGGCGATCACGAGCGCCATATTGTTAAGATTGTAGAAGGCGTAATAAGAGCGATAAAGAATATCGGGCGTGATCTTTGCGATCGATTCAACAGTCCCCGCAACGTTCAGACGGATCGGGTGCGTCTGATAGAGATTCTCGAGCATTGCATAGTAAAGACGCGCCCCCGGATGGTCGTCGTACATCCCTATTTCCTGGGCAATGATCCCCTGCTCTTTTTTTACGTTTTCATCGGTGAAATAAGGGTGTCCGACAAAATCGAGCAGCACGCGCAACGAATCGTAAAAGCGGTCGGTTGCAGAAAACAAATATGCCGTTTTTTCGTTGGAGGTGTAGGCGTTTGCGTTCGCACCGTTTTCGGAAAAATGAGCGAACGTATCGATCCCGTCCTCGTTTTCAAACATTTTATGCTCCAAAAAATGCGCGACACCGTCGGGAACGGTCATAAAATCTTCGTTTTCATCCGTACGGAAGGTGTTGTTGACAGAACCGAATCGCGTGGCGAGGATCGCGTAAGCACTCGCCATTTTTTTCGGGAATACGTAGATCGGAAGCCCACTTTTGTGGCGCAAGTAATAATACTTTTCACCGATCCGCTCGTTTTCAATAAGCGTCCAATTATGATTCATCATCCGACTCTCCTTCCGCACGCTCCGATTGACCGTCTGCGTGCAGGAAATACACGGTATCAAGAGAAAGAGAATTTGAAACGCGTATCACGTCATCACGCGTCAATGCCCTAAGACGTAGCAGACGCTCCTCGGGCGTCTCTACGCTCCCTTCAAGCACGCGCGTCATAAACCACGCCTCGACAGCCCGTGGGTTGTCGTAAATTCCGCGGTAGGAATTTTCGATCGAGCGCACTGCGAAGGACATTTCCTCGTCTGTGAAATTTCCTTTCTGAACGGCACTGAGCTGAGAGAGAATCTCGTCCCGTGCAAGAGAATAATTTTGATTGTCTATTCCCGCAGACGCGAATAAAAGCCCGTACTGTGCATTGAAATAAGAACGGCACGTATAGCACAAATGCAAGCGTTCCCGAACGTTCATAAAAAGCTTTGAGGTCGGCGCGGCACCGAATAATTCGTTAAAAAGACGAAGCGTGACGCAGTCCTTATTTCCGCCTATGATCGGGGTGCGGAAACCGAGCAACAGCTTTCCCTGCACGCTCTGCGCGTGTTCAACGATCTCGCGCGCCTTCTCTGCCCTGTGTCTAATTGCAAAGGCGGGCGGGCAAAAAGATCGTGGAGCAAGCTTTGCGGTAATAGGCAAAAGCTTTTCTTTTACCTCTGACGGCGACATCGAGCCGACGAAGAATATTTCAATGCGGGCGTTATTGATAACGTCCCCGTATATCTCAAACAAGCGTTTGGGCGTGATCTTCTTCGTATTCTCTACGGTTCCGCCGGCATCAATCGCGGCAAGCTCTCCCTTGCACATCAGCTCAAGACAACGCTTTTGTGCATAGCGTCCTTTGTGATTGATCAGGGAATTGATCTGGTCGATCTGATTCTTTTTTTCGCTCTCGACGTAAGACGGAAGGAATGCGCCGTCCCTGATCAACGGATCGAAGATCGCGTCGCGTAGGAGTGCCACCGTTTCGGCAAATATATCCATCCCGTCCATTGCGTAACGGTTATCTAGAATATCCGCCGAAAAGCTGATCAAATGAAGATTAGCGTGCTTGAAGCTGTTATAGGCGATCTCGGAGGCGTAAAGCTCCTCAAGGCGACGGCAAAGCAGGGTCTGCTCGGGATACCTACGGCATCCGCGCCGCAATACGCTGATCAAGAGATTCTTTTCGGATGCAGTTTCCTCAGAGAGCGGCGTGATAAAATTCAGGCACAAGTAATTTGACTTGAATCGGTCTGTTTGCAGAACGTTTAGAAAGACGCCCTCCAAAAGCTGAATTCTCTGATGCTCCATAACACTCTCCTAAATAAAATATATTATATTTTACACTATTTTTAGGAAAATAGCAATACCAAATAAGAAGTTTTGAGAGAACTTTCAGAAGTATTCTTGACGATTCTGTTTTTTTGTGTTACAATAATCGGGATCACAAGTATTATTCCAAAGAAGGAGCTATCAAATGAACGACAAGATCGTAACACGCTTCGCCCCCAGTCCGACGGGCTATATGCATATCGGCAATCTGCGCACCGCGCTTTACGCCTTCCTGATCGCAAAGCACGCGGACGGAACCTTTATTCTCCGCATTGAGGACACCGACAGAGAACGTCTTGTTGAAGGCGCAACCGATATAATAAAATCCACTCTTAAGATTACAGGTCTTAGCTATGATGAAGGCCCCGACGTTGGCGGTGAACACGGACCTTACGTACAGAGTGAGAGACGTGAGATATACGAAAAATATGCAAAAATGCTTGTCGATATGGGCTATGCATACTACTGCTTCTGCACTAAGGACA
>JAZSGY010000058.1:0-4561 GCA_045532985.1 Eubacteriales bacterium | reverse complement strand
TTTGGTTTTCAGTCAAGCGACTTGCCCTCGGTCAACGTTTTCAGCTTCGAGAAGAACAGATACGCCGAAAGGATAAAGAGAAGTCCGAGAAGAATCGAGATCGGTCCCATATACGGAAGGCGTGGCAGGGGGACCGTCGAGGTGCCGAGCTTATCAAGATTTGCGGGCACCAGCTCGTAGAGCGTCTGCGTAAAGAGCAAGACGCAGGAAAAGAGCGACGAGACGCAGCCAAATGCAGTAAATGCCGCAAGATAAGTGCGACAGCGCCCGTATTCCTGCCGCTTCGTTTGAGAAACGAAGGCGTCGGCGGGAAGACAAAGATGCTCCGCGGAAACATAGCGGAACAAAGCGAAAAGCAGGAAAATAAACGCCGCGGCGGAAAGGATCGCCGAAGCCGTATAGACGGTATAAAGTGTGTACGCGCCGTCGTTCATATTGACGGCGTTATAGGTGCCGTGCATACGCAAAAAGATAAAGTGGAGAAGATCGGAAAGCAGGGCAAGCGCGGAATAAAGGATCGCCGCTACGGTCGCCGTCCGCTTTTTCGGGGTGCGCCCCGGTAAGGCAAACAGGACAAGCAGAAGGCAGATCCCCGCCAAAAACTCGGGTAACAGCGGCACGGCATCGATCACGAGATCCAGCGTAAAGACCGCCGCGACCGTACCGAGCGCCATCGAGAGCGAAAAGCGGTGCGCCCGCGCCGCGAGAAGATAGCTCTCGCGATTCTCTGCAATCGTTTTTGTAAAGTAAGCGTTACATTTTTCGTCCGCGTGCATCAGGTTCAGCTGATCGCGCAGGTAACTGAGAAAGATCCCGCCGAAAAGAAGCGACGCGGATGCAGCCAAAACGGTCAGAAGGGCGTATCTGCCCGTGGTGATCGGCACTTTTGACAAAAGCGCCGAAAAGCTCGGCAGAAGTTCAAGGACGGCACGCGCGATGAGGAAGGTGTAGGTCAGCCCCCGAAGAAGCTCCGTCGGACGTCCGCTGCGCATCTGCACGGCAGAGCGGATGCCCTCGCGCTCCCCGAGATAGTCGAGCGCCGAAAAGAAACGGGAAAAGGCAGAGAGCAGAAAAATGCTCTCAAGGATCGCAAAACCCAGAACGAGAAGCGCTACCGTCGCGCGGGCGCGGCTCTGTGCGTCGGTCGGCGAAAGCGCGGAGCTGCCCGTCCAGGTTGCGATGACCGCCGCCATCGCAGGGAAGCGCAGAAGCGTGATATACCCCGCCTTCGTAAAGGCGCGTTCTGCATCCTTGAAGACGGAGACCCCGGCTCCGATCGGGCGCAGTGCGGCGGCGATGAGAAACAGAGCGATGCAGTCGGGCAACAGATCGATCGTGTGAAAGGAGGGAAGCGCGAGGAAAAGTCCGCCAAGCAGAAGATATCCGTAGCGGAAGCCGTTTGCTTGCTTCATTTCTTTTTTCTCCTTTTCTTTTCGATCCGCGCGCGCAGCTTGGCGTTTTCCTCCTCACTGCGGCGGCGTGCGAATTCCTCCTCCATTGCGTCGGTCTTCTTCTGAATGCGGTTGATGATGCCGATGCGCGACTCGCCGCGCTCCATCTGTTCATCCCCCTCGGGACAGATCCACATATAGCAGGAGAAGATCAGCTTCGCGTTGAGAAAATGCACGACAAGACCGACAAGAAGCACGGGGAGCGTCGAGTAAACGACGATTTTTCCCATCAGCGTGGCAGTATCGAAGGAAAGGTTTGCAAAGACGTAAAGCGCGTAATAGATCGCCGTAAAGATGCGGTTACGCATCGCGGGCAGGCGCAGAGCCCCGATATCGGTCGCGACTGCAATGCGGTCGATCGCGATCAGAAGCTCCAGAGTGAAATAAAGGAAGGTCATCGCGCGCAGGGCGGGATGAATATTCGTCATATAAAAGTCGCCGACTGCGCTGCCAAACATCGAAAGCATCGTGAAAACGAAGGCGACGGCGGCGGGGATCGAGGCAACGAGAGCCGCGATCAGCACGCGGCGAAAGCGTTCCTCGAAGGCAACGAGCTTCGTCAGCCCGAGCGCCATCAGAAGACACGCAAACAGGTCGGTATACCACGAAAAGGGGTTGAACAGCAGAATATATCCGACGAAAAGAGTTCCGAATCCCATGGTTACTCCTTGTCAGCGTCCGCGGCGCCACAGCATTTTTTGTATTTCTTGCCGCTTCCGCACGGGCAGGGATCGTTGCGCCCCACCTTTTGCGATCTTGCGGGCTTTCTCGGGGCTGCGGATTTGCCGCCCTCAAAGCCTGCCATCGTCGGCTTCGCGACCTCAACGCGCTCGAGCTTCTGCTGCGGCATTGCCGACAGGACCATACGCACGGTCGACTCGCGGATATCCGCGATCATTTCGTCAAACATATCCGCACCGACCAAGCGGTACTCGGTGATCGGATTTCTCTGCGCGTAGGCGTTGAGCCCGACCTCGCCCTTCAGCTCCTCCATCGCGTCAAGATGCGCCATCCATTTGGTGTCCACGTTGCGAAGCAGGATCACGCGCTCGACCTCACGCAGTCCGTCGGGCGTGAAAAGCTCCTCCTTTTCGGCAAGGCGTGCCTCGGCGATCCCCATCAGCGTTTCGGTGAGGTCTGCGGGCGAAAGCTCGGCAAGCTCCTCCTTGGTATAGCGCAGATCCTCCTCGGCGAGCAGGAAGCCGCGATAATGCGCGCGCAGCTCGTCAAGATTCCAATCGAGAGGATCCTCGGCGGCGGTCAGGCGCGCTACGGAATCGGAAATCGAGCTCTCGATCATACGGCGGACCGTCTCGTGCATATCGAGGTTCGACAGCACCTCGGCACGCTGATCGTAAATAACCGTGCGCTGTTGATTCATAATATCGTCGTATTCCAGCACGTTCTTGCGGCGCGTGAAGTTCAAGCCCTCAATGCGGCGCTGTGCGCCCTCGATCGCGCCCGAAAGAATACGCACGCTGATCGGCGTATCGTCGTCGAGCCCGAAGCGCTGGAGCATCGCAAGCCGTCCCTCGGAGCAGAACAGACGGATCAGATCGTCCTCGAAGGACAGATAGAATTTTGATTCGCCGGGGTCGCCCTGACGGCCGCTTCGACCGCGCAGCTGGTTGTCGATACGGCGGCTCTCGTGCCGCTCCGTACCGAGAATAAAGAGACCGCCTGCGGCGCGAACGCGCTCAGCCTCGGGCTGAATTTCAATTTTATACTTTTCATAAAGCTCGCGGAAGAGCGCGCGTGCCGCGATCAGCTCCTCGTTTTCGGTCTCTGCCGAGCCTGTTGCTTCTGCGATCAGCGCCTCGTCGATCCCGCGGCGGCGCATCTCGACCTTCGCCATATACTCGGGGTTGCCGCCAAGCATAATATCGGTACCGCGTCCCGCCATATTGGTGGAGATGGTGACGGCACCCTCCTTGCCCGCGCCTGCAACGATCTCGGCTTCCTTTTCGTGGTGCTTTGCGTTCAGCACGGTGTGCTTGATGCCCTCACGCTTCAAAAGCGCGGAAAGCTCCTCGGACTTGTCGACCGACACCGTACCGACGAGAACGGGCTGTCCCTTCGCGTGGCACTCCGCGATCTGGCGGATGATGGCACGGTATTTTCCCGCCACCGAGCGGTAGACCTCGTCGTTGTGATCGATACGGATCATCGGACGGTTGGTCGGGACCTCGACGACGTCAAGCGCGTAGATCTCGCGGAACTCCGCATCCTCGGTCAGGGCGGTACCCGTCATGCCCGAGAGCTTCTTGTACATACGGAAATAGTTCTGGAAGGTGATGGTCGCCAGCGTCTTTGATTCCTTCTCGATCTTGACCTTTTCCTTCGCCTCGATCGCCTGATGCAGTCCCTCGTTATAGCGGCGGCCCGGCATCAGTCGACCCGTAAAGGAGTCAACGATAATGACCTGATCGTCCTTTACGACGTAGTCAACGTCGCGCTTCATCACGCCGCGTGCCCGAAGCGCCTGATTGATATGGTGGTTGAGCGTCGCGTTTTCGGGGTCGGAGAGGTTCTCCAGATGGAAAAACGCCTCCGCCTTTTCGATGCCCGAGCGCGTCAGGGTCGCGCTGTGCGCCTTTTCGTCGACGATATAGTCGCCGTCGTACTGCTCGGTGTCCTCCTTGCTGTCAAGCTCCTTGATCACGAACTTTTTGAGCGTTGCTGCGAATTTGTCGGCAAGATCGTAAAGCTCGGTCGATTTTTCGCCCTGACCCGAAATGATCAGCGGCGTTCTCGCCTCGTCGATCAGGATCGAGTCGACCTCGTCCACGATCGCGAAGAAATGACCGCGCTGGACCATCCGCTCCTTGTAAATGACCATATTGTCACGCAGATAGTCAAAGCCGAATTCGTTGTTCGTGCCGTAGGTGATATCGGCGGCGTACGCCTCCTTCTTCTCAGCGGAGGTCTGTCCGTGCACGACAAGACCCGTTGACAGACCGAGAAAGGCGTAAACGCGCCCCATCTCCTCACTGTCGCGCCGCGCAAGATAATCGTTGACGGTGACGATATGCACGCCTTTACCGGGGAGCGCGTTGAGGTAAGCGGGCAGGGTCGCGACCAGCGTCTTACCCTCACCCGTTTTCATCTCG
>JAZSGY010000017.1:0-13825 GCA_045532985.1 Eubacteriales bacterium | reverse complement strand
GATGCCGCTTTCGTAGCTACTGTAACGCGCCCGAACAAACTCGTCGAGTCTGCCGTCACGGATCAGCTTATCAGCGATGCGGTATCCGAGGGCGAAGGCGTCCATACCCGCGATATAGGTGAGGAAGATATCCTCCTCGGTCGCAGAGCCGCGGCGTGCCTTTGCATCGAAGTTCAGACCGCCCTTCGTGAAGCCGCCCGCCTTGATGACCTCGTACATACAAAATGCTGTCTCGTAGACGTTGGTCGGGAATTGGTCGGTATCCCAGCCGAGGAGCATATCGCCCTGATTGGCATCAATCGAGCCGAAGGCGTTGTTTTCTCTTGCGACGCGCAGCTCGTGCTGGAAGGTGTGACCTGCGAGGGTCGCGTGGTTTGCCTCGATATTCAGCTTGAAGTCGCGGTCAAGCCCGTACTTGCGCAAGAAGGCGAGGACGGTCGCGGCATCGAAGTCGTATTGGTGCTTGGTCGGCTCCTTCGGCTTCGGCTCAATGTAAAAGTCTCCCTTGAAGCCGATGCTCCGCGCATAGTCGACCGCCATGCAAAGCAGGCGCGCGAGGTTGTCCTGCTCCAGTCCCATATCGGTGTTGAGCAGGGTCTCGTAGCCCTCTCGCCCGCCCCAGAATACGTAGCCCTCACCGCCGAGGGCGACGGTGATCTCGAGTGCCTTTTTGATCTGTGCGGCGGCAAAGGCAAAGACGTCGGCAGAGGGCGAGGTGCCCGCGCCGTGCATATAGCGGCGGTTGCCGAAGCAGTTTGCCGTACCCCAGAGGAGCTTTTTATTATGCGTCTGCATCAGTTCCTTCAAAAGCTCCGTGATGCGGTCGAGGCGCGCGTTGCTTTCGGCGAGCGTTCCGCCCTCGGGCGCGATGTCGCGGTCGTGGAAGCAGAAGTAGTCGATCGATAGCTTATCCATCAGCTCCATTGCGGCGTATGCCTTGTTCTCGGCGATTTCCATCGGATCGACGGCACCGTAGGTTTTTTGAAGCGTGCCGACACCGAACATATCGGTGCCCTCCGCGCACATCGTGTGCCAGTAGGACATCGCGAAGCGGAGCGCCTCACGCATCGTTTTGCCGCCGACCTTTGCATCGGGGTCGTAGAAGCGGAAGGCAAGCGGATTTTTCGTGTCTGCTCCCTCGTATCTGATCACGGGAATGTTTTTGAAGAATTCCATTGTTTTTTTCCTTTCATTTTCGGGTATTGACAACCCGTCGATTTGGTTTTATAATAAAAGTATAGACAATTATTAGCATGGGGGTGGGGTATGCTTTACGAGTTGATCAATTCGCTGTACGCGGACGACGAGCTGAAGATCGAACAGAACGTCGACTTCAACTTTCCGCTGCATATGCACGGCAGCTTTGAGATCGTGACGGCGATCGAAGGCGAGCTTCTGATTTCGATCGACGGAACGGAATACAGCATAACGCCGGGACATGCAGTTTTGATCTTTCCGCATCAGGTGCACGATTTCCGCGTGCCCGTGCACGCGGTTCACAGGCTTTGCATCTTCTCGCCAAACCTCGTGAAGGTATACAGCAAGATCTGTCAGAGGAGTCTGCCGACGAGCAATCTGTTCACACCCGATCCCGACTACCTTTCGCGCTTGCTTTCGCTGTCGCCCGAGGATTATCTTGAGGCGAAGGGGCTGCTTTACTGTCTGTGCGCGGAGTTTGACAAGACCGCGCAGTACGTTGAGAAAAAGGGAGAGCGCAACGAGCTGCTTTCGGCGATCTTTGCCTTCGTTGAGGAGAATTACGGCAAGGAGTGTACGCTTTCCGCCCTCTCACAGGCAACCTCCTACCACCACGTTTATCTTTCAAAATTCTTTACGCGGCGCACGGGGATCTCCTTTTCGGATTACGTCAAGCGACACCGCATCAACGAGGCGTGCTACGCCCTACAGAATACCGATAAGACGGTGCTTCAGGTCGCACTGGACTGCGGGTTTGAGTCGCTTCGCAGCTTCAACCGAAATTTCAAGAGCATCGTCGGGAGAACGCCGAGTGAATACCGCGCGCGCGTCTGATCCCTCTTTTTCAAAAATACCCACGGAATGCCGTGGGTATTTTTGTTATTTCTGTGCCGCCTGATTGAAGCGATTCACCAATGCCTTGATACCCTCATTGTAGGCGTTATAGGATGCCTGATAGTTGTTCGTGAAGGTGTTGTTGCCCGTAAAGATGCAGGAGTTCAGCTTGTCGCGCATATTGACCATCTCGCTCGGCGTGCCGAAGGGAACGACCTGCTCGAAGGCAAGACGCGTCATAACGCCCTCAAACGGAGAGCCGATCGATTTATAAATGATGTCGATCATATCCGCCGTCGCGAAGTCCTTGTTGTACTTGAACTTCACGGCGTATTCGGTGTACTGCTTCACCATCTGTGAGGATTCCTCGGTCACGCACTGCAAAAAGGCGGAGACCTGACGGAAGTTCGTCGTGGAGATCGGGATCGAGCCGATCTCGGCAATATCGTGCACGAAGGTGCTGTAATTCTTGACGCTCGAATTGCGCTTCGGGTACACGGTGACGCCGATGCGGTCGGTCATCGCACGGATCTCGGGGGTCTCAAGGTCGGAGATCCACATTCCCTCCGCCATCATAACGTTCTGATTTGCAAACATCGTCGAGGTACGCTTGTCAGCGGTCGCGCCGACCTCGTTGGTCAGGCAGACTGCCTGCTCGTTCATCAGATTGATGATCTCGTTCGCGAAGGCAAAGTAATCCTGATTGTCGTACGGAAGGCTGTACGAGCCGTCGGGCTCCTTCGTATACATTGAGACGCTGCTGGTGTAGAAGAAGGTATAGGAGGCAAGCGTATCGGCGGCAAGTCCGACGCAGATATCGTAGGACTGTGCTCTGGGCGTTTTGTTCGTCGAGTCAGGCTCCCAGCCCATGGTGGCGAGCTCCGACAGATCGTCGTAGAACCAATTGCCCTGCTTGATCTCGGTGTAAAGATTTGCCTCAATATCGCCAACGTAGGACTCAAACAGGTCGATGTTGATGTAAAGGGTGTGCGCGGCGCGCAAAACGTCGATGAAATAGTCGCCCGCGACCACGTATTTGACGGCGGGATTGAGGGTAAGACCGTTCATATACTCGGAATACCAGCCGTGCGCATCCTGAAAATCGAAGAAGCTTTCCGAGGTGTCGCCGTAGCCCTCCATTACGTTATAGAGGCTTCCGTCCATTGCCGCACGGACCGTGCCGAAGCAGTCGTTGATAAAGAGATCGGGGGACGTGCCCTCGTTATAGGACATCACGATCTCGTTGATGTAGGGCTGTACGTCGCGGAACTGGTGATGCACCTCCATATACTCAACGTCAAGGCCGAGCATATCGCGCACCTTCTTGTTGCGGTCGAATACCATATTGAGGATCTCGTCACTGCCTGCCGAATCACTGCCGCGGACGTAGCGCTCCGAGGCGGGGGTGGTCGCCTTATTGTCGTATTGGTCGACGGAGATGCTGACGCGGATCTTATCGCCCGTAAAATCGACGTTTTCCCACTTCGTTCCCTCGGTGATACCCGAATCCTTGCTTGCCGAGCCGCCGCCGTCATTGCCGCACGAGATCAGCGTCAGCGACAGAATGAGAAGGAAAATAGAAAAAGAGATCACAAACAGCTTTTTCATAAAATACTCCCTTCAAAAATGATCTACCGATCTTATTATACATAGAAGGCTGAAGGAATGCTCGCCATTTTCGATGTTTTTATGGTCATTTGTTAGCCTTTTACAATGCGGAAAGATCCGCGCAATCAAGCGTCAGGGCGGCAAATGCCTCCGCCACGCGCTCGGGCGAGGACGTGCCGATCACGGGGATGGCAGGTACGCTGTCGTGAAGCAGCGCGGCGAGGGCGACCGCCGAGGGGGAGACACCGCAGGCACGCGCAACGGCGAGCACGCGCTCGGCACGCGCCCGCGTCGTCTCATTCATATAGTCGCGCATAAGGGCGTCGGGGATCTTTCCTTTTTCATAATAGGCGAAAAAGCCCTGCGCCTGCGAGGTATACGCCATCACGGGGATGCCGTTTTTTTCGTAGCGGGCGTGCTCGTCTTCATCCATCACGCAAAGGGTCTGATCGGGCAGTGCCGACTGATTGACCTGCGTATAGTTCCAGAGGATCTGGCTTGCGGCAAATTCCGCCATACCGTTTGCGCGGGCGAAGGCGTTTGCCTCCTCAATGCGCGCGGCACTCCAGTTGGAGGCGCCGAGATAGCGCACCTTTCCCTCTCTTACGAAGCGGTCGAGGATCGGTACGATCTCGGATACGGGAAGATTTTCGTCATCGCGGTGCAGAAAATAGAGGTCGATGACGTCGGTGTCAAGTGCCGCAAGGCTTGCCTCAAGGTCGGCGGTGATCTCCGCCTGATTGATGCGGCGCCGCCAAGAGGGCAGCTCGGGGTGTCCGCCCTTGGTGACGAGAAAGATCTCACCGCGCACGCCGCGCTCCTTCATCCAATTACCGATGCACGCCTCCGATCTGCCGCCGCAGTAGATGCGCCCCGTGTCAATGACGTTGCCGCCCGCGTCGCGGTAGGCGTCCATCACACGTGCGGCGTCACCCTCGCTGATCTTTGCGCCGAAGCCGCCCGAGCCGAGTGCGATCGCCGATACGCGGTCACTTCCTATTTTTCTATACATCATATCTGTTCTCCGTTCGTTTTAATAAAAGGGGCTGTCACATTTAGGTAAAACCGAAAATGGCGAAAAGAGCAAAAGGTAATTGACTCTATTGCGCTTTGTAACTGTTTGAAGAATTATAAGGTTGAAATTCTGACGAATTTCTCCAAATATCGAATGCCATTTTCTTTCGCCGTTTTCGATCCGCCCCAGCCGCATAGTCGTCTGCCTTCGCCACGCAAGCGGCGGCTTGGCATACTCCTTGCTTTGTGGGGTATCGCTTTGAAAAAACACCGCACTGCGGTGTTTTTTCTTTGCTACCTCTCGACGTATGTAAATACGCCTTCGGGGCGAAGAACGACGAATTTTCCTCTAAATCTGCCGAGCCCTTCATCAAACAAGGGGCAGTCTCAAATGTTGCAATTTGGGACAGCCCCTTCTATTTATTTTTCTTCCTGTCCGCGATACTCGCGCGGGGAGACGCCGAAGGCTTTTTTGAAAAGGCGTGAGAAGTAGAAGGCGTCGCCGAAGCCGCATTCACGCGCGACTCCCTCGATGCTCATAAAGCTCTCGTTTTGCAGGCGCTTTTTGGCAAGCGTGAGGCGCAGGTTGATGAGGTAACGGTGCGGCGACACGCCGATGTCGGTGTAAAAGCTGCGGCGGACGTGGTCGGGGTTATAGCCCATCCTCAGGATCTCGTCGGTAACGGAGAAATCGGGATCCGTCATATTCTCGTAGATCCGACGCTTCAGGTCAACGACGAAGGGGTGCTTATAAGTGACCGAGCGGTTGCGGTCGACCGTGGCACAGATCGTCTCAAGCAAGCCGTTACAGATGGCGTGGTGGTTCGGCTCCTTTTCAATATAGGTCTTGAGGATCATATTGAAAAGCGTGCGAAGGCTACCGTCCTGATCGTGGACGATAAATACCTTCTGAGGGAAATCCGCCGACTCGGGTCTTACGTACATATCGCTGAAATAGGAATCCGAGCGTCCCTCGTGCACAGCGTTCGGCGGGATCGCGATCACGTCGCCGCGCTTGAGCTGATAGGGAACGCCGTCAACGGTCGTCGTCGAATTGCCGCTTTTCTGATAAACGAGCTCCCATTCCTTGTGGCGGTGCAGTACACAAGAGCGGATCGGGATCTCGCAAGCACCGCAGTATTTCAGAATCATAAAAACTCCTCGCTTTCTTTGAGAATATTGTAGCACAAGAAGTCGGTTTTGTCCATATTTTTTTTGAAAAATTCCATTTTCTTTTGGGAAACCGTGGTTTATAATAGAGACGTAATATGGCTCAACCATAAAATTTTACATTTTTTCAAAGGAGACCCAAGCTATGGCACAAACGATGAAAAGATTGATGAAAACAGGTCCGATGACCACGACGCTGGTAGACGTACCGATGCCGACTCTTCCGAACGAGAAGTGCGTTCTCGTTAAGCTGAAGTACTGCGGCGTTTGCATGTCCGAGCATTACGACTGGTCGGCGGACATCCCCGCACGCTCCTTCGGTCACGAGCCGATCGGCGTTGTTGTTGAGGTTGGCAGCGAGGTCACCACGCTGAAGGTCGGCGACAGAGTTTCCGGCGGCGGCTTCGGCGGCGGTGCGGAGTATGCGGTCGCACACGCAGTTGACCTTGTAAAGATCCCCGATCACGTATCGGACACCGCGGCTGTGATCGAGCCGCTTGCATGCCTGCTTTCCGCTGTCGGCAAGCTGCGCGGACTGATGAACGGCGAGAAGGTTGCCGTCGTCGGCTGCGGTTACATGGGCTGCGGCGCGATCTCTCTGCTCGCAATGAAGGGCTACGACGTAGTTGCCGTTGACAAGCGTCCAGAGTGCCTTGAGAATGCAAAGAAGTACGGTGCATCCGAGACCTATCTGCCCGAGGAGATTCCCGCAAACTACTTCTCCGACACAAATCCGAAGGTAAACGGCTTCCCGGTCGTTATGGAGTGGGGCGAGACCAACGAGTCGCCTGATCTTGCGATCCGTATGACCAGAATGTGCGGTCAGCTTGCAGTTGCCGCATACCACACGGGCGAAAAGCGCAACGTCAACTTTGAGCGTCTTGGCGCCTGGGCGATCGACCTGCTCAACACGCATCCGAGAGAAGACGATATCAACCGCCGTGCAAATCAGCTGGCTATGAAGCTTCTGGAGACCGGCAAGTGGAGCTACCTCTCTGTTCCCACCAAGGTCTACCCAATCAAGCAGTTTGACAAGGCACAGGGCGAGCTGACCGTGAAGTACGGCAAGTGGATGAAGGCCGTCGTTGACTGGAGCGACGTCAACGCCGACTTCGAGCCTTACATCGTAGAATAATTAAAGGACGACCGTCTTACATATGAAAATTGCAATCGGAAACGACCACGTTGCGGTCGAAATGAAAAACCACATCAGGGAATACGTGGAGAAAATGGGGCATGAGGTCGTAAACTTCGGCACCGACAGTGCGGAGCGGACGGATTATCCGATCTACGCGCACGCGGTTGCCACCGCGGTCGCTTCGGGGGAATGTGACCGCGGCATCCTCATCTGCGGAACCGGTGTGGGGATCTCGATTGCCGCGAACAAGGTGAAGGGGATCCGAGCAGTCGTTTGCTCGGAGCCCTACTCCGCGAAGCTCTCCCGCGAGCATAACAACACGAACATCGTTGCCTTTGGCGCGCGCGTCATCGGCATGGCGACAGCCGAGATGATCGTCGAGGCGTTTCTTACGGGTGAGTACGAGGGTGGACGCCATCAGCGGCGCGTGGATATGATCGCATCGATTGAAAACGGAGAATTCAAATGCTGCGAATAGGAATCGATATCGGCGGCACGAAGATCGCCGTGGGACTGTTTGATGAGGACGGTCTTTTAGCAAACGAAAAGTATTACGTCAAGGACATTACCGACCTGCCTCGCTTTCTCAGCGAGGCAGTGCCCGCTCTTTGCGGGCGCGCGGGACGGGATCATTCCGAGGTCGCCTCGATCGGCATCGGGATTCCCGGTACGATCAGTGAGGACGGGCGGCGCATTCTGAAGGTGCCGAACATCTCACTGCTTTCCGAGGATTTCGGTGAGCGGATGGAGGCGGCTACGGGTATTCCGACGCGCCTCGTGCAGGATTCCCGCGCGGCGGCGTACGGAGAGTATCTGTTCGGCGCAGGCAAAAGTCGGCGCAGCGTCGTCTGCGTGACCATCGGCACGGGCATCGGTACGGGCATCGTTCTTGACGGTAAGATCTACGACGGCGCACTCGGTGCGGCAGGCGAGCTTGGGCATCTTCCCTCCGGAAGATCCGCAGGACGGACCTGCGGCTGCGGCAAGCGTGAGTGCGTGGAGTGCTACGCCGCGGGCAAGGGGCTGGATATGACCGCCGCCGAGCTTTTCGGCGCGGGCGCAACTGCCGCGACGCTCTTTGAGGCGGCGGCAAACAAGGACGAGCGGGCGATGGCGGCAATTGCCGACGCCGTAACGGTGCTGGGCACTGCGCTGACCTCGATCGTCAATCTGCTCTCCCCCGAATGTCTTTTGCTCAGCGGCGGACTCTGTGCGCAAGAGGAGCTTTATCTTGCACCGCTGATCCGCTATATTGAGGAGCATTGCTACCGCGCGGACCGCATCCCCGAGATCAAGCGCGCCGCGCTTGGCGAGCTGTCGCCGCTTTACGGTGCGGCGTTCGTGCCGACCGTGACGAAAAAGCAAAAGGGACGGGCGATCCTTTCGGCATCGGTGATGTGCGCGGACGTACTGGATCTTGGTGCGGCGCTGAAGGAGATCGAGGAATCGGGGATCGAGTATATTCACGCCGATATTATGGACAATCATTTCGTCCCGAATCTGATGCTCCCGCCCGAGCTGCTCAATAAGCTGCGCGCGGGGACGTCGCTTCCCTTCGATTTTCACATTATGGCGTACGAGCCCGAGAGTATTCTCTCGCGCCTGAAGCTGCAAAAGGGCGATATCGTTTCGGTGCATTACGAAAGCACGCCGCATATTGACCGCGTGGTCTCCGAGATCAAAAAGGCAGGCGCACGCGCCGCTGTGGCGATCAATCCCGCGACGCCGATCGAGATGCTCAGCGAGATTTTGCCTGAGCTTGATATGGTGCTTCTGATGACGGTGAACCCCGGATTTGCGGCTCAGCCGCTCGCACCCGGCAGCATCGAAAAGATCAGACGGATGCGGAAGCTCCTCACTGACCGCGGCCTTGGTCATTTGCCGATCGAGGTGGACGGAAACTGCAGCTTTGAAAACGTACCGAGGATGAAGGAGGCGGGTGCCGATATTTTCGTTGTCGGCACGTCGAGCGTCTTCAAAAACGGTCAAACGGTAAAAGAGGGGACGGAAAAGCTCCTTCGCCTTTTGCCGTAATTCCTACGAAAGGATAGTATTTATGAAAAAAATCAAGTGGTTAGGACTTTTTCTTCTGCTTGCGCTCTGCCTTTGCTCCGTTATCGCGTGTAACAACGAAAGCGAGGGTGGGCATTCCATCGATTCCTCACGCGTTGTGGGCACGCATTGGGAGGGCGTTGATCAGTTTGAGGGGATGACCTTAAAGATCAGCCTCTCGGTCGAACAGGACCGTAACAATACCTCGATCCCGCACTCGGAGCGTTATATCCGCGGCTCGGATACCGCAGAGGAGGACGGCGTGCAGAACCTCGTGTTCGACCGCAACAAGAACGTGCGCGATATGCTTGGTATCGGAATCGAATATCAGGAGGTCAGACATCAGTACGCCGCCGTTCAGCAGTACATTGACGAGCAGGTCATGGCGGCAACCGAAAATACGCCCGACATCTTCATCGACGACGTGTACGGCACGATCCGTTCTGCAATGAACGGCAACATCCGTAACGCACTCGAGGTCGATCCCACAGAGGGCGAGAACTATTTCGTCAAGTTCGGTATGACCGAGGAAAACGGCTGGTACCCCGAGTATATGAACGGTATGACGCTGAATCCCTCGATCTACTACATCCTCGCGGGTGACTATTTCATCGACGTATTGCGTGAGGCGTTCGTGCTTTACGTAAACATCGACGAGTTTGAGTCAAGAATCGGCGATCTTGGACCGAACCTTTACGACGAGATCAAGCTCGGCAACTGGACCTACGATATGATGGCGGAATATGCCGATATGGGTTGGGAGCGGGCAGACCGGAACAACTCGGGCTCGGCACAGATCGAGGACGTGTGCGTCGGCTTTTTGATCGACTCGATCTCGGTCTATCCCTTCTTCTACGCGTCCGACTTTTCGCTCTACAACAAGACGCCCAACGGCACCTACGAGGTGCTTTACGAGAATCAGCCCTACTTCACCTTCGTCAACGCGGTCTTTGATCTTCTGACGGCGCAGGCGGTCTACCGTACCGATGAGGACGGAAAGGGTGCGGCTTACCGCTCCTCGACGCTCTTTGCGGCGGGTAACGTCCTGTTTGCGGAGGGGATGTGGTTGTCGAACCTTGAGTCGCAAGAGATCCGTGATATGAAGGAGAAAAAGGGCGTCATCGTTTACCCGAGATACTCGGGCTCGAAGACCTACAACACCTTCATCCACGACACGGCGGAGGTCGGCTCGATCGCAATGTCGACGAACAAATTCTCTGCCTGCACCGCTTATTTGCAGTGCGTGACCGAGGAATCGGGTGATATGATCCAGCGGTACAAGGAATTTGCCGTCAAGTACAAGTACAACAAGGACGCCGCAACGGTTGAGATGATCGACATCATCTACGATTCGATCGGTTCTCCCTTTGAGGGTCTGATGGGCTCGCTTGCGTTTGAACTGCAGGGCGGCTCGACCTCAAACGGTGTCAATACGCCGAAAAACCATATTCTGAAGTGTGTCAACGCGAAGAACAACACCTTCGTTTACAGCTACCAGACCAGCTACGGCGCATACGTAGCGGGCATTGAGGTATTACAGGAAAAATTCGGGATCAATCCTTGATCCTACCAAAAGCTGCCGCATTTCGCGGCAGCTTTTTTCTTTTTTGTATTGCTTTTTCGGGCTTTTGTATTGTTTTTTTGCCTTTTACGTTGCATTTTTGGATTTTTGTGTTATAATGAGAACACAAAAGAATAAACACGGCTCATAGCGCCTTTGGCGCTTTGTCGGAATTGCTGCGTGACGGCAATTTCGGGGATCGGGAAACGCGGTGCAAATCCGCGACAACAGCCATTACCGTAACCGCAAGGAAGTCGGGATGCCGATCGGGACGTGACGCGTAAAATACCTCTTGGGCAAAGGGAGAGGGGTGCGGCAGGATACGGCAGGGTATCCTTTTTCGTGCGCCCGCTCCTACGGAGGGGGCTTTTGCTTTATCCTTTTGCTTTTTCAAAAAGAAAGGAAGAAAAACGATGAAAACGAAAATTCCCGCACTTTTACTTGCCATCCTTATGCTCTTTACCTGCGCTTCTCTTCTCGCCTGCAACGACGTTGCGGCAGAGGGGCTTTGGGAGAACGCGACCTATCGCCGCGACCGCACGCTCGGGGACGGTGAAAAGACCGTTGAGGTCACGATCGAGGCGGGCGACGCCTCGGTCGTCCTGACGATCAAGACCGACAAGGACACGCTCTCCGACGCGATGAAGGAGCACGATCTGCTCGTGGGCGAGAACGGACTTTACACAACGGTCAACGGCATTACCGCCGACTGGGACAAGGATCAAAGCTGGTGGATGCTTTGCAAGGACGGCGAAATGACGAGCTACGGCGCTGACGACGCGACAATTGACGGCGGCGAGAGGTATTCCTTTGTCTACACAAAATAATGTAAAGCGAGGTTTACATAAGCCTTGGCTGACCCTCAGGGAGACGGCGATCTTTGCAACGCTCGGGACCTTGATGTTTTGCTCGAAGCTCTTGATGGAACTGTTGCCAAACATCCACCTGCTCGGGATGTTTACGGTCCTTTTTACCGTCGTGTTCCGTGCGAAGGCACTCATCCCGATCTACATCAACGTCTTTCTGACGGGGCTATACGGCGGCTTCAATCTCTGGTGGGTGCCGTATCTTTACATTTGGCTGATCCTCTGGGGTGCCGTGATGCTCCTGCCGCGGCGAATGCCGCGCAGGGTCGCGGCATTCGTCTATCCCGCCGTCTGTGCCCTTCACGGACTTCTCTACGGCACGCTCTACGCGCCCGCGCAGGCACTGATGTTCGGGCTTGACTTCCGTGCGATGCTTGCATGGATCGTCACGGGACTTCCCTTCGATCTTTTGCACGCCGTCGGCAATCTCGTTGCGGGACTTCTCATCCTGCCGCTTGCCGATCTTTTGCGGAAGATCTTAAAGATCAAGCAATAAAAAAAGAGCCGTTTGGCTCTTTTTTTATTGCTTAAAGGAGCGTTATCGTATGCTCGCCCGTGTAGATTGCTCCCTTTTCAAGCTTGATAATGCCGCGCTTGTGCGTCAGGTCGCCGTCGGTATCCTCAAAATCGGGAAGTCCCGCCCACGGCTCAAGACACATATAGGGTGCGTTCGGCTTATGCCAGAGCAGGAAGTTTTCGGCGAAGGGGTAATCGACGCGCACCGCCCTGCCGTTTTTACGGTTACGGAGCGTTGCACTGCGCGAGGCGACATCAATGAAGTTCAGAGCGTCGACGACGAAATACTTTTCGTAAAGCGGGAAGGTGCGCGCGCCCTTCAGCATCGGCATTGCGCTGTGACCGAAGAGATTGCCGTAAAGCATCTGAGAGGCGAGATCCTCTTCCTTTTCAAAGATCACGTCGTAGTCCTCGATCCCCTCGGGGGTGTAATAAGCCTCGTGCGCGCCGATCGAGAAATACATTTCGCCGTCGGTCCTGTTCTCCACGCGATAGGTCACGCGAAGCGAATCGCCCGAAAGATCGTAGATCACGCGCAGCTCGTAATCAAAGGGGTAACAGGCACGCGTATCCTCGTTTGAGGTATGGAGGAATACGGCGTGCGTATCGGTCGCCTCCTCGACTGCAAAGAGCTGATGGCGTGCAAAGCCGTGCTTTTCAAGGCGGTAGGTCCTGCCGCCGTAGGTATAGGAGTCGTTTTTAAGACCGCCGCAGATCGGGAACAAAAGCGGCGCGGAGCCCGCCCAGACCTCGGGCAATGCCTGCCAGATATATTCGATCCCATCCCTTTGCATGCTTTTCAGCTCGGCACCGAGCTTCGCAATTTTGACGGTGAGCCTTTCATTTTGTAACGTAATCATTCGTTTACATCCTTTCAGTACAGCTTTCTTGAAAAATAAGCGTTGAGGATCGCGTCAGCGGAGGAGATCAAGTTTCCGTGCTCCCCGATCAACGAGGGGCAGAGCGCGACGCTGTGAACGGCGGCGACGGCGGAATGTCGGTTGATGCGCTGAGAGATCATCGGGAAAAGCTGATCCTTTGCCTCGTTCAGCTCACCGTACAGCACGATCGCCTCGGGGTCAAAGAGGTTGATGCAGTTAACGAGCGCCATCGAGAGCTTGTCGGCAATGTACGCGAGGATCCCGAGGGCGTCGGCACTGCCGCGTCGGGCATCCTCCGCGACCTGTCCGTAATCCTCAAAGCCAAAGCGCTCACGAAGCGCGTGCGTCGAGATATAGCGCTCAAGACAGCCGCGATTGCCGCAGGCGCAGGGAATGCCGCCCGCCTCAACCGAGGTGTGTCCAAGCTCACCCGCGTAGCCGCCGCTGCCGCGGAAGATCGTGCCGTCATAAAAGACGGCGGAGCCAACGCCGTCGGTCACACCGACGAAGACCCAGTTTCGGTAGGCGTTTTTACGCAGACGGCGCTCGTACATCGCAAGCAGCGCCGTGTCATTATCAAGGTAGATCGGCAGATCGGTCTTTTGCGCGAGGTATTCGCGGACGTGACAGCCGTGAAAGAGAGCGAGATCGGGGGGATTGTGAACGATCCCCTGTCTGTAATCGAGCGGTCCCGGGCAGCTGACACCGATGCCGATCAGACGCTCAGATGGGATCGCGTGCCGTGCGCACATCGCAAGCAATGCGTCGTAAAGCGTATCGAGTGCATCCTCCGCCCGCGAAAAATCCTCCGTGGGCACCGAAAAGCTGTCAAGCAGTTCAAATTTCAGATCAACGAGGCAGATCGCAAGGCGGCGGCGGTGGAGCGAGATACCGACGGCGTAGCGGTAGTCCGCGACGATATCGAGTGCAACGCGCGGTCGTCCGCCGGCCCCCGGGCCCTCTGCGCCGGCCCCACGCCGCTCCCCCC
>JAZSGY010000042.1:0-51677 GCA_045532985.1 Eubacteriales bacterium | reverse complement strand
TTTCTCCGACCTATTTGAATGCCATTTTCTTTCGCCGTTTTCGGGACTCGACGTACCAAGTACGCCTCACGTCCCGAAGAACGACGAACTGCCCTGTCCGAGTCGTGTGTCGCAGTCTGTCGCCGCGTAAATCTCGGCTCTGCCTGCTCGCACTTGGTCGGACTTCGCGGCATCAAAGCATCACACCGTGATGTTTTGATTTGCTCACCCTAAATCTGACAAGCCCTTTATCAAACAAGGGGCTGTCTCAAATTTTGCAATTTGAGACAGCCCCTTTCGTTTGAAAAGCCGTCGGCAAGCAGGTGCGCCGAGCGGCTTTTATTTTTTACGGGGTGTAAATTACTTAACCTCGACTTCTGCGCCGGCAGCCTTCAGCTCGTCAGCGATCTTAGCAGCCTCGTCCTTGGAAACGCCTTCCTTAACGGTCTTAGGAGCGCCCTCAACCATGTCCTTAGCTTCCTTCAGACCAAGACCCGTGATGTTACGGATTGCCTTGATAACGTCGAGCTTCTTGTCGCCAAATGCCTTGAGGATGACGTCAAACTCAGTCTTCTCCTCAGCAGCAGCTGCGGGAGCAGCGCCACCTGCAGCGGGAGCTGCAACAGCCATAGCAGCGGCAGAAACGCCGAATTCTTCCTCGAATTCCTTTACGAGGTCAGCCAGCTCCAGGATGGAGAGGCCCTTTACGAGTTCAATAATCTGTGCGGTTTTTTCGTTAGCCATTTTATGATACCTCCGATATTACAATTACTGTTTTAATTTTTTGCAGATTAAGCTTCTGCGGGAGCTTCAGCGGGAGCTTCTTCGCTTTCAGGAGCACCACCGAGCTTGTCGATGTATGCCTGCAGGACGCATGCGAAGCCGTAGAGCGGCGACATCATGCTGCCAAGCAGCTTGGAAAGCAAGGTTTCGCGAGAGGGGATCTCTGCGAGTGCGTTTACTGCGGTAGCGTCGATCACGGCGCCCTCCACAAAGCCTGCCTTGATCTCGAAGGATTCGATCTTCTCTGCATATTCCTTCATGATCTTAGCGGGAGCAACGGCATCCTCGGCACTGATCGCGATCGCAGTCATACCGCTGAGGTACTGCTTCATTTCGCCAAAGCCGACTTCATCACAGGCACGGCCCGTGAGGGTGTTCTTTACAACGCTGTACTCAACGCCTGCTGCACGCAGTGCGGCGCGGAGCTTCGTGTCGTCTTCCACCGTAATGCCTTCGTACTTTACGAGTACGCCCGAAGCAGCGTTCTTCATCTTCTCAGCAAGTTCAGCAACGACACTCTGCTTCTGTTCCAGAATCTTCTGACTGGGCATTTGTTACACCTCCGTAATTATTTCGATAAAAAAATCCTTTTCCCGAAAAGCGCAAAGCATCCGAGAAAAGGATTTTACAAGAAAGCATAGGTTACCCTATGGCATATTCAAACGTAAAATTCACCTCGGCAGGATGGCTTTCGCTTTTACGGTAACCTGCTGTCTTAGGATCAACGGGATTATTATACACGGTTTGTTTTGATTTGTCAAGGGGTTTTTGAAAATTTTTTAACGGTAATTTTTCTTTGCCTTCAGGGTGTCGTAAAGCGTTACGTAGCTTGCGTGCCGACTCGCCGCGATCTTTCCCCGACGGACGGCGGCGGTGATACCGCACTCGGTCTCACGCGTGTGCGTGCAGTCGGCGTAGCGGCACTCCGCGGCATAGGGCGCAAACTCACGAAAGCCGTCGAACAGCTCCGAAAGGTCAAAGAAATCAAAATGCACGAAGTCAAGGAGCGAAAATCCGGGGGTATCCGCAATATATCCGCCACCGTGAACGAAAAGCTCGACGTGGCGCGTGGTATGCTTTCCCCTTTGGATCTTCTGGCTGATATCGCCCGTAGCGAGCGACAGATCGGGGAACAGGCGGTTCATCAGGGTAGACTTTCCAACGCCCGACGCACCCGCAAGCGCGGCGGTCTTACCGCCCGTGAGGGATTTTTCAATATGGGAAAGAAGCGCCGTGCACGCGCCCTCCCCGTCGATCAGGAAGGTCGGCACGCCCGCCCCCGCGTAGATCGCACGCAGGCTTTCTGCCGCGGCGCGGTCGATATCCTCCTTCGTGATCACAAGCACGACCGAAATGCCGTTATGCTCCGCGATCGCGATCAGCTTGTCCAGCGTCTCGCAAACGGGTGCGGGACGCGCCGCCGCCGCAACGACGTAAAGGATATCAAGGTTCGATAGCGGCGGACGGATCAGGGAATTTCTGCGCGGCTCGATCGCCTCGATGACGGTATTCTCCCCGTCAAGCGAGAGTGTAACGGTGTCACCAACCAAAACCTTTCCCTCGTCACGACGCAAAACGCCGCGCGCACGGCACTGCAAAACGCTGCCGTCGGGAAGACGCACGTCGTAAAGTCCGCCGAGCCCCTTGATCACTTTTCCGTATTTTCGTTCCATTTGTCCTCCGTTTTCCCCATGCGGGCAGCACGTAGCTGTCCGCAAGCGGCATCAATATCCGCGCCAAGGCGGCGGCGGACGGTCGCCGTGATGCCGAGATGCTCCAGCGTCGCGGCAAAGGCGTTCGCCGAGGCAACGCTTCCGCGTACCATCTCGGTCTCCTTCACCTCGTTGACGCGGATGAGATTGACGTGCACGGGTGCGCCGATCGGCTTGAAATAGCGATTGAGCAGCTCGCCGAGTGCGCGCGCATCCTCTTTGCCGTCGTTTTTCCCAAGGATCAGCGTGTATTCAAAGGAGATGCGGCGACGAGTCGCCTCGTAATAAGCGACGCACGCGGAAAGCAGCTCCTTTATGTTCCATTTCTGATTGATCGGCATGATCGCCGAGCGTTTTTCGTCGCTCGCCGCGTGGAGCGATACCGACAGCGTGATCGGCAGATCCTCCTTTGCAAGCGAAAGAATGCGGGGAACCACCCCCGAGGTCGAAAGCGAAATATGTCGATAGCCGATATTGAGTCCGTCCTTGTGATTGACGAGGTGTAAAAAACGCAGGACGTTTTCGTAGTTGTCGAGCGGCTCACCGATTCCCATCATCACGACGTTTGATACGCGCTCACCCGTATCGCGCTCGGCGGCAATGATCTGACCGAGCAATTCACCCGCGGTAAGGTCACGCACACGCCCCGTGAGCGTAGAGGCGCAGAAGCGACACCCCATACGACAGCCGACCTGACTCGAGATGCACAGGGTATTTCCGTGCTCGTAGCGCATAAACACGCTCTCGATGCACTCGCCGTCGTGAAGGCGGAAAAGATACTTGACCGTACCGTCAACGGCAGATACCAGCTTACGCTCGACCGTCGGCAACGACCACAGCACGGCGTCGCCAAGCCGCTCACGCAATTCCTTCGGCAGATTGGTCATATCGCGGGGATGCGTGCCGCTTTTCAGCCACGCGAAGACCTGCTTCGCACGGTACTTCGGTGCGCCGAGCGATACCATCAGCTCTTCTATTTCCGTGGGATAGAGTGAAAGAAGATCGTACATAGAGCTCCTTGGAGGATGCGGGGCATCTCTCCTTTTTCTTCATATTATATACGCGTCAGCTTTGCGATGAAAAAGCCGTCGGTTCCGTGCGTATCGGGTGCCGTCTCCAGCATGCCGTCCGTCGCCGTAAGCGCGCCGACGGTAAAGGGGGTCGGGCGAAAATCGGTGTGCGTTTGTAAAAACTGCTCGATCTGCCCCCTGTTTTCCGCATGCGCCAGCGTGCAGGTCGAGTAGACGAGTACACCGCCCCGCTTCACCGCCGCGGCGGCGTTTGCAAGGATCTCCGCCTGCAGGGGCGGGAGCGTCGTCAGCACCGACAGCTCGCGATAACGCAGATCAGGCTTTTTGCGAAGCACGCCGAGCCCCGAGCAGGGCACGTCGCAGATCACGCGGTCGTATTTCTCCTCACGCGCGGGGTCGGCGATCCGTGCGTCGGCGGCGGCAACGCGGATGCTTGAAAGACCAAGCCTTGAAGCGCCGTCGGTGATCAGGGACAGCTTGCTTTCGTGCAGATCGAACGCGTCGACCTCACCGCCGTCGCACATAGCGATCGCCGCGCCGAAGCTTTTACCGCCGGGACAGGCACAGAGATCCAGCACGCGCTCGCCTTCTTTTGCGCCGAGCGCGAGCGAGGCGATCTGCGACGCCTCGTCCTGCACGAAGAAAAGCCCCTCGGCAAAGCCGTAAAGACGCACGGGATCAACGGGTGTGTCAAGCGTCACACCAACGGGTGAGAGCGGAGTGGGATGCGCGGGAATGCCGCGCGACTCCAATGCATCAAGATACGCCGTGCGCGTCGTGCGGCAGGTGTTGATGCGTAGAGTCAGGGGTGCCTGTTTTGCAAAGGCAGAAAGAAGACTATCCGCGCGACGCTCTCCGTATTCCGCGATGAAATGCCGCACAAGCGGCAAGGGAAAGGAGTCGCGCAGGGAAAGATACCGCGCGGGATTCTTCGCACGGTCGGGCAGCGTGAGGGTGTCCCTTTGCCGTACGAGCGCGCGCAAAACGCCGTTTAAAAGCGCCGCCTCGCCGCGATTTTCGGCAAGCTTTACGGTTTCGTTAACGGCGGCAAAGTCGGGCACGCCCGAAAGATACAGGATCTGATACGCGCCGAGGCGCAAGAGATTGCGCGTATGCGGCAAAAGCTCCGACATACTGCGCCGCGCGAATACGCCGAGGTGATAGTCAAGCGTAACGCAGCGCTCGACCGTACCGTAAAGCAGGGCGGTCAGAAAGGCGCGGTCGGCGTCATTTTTGCCGTCGTCGCGTGAAAGCACGAGGTTGATAAAGGTCCGCTTCTCCTCCCATTCGCACAGGAGTGAGAGCGCCTGCCGTCTTACGTTCACGACAGAATATCTCCGACGCCGATCTTACGGCCACGCACGAAATCGGCGGCGGACATCCGCCCCTTTCCCTCGGGCACGAGGGTACGGATCAGAAGCGCACCGTCACCGCAGGCAACGGTAAAGCCGTCGGGCGTCGTCGCCAACACCTCGCCCGCCTTGCCGTTTCCGTCGGTCGGCGTCGCTCTCACGATCTTAAGAAGCTTGCCGTCGGGCGTGTGGGTAAAGGCGAGCGGGATCGGGGAAAGGCCGCGGATAAAGCAATCAAGCTCCCGCACGCTTTTTGTAAAGTCAAGTTGACATTCCGACTTCTCGATCTTCGCGGCGTAAGAGGCATCCGCATCCCTCTGGGGGATCGGCTGAAGAACTCCCGCCTCGGCTGCATCAACCGTTTTCAAAAGCAGGGCGGCACCGACTGCCGCGGTTTTATCGTGTATATCCTCAAAATTATCCCCGTCACCGATCGGAAAGCTCTCCGACAGGAGCATATCGCCCGTATCGAGCCCCTCTGCCATATACATCGTAGTCACGCCCGTTACGGTCTCACCCGCCATAATGGCGCGTTGCATCGGTGCGGCGCCGCGGTATTTCGGCAAAAGCGACGCGTGCAGATTGATGCAGCCGTAGCGCGGATAGTCCAGCACGTACTTCGGCAAGAGCTTTCCGTACGCGACCACGGCGACGAGGTCAGGGGACAGCGCATGAAGAACGTCTGCCGCCGCACCGTCCTTCAGCGTTTCGGGCTGATAAACGGGGATGCCGTGCTCAAGTGCCAGCACCTTCGTCGGGGGCGGGGTCAGAACGTAGCCGCGTCCCTTCGGCTTATCGGGCTGGGCGAAAACGCCCACCACCTCGTGTCGGCTGTCGATCAGCGCCTTCAGCGACGTTGCGGCGATGTCGGGCGTTCCCATAAAAACGATCCTCATTGCAGATCCCTCTTTTCGCGGCGCGTAAGCTCACGCACCATGCGGTCGGTGAACAAATGACCGTCGAGATGATCCAGCTCGTGACAGAGAGCGCGCGCCAAAAGCTCGGTGCCGCGCACCTCGATCTCTTCGCCGTTTCTGTTCAGCGCGCGCACGGTCACGGCGGCGGGACGCTTCGTGACCCCCCATTTGTCGGGCAGAGAAAGACAGCCCTCGGTCTCCTGCTGTTCGCCCGCCTTGGCAATGATCCGCGGGTTGATCAACTCAATGACCTCGCCCTCCTCGACCTCAATCACGACCACGCGACGCAAAACGCCGACCTGCACGGCGGCAAGCCCACAGCCGTTTGCGGCACGCATCGTTTCGGTCATGTCGTCAAGCAGGGTCAGAATGCGGGGGGTGATTTCGCTAACGGGACGGGAGATCTTACGCAGGGTAGGATCGCCCTCCTTGATAATATTCAGAATTGCCACGTTTATTTCCTTTCAGAACTAGAGTAAATCGCAAGCGCCTCGTCGAGAAGCGCTCGCTCGCTTTTCATACCGCACGCGTCGTCGGCGTAGAGGGGATGGACCCCCGCCATCGCGGAAAACCAGGTCAACTGCCGCTTTGCGTAGCGGCGCGTTGCGGTGATCAGCATTTGTACGGCGTCGGCAAGCGGCAGCTCGCCCCGCACGGCGGGTAAAAGCTCCTTGTATCCGATCGCCTGCGCGGCGGTGCTTCGGGGCTCAAGATATCCTGCGCGGTAAAGCCGCTCGCATTCCTCGTAGAGTCCTTCCTTCAGCATCGCATGCACTCTTTGCTCAATGCGGTCGTAGAGCCGTTGCCGATCGCGGTAAAAGAGTCCGAGAATGCAGATATCCATCTGCGGCGGCTTTTCCCTCGATTCGGCGTCCCACGCGCTTTTCGGCTTGCCCGAAACAAGGTAGATCTCCAGTGCACGGATCACACGGCGGATATTGTTCGGATGGATCGCCTCGGCGCTCACGGGATCAACTGTAAACAATTGTTTACAAAGCTCCGCGCGTCCTTCTTCGGTTGCGGCGCGTGCGGTAAGCTCCGCGCGAATCGAAGGGTCCGACGGCTCGCCCATTTCGTGCCGTCCCGTGCGTGCCGCCTCGAGATAGAGACCCGTACCGCCGCAAAAAACGGGGAGCCTTCCGCGTGCGGTGATCTCCTCCGCAACGCGCAAAGCGTCCGCACCGTAATCGGCGGCGCTGTACGGTGTATCGGGGTCTAAAAAATCAATGAGGTGGTGCGGCAGTCGCGCCCGCTCCTCCCTCGTCGGCTTTGCCGTGCCGATGTCAAATCCGCGATAGATCTGCATTGAATCACAGCCGACGATCTCGCCCGAGAGCACCTCGCCAAGCGAGAGTGCGAGGGCGGTCTTACCGCCCGCCGTCGGTCCTGCAACGGCAAGCGCACGGATCAGCTTGCTCATGCCTTATGCGTTGCCAGAAACTCGCGGACCTCAGCGTCCGTCGGTGCGGCAACGGCGGCGCCAACCTTCGCGATCGCGATCGCCGCGGCGGCGTTGCCGTAGGCGCAAGCCGTGCGGATATCGCCGCATTCAAGATAGGATCGGGTCAATGCGGCGGTAAAGATATCGCCGGCACCCGTCGTATCCTTAACGCGGACCGTATAAGCGGGTGCAAGATGACAGAACTTTCCGTCGTAGATATAGGAGCCGCGGTCGCCGATCTTCAGCACGTAATAACGCGCACGCACGAGCTTTGATAGCTCGTGTGCGGCGGTAAGACAGGACGCCGTCCCCGCAGGGCGGGTCCCTGTCAGTCGCTCCGCCTCCTCCGCATTGGGGGAGAAGATCTCCATCGGCGGCAGCTTCGCATAATCGGGATTGTAAATACTGCTTGCGGCGTTCGCAATGATCGGAATGCCGCGCTCGGTTGCGATATTCATAGCGGCGCTGACCGTCTCAAACGGAACGCCGAACTCCACGTAGAGTGCGTCGGGCTCGCAGGTAAACGCCTCCTGTACCGCACGCGGGGAATGTCCCGCATTCGCGCCGGGATAGCAGATGGTGCGGGTAGCACCTCCGGATTCGCGCATTACGACCGAAAGACCGCTGTTCTGCGTGCCGTCCATGTGCAAAAAGCGACGGTCGATCCCCGACTCCTCAAGCAGCTTCAAAAGACGCTGACCGTTCGTGTCACCGCCAAGACGCGCGGAAAGCACCGCATCGGCGCCAAGCCGCCCAAGGGCAACGGCGGCAGTGCCGCCGCGTCCCCCCGCAAGGTATCCGTAGGGATCCGTTTCGGTCACCCACTCCCCTGCCTCGGGCACGCGCTGTGTCAGGAGCAGCAGCGTCATGCCAACGCCGCCGACCACAAGTATCCTTTTCTTCATTCGGCTTCATCTCCGTCTCTTAGGTAAATATGTCCGTACGTGCCGAAGGTCTCCTTCGCCAGCTCCGCCTCACGCCCGTGGCAGGTGAACAGGAAGGTCTGCTTGCCCTCCTCACCCAAACGGCGGATCGCCTGCATCAGACCGCTCGCACGCTTTTTGTCCTGATGCGCAAACGACTCGTCAAGACAAAGCGGCGGCGCCTCCTTATACAGAAGGTCGATCAGCGACATTCGCAGGGAAAGATAGGTGATATCCTGCGTGCCCGTGCTGAGATACTGCATACTGCGCGTGACCTCCTTTTCGGTAAAGGAGACCGCAAGCTCGCCGCTGACGCCGATCCTTTCGTATTTTCCGTCGGTCATCTCGGCAAGGATCCCCGCGGCGTATTCGGTCAAGCGAGGGGAGATCTCCGCACGCAGGCGCTCACCCGCGCCCGCGATCGCGTCGTATGCCGAAACGTATGCGTCATACTGTCTTTGCAGATGCTCGATCTTCTCATTCAACTCGCAAAGCTGCTCGGAAAGCACGGCGGGATCCTCGGCGCGCGCACGCGCCTCGGTCAATTGTAAACGCACGTCGTTGTAGCGCTGATCGTAGAAATGGATCATACGGCGTGCGTATTCGATCGCGGAAAGAATGCGCTCGTGGTCCATTTTCGCCAGCTCCTCGCGCCGCGCGGGGGAGACGAGGGCGCGGACGGCGACCTCGTTTTTATCCTTCAGTCGTTGACGCACGTCCTGAATGCCCTGATCTGCCTCAGCCTTTTGCGAAAGCAGAGCGGCATGCTCCTCAAGATAGGTATGCACGCGCTCCGACAGCTCGGTGATCATTTCATCCGTGCGGTCGCCCTGCTCCGACAGAGTGAAGCCAACCTTCGCTAACAGGTCGGAAAGCTCCTGCTTGGCATTCTCCTCCGCCGCACGCATCCGATCGGCGTTCGCACGCGCGGTATCGAGTGCCGCACGGTTGGAAAGCACCGTGTTCCGCGCCTCTCTTGCGCAGTTCATCTGCTCGATCAGCCCCGCACGGTTCTGCGCGCCGTACTCGGCACAGATCTCACGCGCGTTTTTGGTAGCGCGGACGGCAAAATAGCCCGTCGTGCCCGTCACGATCAGAAATCCGATCAGAAGGCAAAGCCACGCAAAGAACGCGAAAGAAAGCTCGGAGAATCCGAAGATCCCCGCAAAAGCCACGAGAAAAGCGGCAAGCACCGCCGAAATGACTGAAAAAAGTCCGTAGCGGTTACGTGACTCCTGCATTGCGATGTGCGCGTCAAGCACGGCGTCCTCGCCACCCGCGCTGTCACAGCGACAGATCAGCTCCTCGGTCTTTTCGTCTAAGGGATTGCGATTGATAAAGGCGTCGTATTCCACCTCTGCCGCCGCGCGGTTCTTCGCGGCGTCGGTATAGGCACGGCGTGCCACCGCAAGCTCGGTGATGTAGTCACCGTCGGGCAAAAAGCCATCCTTTCTGTTTTCCCGCTCGTGCGCCTCGATCTGCTTTGCGATCTGTTCCGCCTTTTGCTCCAGCTCGTGCAGGGTATCGTAGGTGCGGATCAGCTGTGCGTTTCTGTAATCGTTTTCAAGGCGCACGCTCTCCGTTTCCTCGGCGATATAATGGTCCCGCTTTGCCTCAGTCGCCTCGAGCAAGCTCTGCTTGTCGAGAATAAAGCTGTTTTCCTTCACCGCGATCGCGAGGCGCTTTTGCAGCTCCTCCGCATTGCGGTGCAGCTCGTAAATGGCGCCGCCCTTTCCGTTTTTATGGAGCAGGGCGCGGCGTGCCGAGTCGAGCTTTTCCATCGCGCGCTGGGTGCTGATGCGCTCGTCGCCCGAGAACAGAAGGTTCTCGATCGCGACCGTCATCTCCTTGTCACCGACGCGGCTGTGTGTCATCTGATCGACGAAGGCGGTGTTCAGAAAGACCTCCTCGGGTACGCCGAGAAGCGCCTCGCCCGCCTGGGTCTTGGCAAAAACGGGCTTCCCCGTTGAAAGATCGAGGATCTGGCTGTCCTCCTTGTAGGAGTCGCGACCGCTGTGCGTGGTCACGGCGCGGGTCGAGCGCTCAATACGATAGCGCTTCCCCTTCGCCAGCACCTCCATACTCCCCGCCGCGACGGCGCTGTCCCAGCTGAGGCGGTGACGGCGCTCGCCAAGCTCACTCGACGTAGCGGTCGAGAAGCCGTAAAGCATATAGCGGATGAACGCGGCAAGCGTGCTTTTGCCCGATTCGTTCGGTCCCTCGATGATATTCAGCACGGGGTCGAAGGTTGCCTCGAAGCCCGAGAGCTTTCCAAACGACTCAATGCTGATCTTTTCTATGATCATAGCTCCTCCTCCGTTCCGACGAGGAATCGGATCGCGCGCTCGGGCGCGTCCTTCGCGTTTTTCCACGGCTCGTCTGCGTAAGAATGATTAAACTTCTTACAGAACCAGGAAACGTCCTCGTTCAGCTCCTCAAGATATTTGTTCTCCACCTCACTGAGCAATGCGTAAAGCTCGGCAAACCTCTTTTTCGACAGCTTACTCTGCGCGAAGGTCAGAAGGGCACGGTAGTGCGGCAGACAGTAATAGGGCACCGCCTTCATCTTTTTCGGAAAATCGGGGTCGGTATCCCACAAAAGCACCGCCGTCTCGATCATGCGCGAAAGGTTCGTGTTGACCCTGCGACAGATATAGCAGGACTCCTCCAGCCTTTCCATCTTTTTCATCGGAGAGACGCCCGTGCCCGACAGACGGGCAAGCAGTCCCTTCCCCCTGACGTCGTCCTTCACGTCGTGCAAATGGCTCTCAAGCATCAAGGCGAGCGGCAGACGCTTCCCCCGCACCATCATCTTTGAAAAATGATTCTTGCAAAAGCCCTCTTTATTGGTCTGGATACGGATATCCGGCTCCATCATCGACGCGCCGAGGATCAGGTCAAGCTCGTTTGCTTCCAGCTTGACGGCAAGACTGCAGAGCGGACAGCCGTGATGCGGCTCTGCGCCCGACGCCTCAAACGCCTCGTTGACGGGAATGGTGTAGATCTGTTCCATAAAAATCCTTCCTTTGCCTTGACAAGCAGGTCAAATGCGGTTATAATGTTTATGCGGTTTTAAATAAAGATAATTATACAAAGTATATTATACACGAAGCTTTTGCTTTTTTCAAGATAAGGCGGTATGATTTTTCCGCAATTTGCGTTTTTTATCGCTTCTTTGCAAACAAAACTTTACTTTTTGAGAGGTTTTTATGAAGCAAACGACGCTGGCATACGTCAAACGCGAGAACACCACCCTTCTTTTGTACCGCAACCGCAAGGAAAACGACGAGAATGCGGGAAAGTGGATCGGTGTCGGCGGCAAGCTGGAGTTCGGCGAGTCACCCGAGGAGTGTATGTGCCGCGAGGTAAACGAGGAAACGGGGCTGACGCCGACCGCCTACCGCTACCGCGGGATCGTCACCTTCGTCTCGGGGGAGTACTGCGAGTATATGCATCTGTTTACCGTTTCGGCGTACGCGGGCACGCTCACCGAATGTGACGAGGGGGAGCTTGCCTTCGTTCCCGACGAAAAAATGAAAGACCTGCCGATGTGGGCGGGCGACCGCGTTTTCCTCGACCTTTTGCAAAAGGATATCCCCTTCTTTTCACTGAAGCTCGTCTATGAGGGCGAGCAATTGATAAAAACATTTTTAAACGGAGAAGAGCTATGAACATTGAAGAAATTGATAAGAATTTTGCCCTGAGCCCCGTCAACGAACCCGACGTCGTATGGCACGACGCGCGGGAGCTTCCCTTCTCGCTTCACGGTGTCTTTTACGATGAGAGCGAGGGACGCTACCGCCGTATCCCCTCCGACGTTGCAGCGGCGACAAGCGGCGGCGTTGCCGATCTTTCCAGATGCACCGCGGGCGGTCGCTTGCGCTTTGCGAGCGATTCTCCCTACGTTGCCGTCAAATGCGTAACGCGCAGTAAGGGTGTGATGCCCCATATGACGATCGCAGGCAGATACGGCTTCTCGATCTATAAGGACGGCATCTTTTACAGCATTTATTCGCCGCAGTTCGCTCAGATCCCGAAAGAGAGCAACCTACCGATGGCGTTTTCCGAGCTGCGCCGCCCCCACGCCGCAATGGGTGAGATCACGCTCTATTTCCCGCTTTACGGTGAGGTCAGCGAGCTTTATATCGGTCTTTCAAAGGATGCGATCATCGATCCGCCGAAGCCCTACCGCCACGAAAAGCCGATCGTGTTCTACGGCTCCTCGATCACGCAGGGCGGCTGTGCCTCGCGCCCGGGCAACGACTACGTCAATAAGGTCTGCGCTCTGCTTGACACCGACTTCATCAACCTCGGATTTTCGGGCAATGCGAAGGGCGAGCCCGTGATGGCAGACTATCTCGCCTCGCTCGATCCGTCGGTCTACGTGCTTGACTACGATCACAACGCGCCGAGCGTTGAGCATCTGAAGCGCACGCATCTGCCGCTGTACCGCAAGATCCGCGAAAAGCATCCGACGACGCCGATCGTGCTGATCTCAAAACCCGATTTTGAAAACGACGGCAACGCATCCTTGCGCCGTGACGTGATCCGCGAGACCTATCACGTTGCCCGCTCGGAGGGGGATAAAAACATCCACTTCATCGACGGCGAGACGCTCTTCGGCAAGGATCTGCGCGAAATGTGTACGGTCGACCGCTGTCACCCGAACGATCTCGGCTTCTATCGGATGACCGAGACGGTCTACCCTGTGCTTGAGCGTATTCTTAACAAGTAAAACAACCAAAGCGAAGCGAATCGGAGCATTCGCAAAGCGGTCGAAGACTAACGAAAAAAGCGAGCAAATGCTCGCTTTTTTCGTTAGTGAAATTCTTTTTTACTGTACACGTTATCCGTATCCTTATAGGTCGCATCACCGCAAAGCCTGATCGGTCGGTCGGTAAAGACCGTCCCCTTGGGGAGTCTTACCGTGACCTCGTCGGCATCACCGCACTCGATCGCCTTCACTGCGGCGACAAGCGTCCTTTCTATATGATCGGTTACGTAAAGCTCCTTCATTCGACCCATATGCGTATCCTCCCTGCGTGTGATCCGTATCCATTCTACCAAAGTGCCGTTTCAAAGTCAATGAAAAATTTTCAAAGAAAATCTTTACAAATGCGTTTTTTTGTGGTATACTGTGTTAGTACGGATCTTACGTACGTAAAAGGGAGTAGCAAGCGTACCCTCGGGTACGTGTTCGCGGCGTCAGTACGGCTTTCGCCCGCCGCGAGCTCAAACTGCAAGACTTTTACCGATCGTCTCGGTAAGGGTCTTTTTTATTCTGAAAGAAAAGGGGTATTTATCTTTGGAAATCTTGAAGCAAATGTTTGAACACATCACCTCACTCGGCGGCGTCGAGACGGCGAAGCTGATTGCAATGTGGGCGATCGGCGGTCTTTTGATCTTCCTCGCCATCAAGAAGGAGATGGAGCCGACGCTTCTTCTGCCGATGGGCTTCGGCGCGATCCTCGTCAACCTCCCGATGTCGGGTGCGATCGCACCGGACGGACCGCTAACCGTGCTTTTCAATTTCGGTATCAATATGGGTGAGATCTTCCCGCTTTTGCTGTTCATCGGCATTGGCGCAATGATCGATTTCGGACCGCTTCTCTCCAATCCGAAGCTGATGATCTTCGGTGCGGCGGCACAGTTCGGCATCTTCTTTACGCTCAGCCTTGCGGCATTCATCGGCTTTGATATGAAGGATGCTGCCTCGATCGCGATCATCGGTGCCGCAGACGGACCGACCGCCATCTTCGTGGCAAGGGCACTGCAATCCAATTACCTCGCTGCCATTATGGTCGCGGCGTACTCCTATATGGCGCTGGTGCCCGTCATTCAGCCGCCCGTGATCAAGCTGCTGACCACGAAGAAGGAGCGCATGATCCGTATGCCTTATAAGGAAGCTACGGTATCCAAGACGACCAAGATCCTCTTCCCGATCGCCGTTACCGTGATCGTCGGCCTCATCTCTCCCGACAGCGTCGCCTTGATCGGCTTCCTCATGTTCGGTAACCTTATCCGTGAGTGCGGCGTGCTCAACGCCCTCTCCGAGACCGCGCAGAAGGTGCTGGCAAACCTCATCACCCTTTTGCTCGGTATCACGATCGCATCGCAAATGCAGGCTGAAAAGTTCCTGACGCCCGCAACGCTCGTCATCATCGGCCTTGGACTTTTCGCATTCATCTTCGATACCGCGGGCGGCGTTCTCTTTGCAAAGCTTCTGAACCTCTTTTTGCCGAAGGATAAAAAGATCAACCCGATGATCGGTGCCGCAGGTATCTCGGCGTTCCCGATGTCGGCGCGCGTCGTGCATAAGCTGGGGCTTGAGGAGGACAACACCAACTTCCTTCTGATGCACTCGATCGGTGTCAACGTATCAGGACAGATCGCATCCGTCGTAGCGGGCGGTCTGATCCTCGCAATGTTTCAATAAGGGGGGCTGAACGATGAAATTTCATATTGATTTTGGCGCACTGCTTGAAAGCCTGAAATATATGGGCTGGGGAATGCTCGGCATCTTCGCCGTCACCGCGGTGATCATTCTCGCGATCTACGGCCTGCAAAGACTGCTTTCCCCGCGCAACAACACCGTAAAAAAGTAAAAAGCAAAACCAAAAAACAGCACGGCTTGACCGTGCTGTTTTTTCGTTTCAAATGAATAGGTTCAGAATCCCCAGAACGAAGCCGATCAGTGCGCCGAGGTTGACGACCGCCGTCAGCTCCTTTTTCATCACGCGCATCGTCAGCGCCTCAAGCTCGCGCGGGCTCATTTCCATCACCTTTTCTTCGACGGTTGCGGAAATGTCTAACAGTCCGCTCAGCTGACTGCTGATGCCCTCGATCAGCTTCTCGTACGCAACGCCGACGACCTGTCGGATCTGCGCCTCCTCGACGAGCGAAAGCAGATCGTGGATCGGACGCGCGGCGTATTCGTCGATCTGGCGTGAAACGACGCCCCGTACGAAATCAGGGCCGTGCTCCTCAATGTAGGCGTTGACCTTTTCGCCGATGTGCGGCAATATGCCGCCAAGCGTGTTCTCGTTCAGAAGCAGTCCGAGCATACCGAGGGATGCCTTTTTCTCGTGCAAAAGCTCGACCCCGCGCTCGGAGATCATCTTACCCACGTTCATTTCCCGATAGGCGTACATGATACGCCCCGTCAAAAAGCCGACCGCGCGCTCCTTCGTTACGCTCCATTGCTCGGCGCTCAGATATTCGCACGCCAATTCGTCGGTGCTTTTGAGCGGCTCCTCGGTCACCTCGAAGGCAAGTGAAAGATCGAGCGACTGCATCACGACGTCGACCATTCGCTCCTTCGTCTTTTCGGCGAGAAAGACCCTTTGCAGATCCTCCCCCGTAAACAGATAGTTGCCGACCGCGTCGCCGATCGCCCTTGAAAGTGCCGCCTTCCGCTTCGGAATGATACCGGGTGTAAACGGAAGTGTACATTTTCCGATCCTGATCGGGCGGTAAGGACGGAACAGCATCCTGACCGCGATATAGTTTGTGAAATATCCGATCACCGCGCCGACGATCGGTCCCCATACGTAGGGGAAGATCTTCCAAAACAGCTCCATGGCTTATTCCACGACGAGGATGAAGGGATAGATATCCTGACCGCCGTCAAGAAAATACGCTTCAACCTCGGGATGCGTTGCTTCCATATAGGATTCCAGTGCCGCACGCTCGTCGGCGTCCGAATCCTTACCGTAAAAGACGGTCATCATATAGCGTCCGTTTGCCAGCATCCGCTCAGCCAGCGCAGTGACCGCCGCGCTCTTGTCGGGGGCTGATACCAGCATTTCCTTACCGACGAAGCCGATGAAGTCGCCGTTTCTGATCTGCACGCCGTTGATCTCGGCGTCGCGGATCGAGGGGGAGACGTAGCCCGTGCTGACGGTCCCAATCGCGGCGTTGAAGCCGTCAAGCAATACCTGCTCGCTTTCCGCGTCGGGGTCCATCGCAGTCAGGGCAACGTAGCCCGCACCGAGATTCTTGCTCTCCACGACGTGGATGCTTGCATCCTTGTAGATCTCAGCGGCTTGCTTTGCCGCCATAATGATGTTTCCGTTGTTCGGAAACACGAAGATATGCTCCGCATTCACGCGCCCGAAGGCATTGATAAAATCGTTGGTCGATGGATTCTGCGTCTGCCCACCCTCAACGATCGCGTCAACGCCAAGCTCGCGGAAGATCTCGGAAATGCCGTCACCCGTAGCCACCGCCACGATGCCGTATTTCTTGCGCTCTGCGCGTGCGTTTTCCTGCTTCAGCTCCTCGTTTTCGTTGTGCTGGACCGACATATTCTCGATCTTCACCGTGAGAAATTCGCCAAACTGACGGCAGAAGCCAAGCACACGGTCGGGCGTCAGCGTATGCACGTGGAGCTTCACGATGCTCCCCGTCTTGAAGGCAACGATCGAGTCGCCGATCTGCTCCAAAAATTCGGTGATCACGGTGTGATCGAAGGCGTCCACGTTGACCTTACTGCTTTGCAGCTGCAGTAAAAGCTCGGTGCAGTAGCCGTAGGTCATCTCGCTGTCGGGGCCGAAGGCGGAAAGATCGAGCATCGGCTTTTTCGTCATCTCGACGGCAGGGATCTCTGCGATCTCGTCGCCGTTTAGCACGCGGTAAAAGCCGTCCATAATGTAAAACAGACCCGCGCCGCCGCTATCGACGACCCCCGCCTCCTTCAGCACCGCCAGAATTTCGGGCGTGCGCTGGAGCGACGCGTACATTTCCTTCACGAGATCCGAGAAAAGCGTGCGCACCGTGCTATCGGGCGTGACCCGTGCAACGGCGTATTCCACCGCCTCTCTTGCGACCGTCAGGATCGTCCCCTCCGTCGGGGTCATGACCGAGGTGTACGCCTGTGTGACACCAAGACTCAGCGCGTTGCCGACGGCGGCGGCATCCGCCTTGCTGTAAGAGGAGAGCCCCTTTGCAACGCCCGCAAAAAACTGCGACAGAATAACGCCCGAGTTTCCGCGCGCACCGAGAAGCATACCGTGAGAGAGCTTCTCCATCACCTCGGCGAGATTGTTCGAGGTGCTGTTTTCCAGCGCCGCGATCCCGCTTTCGATGGTCATACGCATATTGTCACCCGTATCTCCGTCGGGAACGGGGAAAACGTTCAGCTTATTGACCTCCTCGGCGTTCGAGTGCAGCTGTGCCGCACCGCCCTGCGCCATTTTGGCAAGCAGCTGACCGTCGAGAAAGGCGTCGGTGTTTTGTTTTTCGTTCTGACTCAAATGTATTCCCTCCGTAGCTTATCGTTCTTTTCCAAGAAAGAAGAGCGCCAGCGTACCGGGACCCGAATGCGCCCCGATCACGGTGCCGACGTCGGTAATGATCTCAACCTCGACGCCGTGGCGATCCTTGAGCATGCTCGCTAACAGCTCGGCGTCCGCGCGGCAATCGCCGTGGCTGATATAGACCGTCCCCTCGGCAGGATCGATCGCCAGCTCGTCATACTTCTGTGCGATCGAAAGGAGTGAGCCGCGGCGTCCGCGCGCGGTCCCGACCTTGATTAGATGTCCCTCGTTATCCACGTGCAGCACGGGCTTGATGCCGAGCAGGTTGCCCGCAAGCGCAACCAGCGGACTGACTCTGCCGCCGCGCTTCAGATAATCGAGGTCGTCAACGGTGAACCAATGACAAATATGAAGACGGGTGTCCGCAACGTACGCGGCGACCTGTTCGATCGTTTTGCCCGCATTCTTCTGATCGACTGCGAGCTTGACGAGCAAGCCCTGCCCTGCGGAGGCACAAAGCGTGTCGACCGTCAGGATCTTGCGCTCGGGATACTCAGCCGCGAGCTGCTCTGCGGCAAGGCGTGCCGCATTGTAGGTATTGCTCAGCCCCGAGGAGAAGCCGAGGTACAGCACGTCTTTGCCTTCCTTTAAATAGAGGGCGAAGAATTCGCAAAAGGTCTCGGTATTCACCGCCGCAGTCTTTGCCACACGCTTTTGGCGCATCTGCTCGTAAAACTCTGCGGTAGACATTTCGTCGTTGGAATATTCCTTTTCGGAATCGGTAAAACGGAAGGTCAGGCTTTTGATCGCAACGCCGAAGGACGAAAGGACCTCGGGCGAAAGATCGCAGGCCGAATCTGTTAAAATTACGTAACTCATATGTCGCTCCTTAATGCGGAAATTTTGCGTTTGATATCCACACGCTATATTATACCCCAACTTCTCCCCTTTTTCAATCAACGGCTGGGGGAATCCTCCTACTTTTGGAAATGCTTGGTAGAATAGAGGTTTATTTCTCTCCACTGTCGGTAGAATTGTGCGAAACGTTTTTTCTACTCGCAGTAGAAAAAATTCATTTTGCTATTGATTTTTCGGGAAAAATGTGCTAAAATAGGATTTGTTCAGGAGAATTGAGTCAAAGGCAAGTGCTGCCCATGCCGCACGCTATGCCTTTGCGCTTTTCAAAGGGAGGTGTTCAAGATCGAGGATCTGAAGCTGATCATTGCAAAGAATATCATTGATCTGCGCAAGGCGAACAATATGACCCAGCTGGATCTTGCCGAGCGCTTGAATTATTCCGATAAGGCGGTTTCAAAATGGGAGCGCGGAGAGTCGATGCCCGACGTTTCGGTCCTGCTTGCAATCGCACGGCTGTTCTCGGTTTCGCTCGATTATTTGACCGAGGAGGAGCACGCCCTGCCGCCCGAGGAGGCGTCGCACGAGAACGAGGCGCTGAAAAAGCAGCGGGAGCAACGCCGCAAATTCAACAATCACTGCTTCATCACCGCGATGTGCGTTCTTCTCATCTGGATGATCGCCACCTTCATTTTCGTCATCTTCGCCAGCATCGACCTCAGCAGTGAGCACGGGTTTGAGAATTATTATTGGTTGGTATTCATCTACTCAGTCCCCGCCTCCGCGATCGTTTGGCTGGTGATGAACTCGGTCTGGTTCAACCGCCGCCGCAATTACTTCATTATCACGCTTTTGATGTGGAGCGTATTCGCATCGATCCACATCAATCTGCTCGCCGTCGATATCAGCATCTGGCCCATCTACTTCCTCGGCATTCCCGGGCAGATCATCATCCTGATGTGGTCGCGCGTGCGGCTTCGTGATAAGGACAGACACCCCAGGACGAACTAAAGGACAGCCCCTTGCCTTCAGGTCTTGGGGCTTTTTTTCTTGAAGAACCGTTCTGTTTTTGCGAAAAACGTAATCCTTTATTTGCAATATCTTCTAAATCTGCCGTTTTAGCACAACGTGTGCTGAAATTTCCAAAAACCTATTGACATTCATCTCCGTATATGCTACAATGGATTCAGCACACAGTGTGCTAAAGGAGGTGAGCCGTCCGTGGATACCGAAAAGGGACGTCTGATACACGACGGGATGACACAGAGCATCGTCGACACAGCCGAGCGGCTCGCAATGACCGACGGGGCGCACACCGTCACGGTGCGCAAGATCATTCAGGCGCTCGGTGTCTCGGGGCGCGTCTTTTACAACCGCTTCCATAACGTGGAGGAGGTGCTTGACGTCGTCTATCGCAACACCGTTTTGAAGATTCGTGAGAGCATCTCGGCGCGCTTTGATCCCGAGGGGGATTTTTTCTCTCAGGTGGTGGATATCGTCGCGGATACGCTGATCCTATCCTATGAAGCAAAGCGCCGATTTAATCAATACGTTTTTGAATACGATTCGGTCTCTCAGGAAAATTATGAGTGGTGGATCGCCGAGATCAAGAAGCTGATCGAATTTGCGAAGGCACGCGGACTGATCCGCGATCTTGACGCCGACGTAATGAGCTATTCGATCTGGTGCTACTGCCGCGGCTACAACGCCGACGCCGTAGGGCGCGGCATCCCGCAAAAGGAGGCTGTGCAAAACTTCCGCTACGGCTTCAGCGTGTTCCTTGACGGTATGAAAAACCGCGCGTGACTCTACGTAACAACGCTTTCAAAGTAAGAAAGGAATTAATAGTATGAAAAATCAGATTTTACACGAAAGACGCGATTTCACCGACGTCCGTCACCTGATCGAATGGGCAGGCGGCACCTACGGTGAGCAGATCGCCTACTCCTACCGCAAAAAGCCGAACGACAAGGAGATCGTAAAGGTTTCCTTTACCGCTCTGCGCGACGACGTGCGTGCGCTCGCAAGCGAGCTTTTGACGCTTGGCTGTGCAGGCAAGCACTGTGCCCTGATCGCAAAATGCACCTACGAATGGGTCTTGATGTACTTTGCGACCCTCTCGATCGGTGCCGTACTGGTCCCGCTTGACCGCGAGTGGCTGGCACAGGATCTTGCTGAGACCGCAAAAAGAGCCGACGTCAGCTACCTTTTCTGCGATGCGGATCTTACCGAGAAGGCAGCCGTGATCGAGGCGGCGATCGACCTCAGCGCACCCGTATATTATCTTGGAAGCGAGAATGGAAACAGCGTCGCAACGCTGCTCGAGCACGGCCGCGCCGCTTACGCGAACGATTCCGCACCCTACCACAACGCGCCGATCGATCCTCTCAAGCTCGCGCTTCTGGTCTTCACCTCGGGCACGACGGGCAAGGGTAAGGGCGTTATGCTCTGTCAGAACGCCTTCCTCACCGACCTGTCGAGCATCATTCCCTATATTGATTTCTCGAAGAAAACGGTCGGCGTTCTGCCCCCCCACCACACCTACGGCTCCTCGGTCATGTTCATCGGTCACGCGATGATCGGCTCCGAGATCTACCTCTCCGCAGGTCTGCGCTACACCGTCAAGGAGCTGAAGGAGCAGGCACCGGGTCACCTCGTGCTCGTTCCGCTTTATCTTGAGACCTTCTACCGCAAGATCTGGGCAAACATCAAGGATCAGGGGAAGGAAAAGCTGGTCACGCGTATGATCAAGCTCAGCAACGCGATGCGTAAGGTCGGCATCGACCTGCGCCGTAAGCTCTTCGGCTCGATCCGCGCGGCATTCGGCGGCGAGCTTTCGATGATCATTTCGGGCGGCGCCCCCATCAACCCCGAGATCATTCAGTTCTTTGAAGCGATCGGCATTTCGACCCTCAACGGCTACGGCATCACCGAGTGCGCTCCGATCGTCGCCGTCAACAGAAGCAGAAACAACGTCAAGGGCAGCGTCGGCAACGTGCTTGACATCGACACCGTAAAGATCGACGAGCCGAACGAGGACGGCGAGGGCGAGATCCTCGTCAAGGGCTCGAACGTGATGCTCGGCTACTATAAGGACGAGGAAGCCACGAAGGACGCGATGACCGAGGACGGCTATTTCAGAACGGGCGACTACGGTAAGATCGTGGATGGCATCCTCTATATCACGGGACGCAAGAAGAATCTCATCATTCTCTCCAACGGTAAAAACGTATATCCCGAGGAGATCGAAAACGAGCTGGTTGCAGTCCCCGGTGTCATCGACATCATCGTTTACGAGGGCCAGAGTCGCCGCGGTATGGAGCATAACGCCATCGTAGCCGAGGTCTATCCCGACAAGGAATACTGCGAGAAGAACGGCATCACCGATATCCACGCACACCTCAAGGTCTATGTTGACGCTTACAACAAGACCGCCGTACCCTACAAGAAGATCGGTATCCTCAAGGTCCGTGACGAGGAATTCCCGAAGAACACCCTGCGCAAGATCATGCGATTTAAGCTCGACATGAGCATTGATTAATCAAAAGGGGCTGTCACATTTAGGTAAAACCGAAAATGGCGAAAAGAACAAAGGGTAATTGACTCTATTGCGCTTTGTAATCGTTTGGGAAATTGTAAGGTTGAAATTCTTACGAATTTCTCCAAATATTGAATGCCATTTTTTTCGCCGTTTTCGCCCTCTCGACGTATGTAAATACGCCTTCGGGACGAAGAACGACGAATTTTCCTCTAAATCTGCCGAGCCCTTATCAAACCAAAGGGGGCTGTCTTGAAAAAAGGCAGCCCCCTTTTTGTATATTTCTCCGCATTTTTCAAAGGATATAGAATTGACAAAACGCAAAGTGAGGGATATAATTGAAATGTACGTAAAACAATCGGAAAGTGCAAGAATAAGGACTATGATCAATTTTCAACCGATAACCCTACACGATAAGCTGCCGTATGAGCGCTGTCTGTTTGCAGACGGCGCACGCGGCGCGGAATGCTCCTTCGCCAACCTCTATCTTTGGGGGACGCAGAGCATCGCGTATCTTGACGGCTGTGCCGTCTCGCTCGCACGCTTTGGCGAATATACCGCCTACCACTTCCCCATCGGCGGCGGCGACAAGCGTGCGGCGCTCGACGCGCTTTTCGCCGATGCCGCAGAGCGCGGCATCCCCTTCCGCCTGTTCGGCATCAGGGAGCCCGAGCGTGAGATGCTCACAGCCCTCTACCCCGACCGCCTTTGCTTTTACAATGCACGCTCCTCGCACGACTACGTGTACGCGATCGAGGATCTTGCGGAGCTGAAGGGGCGTCGCTATCACGGAAAGCGCAACCATCTGTATCGCTTTCAGAAGGAGCATCCGGATTACCGTGTTCTGCCGCTGGAGGATGCCGATTTTGCCGCCGTGCGGCAAATGGCAGAGGATTGGTATACCGACCGCGCGGCGACCGATCCCGACGGCGACTATGAAATGGAGCACCGCGCACTCTCTCTTGCCCTATCCGATTATGCGGCGCTGGGGCTTGAAGGGCTCGTGCTTCTTGACGGTGACGAGGTGCTTGCGCTGACGATGGGCAGCCGACTCTCACACGACACCTACGACGTGCATTTTGAGAAGGCGCGGGCAAGCGTTGAGGGCGCATATCCCGCCATCAACTACGAATTTGCGCGCTATATCAGAGAGAAGCATCCCGACGTGCGCTTCCTTGACCGTGAGGAGGATATGGGGCTTCCCAGCCTTCGCCGCGCAAAGGAGAGCTACCGACCGCATCATATGATCGAAAAATACCGGGCCGTGCGCAGGGATCTGAGCGTGACGGCGGGTGCGCCCTCGGCAGAGCATATCCCCGCGCTTCGCGCCCTCTTTGGGGAGGCGTTCGGCGACGGCGACGAATTTCTTGACTTCTTTTTCGGAAGGATCTTTTCTCCCGACAACGCACACTGCGTATTCGTTGACGGACGCATTGCCGCCGCGCTCTACTTTTTCCCGTGCGAGTATAGGGACAAGGCGATCGCGTACGTTTATGCCGTCGCGACCGACAAGGGCTACCGCGGGCAGGGACTCGCCACGCTCCTTTTGAACAGTGCGCACGCGCGGCTGGATACCCTCGGCTATCACGGCACGCTCCTTGTGCCGAGTGAGCCGTCGCTCTTTGATTTCTACGCGCGCATCGGTTACAGGACCGCGACCTCGCTCGACCGCCTGACGGTCGATGCTGCCCCCCGCGGCGTATCGCTCAAGCGGCTCACTGCCGACGAATATGCATCGCTTCGCCCCACGTATCTGCCGCAGGGCGGCGTCCTTCAGGGCGATGAATGCATGGCGATCCTCGCCGCCACGGCAGAGCTTTACGCGGGCGACGGCTTCCTGCTCGCAGGCCGCACCGAGGATGGCGTATTCCACGCCGCAGAGCTGCTCGGCGACACCGCAAAAGCCCCCGCGATCCTCCACACCCTCGGCGTCGACCGCGGCGTTTTCCGCACCGCTGGCAGCGCGCACCCCTTCTCCATGTACCGCCCGATCGACGACACCGACACCCCAACCTACTTCGGCCTTGCACTTGATTAAAAGCAAAAGGGCAACCTACGTTGCCCTTTTGCTTTTCTTTTTCCTCAATATTTTAGCGAGAAAAGTCAAGAACTTTCAAAAATAATCTTGACAATCCGCCACGCGTATGTTATAATACAATTCGCGTGAAAAACGCACATATTTCTCCGGGGTGTGGCACAGCTTGGTAGTGCGCTTGGTTCGGGACCAAGAGGCCGCAGGTTCAAGTCCTGTCACTCCGACCATATCGAGTGTTCATAACGATTTTGAGTTATGATCACTCGATTTTCCTTTCAAAAAGCAAAAATAGCATTCAAATTCAAAAAAAGCAAAGGGCTAATAGCAAAATTCTTTCAGGAGGAAGCCCTTGCGTACAAAGATTTCAAGCAAGTGTAACTACAGTTGCTATGCTTGCTAAAGTGGTATTGTTCTCTTGAAAAGATTGACACTTTGTCTAAAACATGCTACAATTAAACTACACAATTAAAAACAAGTTATATTTTCGTGCGTTGTTTTTGTTTGTACTCATTATGAAATCGAAAGGGGATTTCACCTATGAAAAAAAGATTTAGCAGCCTCTTAACTCCGGTACTCTTATTGCTTTTTGTGATTCTATTAAGTTCGTGTCAGTGCGAACATGAAATTGTCATTGACAAAGCAAAGGCGGCAACATGTACCGAAACCGGTCTGACCGAAGGAAGTCACTGTTCCGAATGCAATGCCGTTTTGGTAGAGCAAAAGGAAGTTGGTAAGATTGAACATAGTTTAGAATGCAGTTTTAAGATCGATGGCCATGTTTTTGCTTGTTCAAACTGTGAATATGAACTTGCCGAAAAACATGATATAGATGCATTAACAAACAAATGCAATAATTGTGATTATGAAATTGTTACGCCACCACAGTTTAAATCGGGATATATAACAACAGAATATACAGAAATCGAAACGGAGCATTTTGTTTGTAAGTTGGATGCACATACTTATGTGATAGGTGATTTGGAATATTATTTGGAAACACTTTATGATGCGCTTCAAACCGCTTCCGGGCTTACTTACAATACAACCAAATACGGAAAAATTACAATTGAAGTAAGGACTAAAGAGCCTAACGAAAACGGCTATGTTTCGGAAACTCATGGAGCTTATGCATATTCTAACACGGTTGTTATTAGCACTGGTGATTTGTTTGTTTCTGGAGGATATACTATAGCACACGAATTAAGCCATGTCCTACAAAACCATAACAGCGGTTGGTATTTTTGCAAAACCTTGCAAGAAGGCTTTGCAGAGTATAATACATACAAGACAATAAAATATTTGGAAGAGAATCAGCCCCAAATAGCCTATAATCTTAAAGCATCCGAAAAAACAATAACCAATATGGATATTTCGCCTGACGGTTATGAGCATTTATATTCCCAACCACTGTCATATTGGTATGAAAACGGATTCCCAAGCAAGTATGCATCTAATGTTGATTATGCTGTAGGATTTAGATTGATGCGTTATTTGGATGAGGTATATGGTGAATATTCTTCGTGGTTTACTAAATACCAAGAAAAGAATCCATATAAGCAGAATACATCTAATCGTTTGGAGATCAGCGAGGTCATCAAAGTTCTCCCAAATGCTTACGGCGAGGATGTTGAAAAAAATTTCTACTCATGGTTAAAAGAAAATAGAAGCTTTTTTGATATATCAAGTAGCAATACTATTACAGATAGAACAAATCTGGCATATACAAATATATATCCAAGTTATTGGTTTCGGTTGGACAAATCAGTGTTCACAGGGTTTAAATACAAAGATATATATCTAAATATAGACGAGCTTCGTAACTATATTACCGAGTATAAGGGGGATGAACTTCAAAATTTCAGATTTGATTGTACCACTTTAGAACCCGTCACAATTAAATTTTACGATTCTAACGGCAATTTGATATCTATACAAAGCTCTACCTCAAAAAGCAACACATACTCACTGGATGGTGTAGGATTTATTCGATTTGTTGGAGATGGTACGATTACTCGGTTTAACATTTTAGGTTTTGCTAATATCGAATAATGTGGAGAACTACTTGTAATTTTTGCATATCAAAAGTTCCCTGTCTGTAATGAACAACCTTTGGTATGAATACTTATGTTTTTCAATTAGCTTCGTTATGAACACTCACACCAAAAAGGGCATCAAACGATGCCCTTTTATTTTTTGCGATTTAACTCAATACCCCAACGGTTCGCCGATCAGGACGATCTCCATATCCTCCGTCGAGGGCTTCTCCCACAGGACGGTGAGGGCGCGGCAGATGCGCTCGGGGCTGTTACAGTCGTAACAGCGGTCGCCGCGCAGGGCGCAGGGCGTTTTACGGCCGAGGCGCTGTGCGTTTTTCGGTGCGGCGATGTTGCGCGCGCGCCAAAGTGCCGCCTCATAGTCCTTCGCGAGCTTGTTTTCGCCGATGACGAGATAGACCTTTTTGTGTCCGTAGAGGATCGACGCCACGCGGTTACAGTTGCCGTCGATGTTGATGATCTCGCCGCTTTCGGCGAGTCCGTTGGCAGAGGAAAGATAAACCTCGGCGGTGCTTGCCGCGGCGATCGCATCCCGTCCCTGCTTTTGGTGCCAATGCACCTCGTTGTGCGTGATCAGCCGATCGTAGATACCGATCGCATCCAGTGTCATGGAGCCGCCCATGCCGACGCTTTTTCCGTCGATTTGCGCATCAAGGTAGGAAACGGCGTCCTCGGCGCTTTCAAAGCAGGATACCGAAAAGCCGCGTTTTTCAAGGTTTTTCTTAACGGAATCGAATTTCATCACAGAACCTCTTTTCGTTTTGATGCTTTTATCATAGCATAAAGCGTCGGTTTTTTCAACCAAAAAAGTGAAATTGCAGACGAATTTCTCTTGATTTCTTGCAGATTTGGGGGTATAATGGTCTCAAAAAGGGGGGATTTGAATGAAATACAGCATTCGTGAGGAGGATCCCTCTGCCGCATACATACAGCTTTACCGACAGGTGCGTGACGATATCGTAAAAGGAGTTTATCCCTACGAAACAAAAATTCCGTCGAAGCGGACGATCGCCGAGGAGCTTGGCATCAGCACCGTGACGGTCGAGCATGCCTACGCCCTGCTTTGCGACGAGGGGTACGTCGAGGCGCGACAGCGCAGCGGCTACTTCGTCAGCTTTCGACCCGACGGAGGCTTTGCCGCTTACAGCGAGACACCCTTGTCCAAAGGGACGCTTTCTCATCCTGCGGAAAGCACGCCCGATTTTCCCTTCTCCGTGCTGACGCGGACGATGCGCGCCGTGATGAACGGCTACGGGGATGCGATCCTTGAGCGATCCCCGAATGCGGGCTGCTTGCAGCTGAGGGGCGCGATCGCGCGCTACCTTGCGCGCAGTCGCGGTATTTTCGCCGAGCCCGATCAGATCTATATCGGCGCAGGGTCGGAGTATCTTTACACGCTCACCGTCGAGCTGCTCGGGCGCACGCGCGTTTACGCCATAGAGTCGCCGTCCTACAAGAAGATCGAGCAGGTCTATCGCGCCGCCGACGTCAGTCTTGAGATGCTTTCGCTGGGGGCTGACGGGATCAAGAGTGCCGCCCTGCGTGCCTCGCGCGCCGACGTACTGCACATCACGCCCTATCGCAGCTATCCCAGCGGCATCACCGCGAGTGCCTCCAAGCGGCACGAGTATCTGCGCTTTGCGGGCAGCGGCGACCGCTATCTGATCGAGGACGATTTTGAGTCGGAGTTTTCGATGTCGAAAAAGGCGTTCGATACCCTCTTTGGCAGCTCGCCCGATCAAAACGTCATCTATATGAACAGCTTTTCCAAAACCGTGTCGCCCGCGCTCCGCGTCGGCTATATGGTGCTTCCGCGGCGGCTTCTTCCACAGTTTGAAAAAAAGCTCGGCTTCTTTTCCTGCACCGTGCCCACCTATATTCAGCTGGTGCTGGCAGAGCTGATCGACGGCGGAGATTTTGAACGGCATATCAACCGCGTCAGACGGCACAAGAGAAAAGAGCTTTCCTCTCACTGACTTAAACATTCGTTGTCATTTCAATCATACACAAGGAGAAGTCAAGATGAAGATTTCAACCGAGATCGCATCGACGGCAAAGCACGTCAGCTTGCGGATCAGTTTGAAGGAATGTAAACCAAAGCAAATAAAAAGCACCGACTGAGTCGGTGCTTTTTCGTTATGCGATGATCGCGTTGATCGTGTCTTTATAATAATCGTTGTCCTTTACCTTGACGACGTAGCAGTGCTGTCCGTCCTCGGTGGGGACGAAGTGGTTGCCGCCGCCGACCTCGTCGACCGAGGCGGTTCCGCGTACCGCGCGGTAGCCCGCACGCTCGATATCGCCCGTCAGGGCAAGCTGTACGAGCATCGGATCCCAGGAGCATCTGCCGTTTGGCGAGCCGTGGTCGATCAGAACGTCACGCAACGGGTCGCCCTCCTTCAGCGTGCCGCCGCTGATGACGTCAACGCCGACCTCAAAACCGAGGAAGGTGATCGGCACAGGGCAGATCTCGCACAGCTTATGCGCGGCGGTGCGGGTGCGCGCGGTAAAGGCAAAATTGTATTCCCATCCGTTGTCCACGTCCCATTTGCCCGCCATGATCCACATTTGCTTGACCTTTTCGCGGACAAGCTCCATACCCGTTTTGTCGGAGTATTCGTCAGGACCGCTTTCAAGAAGTTCGACGAGCGCGTGCAAAAAGCCGATCTCCATCATCTCAACGGGAGCATCTGCCAAAGCGAGCGCCTTTCTGTACATTTTCACCGCGTCGAGTGCCTGCGCGTTGCTCTTGTAATCGACAGCGTACTGCGCCAGATGTGCGTGGTAGCCGTGTACACCCGCAAAATCGCTGATACCGTGTGCTACGCCGATCGGCACGCCGCTGACGCCGTCGCTTTGCAAAAGTCCGTCGACCGCCGCCGCCGTGCATTCCATCTCCGTGTTCACCACGATGGCGAGCAGATCGATCTCGCCGCGCTTGATCGCGCGGGAAAGGAGTCGGATCGCGACCGCATCGTCACAATCCTCCCAAAAGTCCGTGCCGAGGATCAACCGTCTTTTCATTTGTGCTTCTCCCTTGTTTTTCGATATGTCTTTGGATTTTCTCCGTATTTTTTGCGGAACAGACGGCGAAAATGGCTCTCGTTCTCATAACCGACCGCTTTGATGATCTCGCCGACCGAAAGCACCCCCTCAAGGAGCATCGTATGCGCCGTTTCGAGCCTTTTTTCCTGCAGGTAGGAAACGAAGGAGCAACCGAGCAAGCGAGAGGCGATCGCGCCTGAGTAGACCGTAGAATAACCGAGTGCCGAGGCGAGTCCTGTGAGCGATGCGTCAGAAAGATGCTCGTTAACGTACGCCTCGATCGTACCGCGCAGCAGGCGTTCCTTCGCGCTGTCCTTTGCAAGCGGAAGCGTTGATAGCGCCACTGCGACCTTACTGCGCATCGGGATCGAGGGTGCCGCACCCATACACGATACCGCGATCGCGGACGCGCAGGAGGCGGTCTTCAGGATCTTATCGATCGGGTCGCCTGCCGCGATCCCCGCGAGAAAATAGCCCGTGAAGGTATCGCCCGCGGCGGTCGTATCCACCACCGTGACCTCAAAGCGCGGGTGGAAATGCTCCTCCTTATGGAGATAAACGCAGCCGCTTTTGCCAAGCGTCAGCATTACGCGCAGATCGGGATAGTTTGCCTTGAAATAAGCAAGGCTCTTTTTCGGATTGGTCTCACCCGAATATTCAGCCGCCTCGACCTCGTTCAGGATCAGATAGGTGATCTTTGAAAGATCGAGCGATCTCAGCTCGTCGTTGAAGGGCGAGGGATTGAGAACGATCTGCATTCCGCGTGCGTACGCCACGTCGATCGCATAGGAAAGGCAGGAGATCTCGTTTTGCAAAAGCAGAATATCCCCTTTTTCAAAGTCGCGAAGCACGCGGTCGATATACCCCTCGGTCACACAACCGTTGGAGCCTGAATATACGATGATCGAGTTCTCTCCGTCGGCACTGACCTGAATGACGGCGTGTCCGTTTTTCTGCGGTACGCGCTGAATGTACGAGGTATCGACGCCCGCATCGCTCAACAGATCGATGAGAAAGTCGCCGTCCGTACCTACACAGCCCGCGTGGTAGACCGAAGCCCCTGCCCGCGCGATCGCGATCGACTGGTTGAGCCCCTTGCCGCCCGGGAAGATCTCCATCTGACTTGCCGTCAGGCTCTCGCCGGGTGTTACGATATGCGGCGTCGAGTAAACCAGATCGATATTTGCAGAACCAAAATTCAAAATCTTCAATTGATCACCCCTTTGATTCCATTTTACCACGATTCATTCCTTTTTCAAGAGCGATATGCACGAAAAAACAGACGAAATAAAACAAAAAAAGAGGGGTTGTAAAAGCAACCCCTTAAAAAAAGCTGGTAATAAAGATCTCGAGTCCGATGAAGATGAGGATCGAACCGCCGAGGATCCCTGCCTTGCCCGAAAGTCGCGTTCCACCCGTTCTGCCGAGGAAAACGCCCGCCGTGCAGATCAGGAAGGTGACAAGACCGATCAGAAGGCAGGCACAGATCGCCTCGATCCAGCTGTACCGTGCGATCGTAAAGCCGACCGACAGCGCGTCGATCGAGGTTGCAATCCCCTGCACAAGAAGACCCGAAATGCCGAGCGTGGGTGCGCACTCCTCACAGTCCTTGCATTTGATTCCCTCGTACAGCATTTTCCCGCCGATGAAGGAAAGAAGGATCAACGCGATCCACGGGACTGCTCTTTCAAACACCTTGAAATGCTCCGCAACGGTTGAAACGCAGCTCCAACCGATCAGCGGCATCAAAAACTGAAAGACGGCAAAGATCCCCGCGATCTCGAAAACCCTGCGGTAATGCATCTTTGGCTCGTGCAAGCCGTTGGCAAGCGAGACCGAAAAGGCGTCCATCGCGAGCCCACCGCCCTGCAGAATGCTATTGAAGAAAAAACGAAATCCAAACATTGAAATGTCCTAAGACGGCTCCTTTTTTATTCTTGCTGTGCGCGATCGATCCTTTCGGCACAGCGTACCGCCTCCATTGCGTCCTTCGCGTAGAAGTCAGCACCGATCGATGCGGCGTATTCGGGGTTCAGCACCGCACCGCCGACGATGACCCCGGCGAAGGGTGCTTTTTCGTGCAGAAGCCTGACGGTCTGCTCCATTGCGGGCACCGTCGTCGTCATCAGCGCGGAAAGCCCGACGATCGGCGCGTGCAGCTCCAGCGTTTTTGTAACGATCACCTCAGGCGCAACGTCGCGTCCGAGATCGTATACGGGGAAGCCGTAATTCTCAAGGATCAGCTTCACGATGTTTTTGCCGATGTCGTGAATGTCCCCCTTGACCGTTGCCAAAACGATGGCGGAGCGGTCGGCGGAACCGCCCTTCATATTCTCCTTGATGACCTCAAAGGCGGATTTTGCCGCCTCGGCACTCATTAAAAGCTGGGGCAAATAGACCGTCTTTTTCTCAAAGCCCACGCCGACGCAGTCAAGCGCGGGAATGATCTCGTTTTGCACGACCGACAGCGGCTCGACCGTTCGGATCAGCTCTGCCGTCATTGCCGCCGCGGGCTCGCAAAGACCCTTGACGATCGCACGCTGAAGCTCTGAGGCGTAGGTCTCCTTCTGTGTCCTCGGCGTCTCTGCCGCCGCAGCTGCGACGGGGGTCGGTATGCTTTGCGCATAGCCGATATAATCGGCACAGCTCGGGTCAAGCCCCGCGAGTGCGCGGTAGGCGTAATAGGTCTTCATCATCTCCGCCGAATAGGGGTTCATAATGGCGGCGGAAAGCCCGCCCGCGAGTGCCAGCGCGAAGAAGGTGCCGTTGATCAGATCCCTTGCGGGAAGTCCGAAGGATACGTTTGAAACGCCGAGCGATACGTGACAGGAAAGCTCCGTGCGGATCAAGCGCACGGCGCGGAGCGTCTCCTTTGCGGCGTTTCCGTCGGCACTGACGGTCAGTGCAAGCGGGTCGAACACGATATTCTTTTTCTCAATACCGTACGCCGCCGCCGCGGAAAGAATGCGCCGCGCGATTGCAAGACGCCCCTCTGCCGTTTCGGGGATCCCATCCTCGTCAAGCGTCAGCGCAACGATCACACCGCCGTATTTTTTCGCAAGCGGAAAGACGGCGTCCATACTTTCTTTTTTACCGCTGACCGAATTGATCATTGCCTTACCGTTGTAGCGGCGCAACGCCGCCTCCATCGCGCGCGCGTCGGTGGTGTCGATCTGCAGAGGCAGATCGATGACCGCCTGCAGCTCCTTTACCGCCGTGCTCAGCATTGCGACCTCATCAATATCGGGCAGTCCCACGTTAACGTCAAGGATATGTACGCCCTTTTCCTGTTGGGCGATCCCCTCGCTCACGATATAATTGATATCGTTTGCCTTCAGCGCCTCCTTGAAGCGCTTTTTTCCCGTGGGATTGATGCGCTCACCGATGAGGATCGGCGCGTTTTCAAACGCGACCGCGTGGGTGTAGGAGGAGACACAGGTGATATTCTTCGGCGCGATCGGAACGGGCAACATATTTTTCGTTGCGGCAACCGTTGCTGTAATGTATTCGGGTGTCGTACCGCAGCAACCGCCCGCGATACGCACGCCCTCTCGGACGAGCGTCGCCACGTCCTCGGCAAACTCCTTCGGCGTGACGTCGTAGACCGTCCGCCCGCCCACCGCCTTCGGCAGACCCGCGTTCGGCTTTAAAATCACGGGCACGGATGCATATTTCAGATACTCCGAGACCACGCCGAACAGCGCACGCGGACCGAGCGAGCAGTTGACGCCGACGGCGTCAGCCCCCAGCCCCTCAAGCATTGCGACCATCGCGAAGGGGTCGGCACCCGTCATCAGCTTGCCGTCCTCTCCGTACGCGTTTGAAACGAATACGGGGAGCGTGCTGTTTTCCTTTGCCGCTAAAAGCGCCGCCTTCGTCTCGTAGCTGTCGTTCATCGTCTCGATCACGACAAGATCCGCACCGTAGCGTGCGCCAAGCCGTACGGTCTTGGCAAAGATCTCGACCGCGTCCTCAAAATCAAGGTCGCCGTAGGGCTTGAGCATCCGTCCTGTCGGTCCGATGTCAAGGGCGATCCATTTCGGCTGTTTGCCGCGACTCTCCTCTTTCGCGCGCTTGGCGTTGTCGATCGCCGCAGAGATCACCGCCTCAAGCTCCGCATCCGAAAGCTTCAGACAGTTCGCACCGAAGGTGTTGGTATTGACCACGTTTGAGCCAGCGTCAAAATACTCGCGGTGAATGCGCGTGATGACCTCGGGATGGGATAGATTCCAGCGCTCGGGCAGCTCGCCCGGCAAAAGCCCCTCTGCCTGAAGGAGCGTTCCCATTCCGCCGTCAAGATATAAAAGATGATCCTTTAAAAAATCCGTGATCCTCATACTTACTCCACAGCTTATTTTTTATAGTAACCGACGATCGCCGTCACCGATTTGGTCGGCGTCATCAAAAGACTTTCGTTCAGCGTTACGCCGATATGCCGCGCAGGCTCGAGCAGGGCGAACAGATCGCTCTGCAGTGATAGCGGCAGGTCTCCGTAGCCCGCGCTGAAGCGTGGGCGCAAAAGACAGCCCGCCGCCGCTTTCTCCCGCCCCATTTGTGCGACGACTTCGTCGCACAGGCTCTCGATGCGCTCCGCACCGATGGCTTGGAAGAAAAGCGCCTTGGTCGGTGAGAGCTTTTCATAGCGTAAGATCAGACGGTCGACCGCAATGCCGACCGTCGCGGCAAAGAGGATCGCGCCGTGACATCCCGAAAGGCTTCGGGAAAGGCCACTTGATTTGACCGTCAGCCCGCCAAGTGAGACGGTGTCGCCGTCGGTCGCGGCGTCGGTCTCGCAGTAGCAGACCTTATAGATCAGCTGATCCCCGATCTCCTCAAGACACTCGCGCACAAGCGGCAAAAGCGCGGCACCGTCGCCGCGCACACCCGCATACCGAAGGATCTCTTTTTCGTTGATCGGCGGTGCGTCGTAGCTTTTTGTGTAAACAAAGCTTGTCATTTTCCGAGAATATCCGACAGATTTCTTTGAATTGCCGCCGCAACGTCGGGCTTGTTCATCGAATAGACGTGCACGTTTTTGATGCCGTTGGCATACAGATCGATGATCTGGTCGGTCGCGTAGGCGATGCCCGCCTGCTTCATCGCGGCAGGGGTCGTTCCGAATTTATCGACGAGCGCCTTGAAGCGCTGGGGCATAAAGGAGCCCGAGAGCTTGATCGCACGCTCGACCTGATTGCCGTTGGTGATCGGCATTATGCCCGGGATGATCGGTACGGTAATTCCCGCCTCACGTATTTTGTAAAGGAAATTGTACAAAAGGTTATTGTCGAAAAACATCTGCGTCGTCAGAAAGGAGCAGCCCGCATCCACCTTTTCCTTCAGGTGGCGGATATCTTCCTTTTGGTTTTCGCTCTCGGGATGCACCTCGGGATAGCAAGCGCCGCCAATACAAAGCGCGGGGTCTGCCGCGTGCAGCTCGCGCACCAGCTCAACGGCGTGCAGATAATCCCAGCCGCTGCGGTCGGCGCCCTCAAGCTCCTTCGGAATATCTCCGCGCAGAGCCATCACGTTCTCAATGCCCGCCGCCCTGATATCGGCAATCCGTGCCCTCACGGTTTCACGGGTGGAAGAAACGCAGGTCAGATGCGCCAGCGTAGGCACGCCGTAGCGCTCCTTGATATTTTTCGCAATGTCGAGTGTATATCGGCTGGTGCCGCCGCCCGCACCGTAGGTCACGCTCATAAAGGCGGGGCGAAGGCGCGCGATCTCTTCGGTTGCCTCCTTCACGCTCTCAAAGGCGGTGTCGGTCTTCGGCGGAAATACCTCGAAGGATAGGGAAAGTCCCTCTCCCTCAAACAGCTTGGTCAGCTTCATAACTTCTCCTCTTTTTCAATTTTTTTAACGGGAAGCTCAAAAACGATCGTTTCAAAGGTGACGGGGTCGCCGTTTTCATCCCTTCGCAGAGAGATCGGCATCCGTTCCCTTTCGCAAAACCCAAAGCGCTCGAGAATCTTTTTGGACGGAAGATTCCCATCGGCGCTCATCGCGGTAAAACGCAAAACAGGCTCTGTCCTTGCCACGTATACGAGCGCCGATGCAAGCGCCTCACTCGCATATCCACATCCCTGATGCTCCGAATGGATCAGATAGCTAACGTCGTACGCGCCGTCCTCCTCGCAAAAGCAAACGTAACCGATCATTCTGCGACCCAAGAGGATCGCGAAAAAGAGCTGCGTGTCAACGAATTGCCGCGTGAGGCTCTTGATGCCGCGCCGATCCTTCGGCCACGGCAGATCGTACGCCGCGTAGGGGGATGCGGAAAAATCGGCATCCAGCCAAAGGAGGCGGCGCCAGTCACTCGTTTTCAATCGGCGGAGCGTCAGCCGTTCGGTCTTAACGCGCATCACGCCTCGAGCGCCTCGAAGATATAGTCGTAGAGCCGCGTGAAGAATGCGTCGTCCTTCGGGTACTTGCGGAAGGTGACCGTCTCGCCCGCGATGCGGTCGATCGCGGCGACTACGGCGTCACGCCCGATCTTCGCCTCCAGCAGCTCAAGCAGACGCATATCCTCAAGCGCGTTCTTGAACACCTTGATGCGAAGTGACGGGATCACGTCATCCTCATAGGGATAGACGCTGAAGGCGTCGCCCGAGGGAAACGCCGCACCCGCGTCGGTCACACGGTAGGGATCGATCTTGCGCACGGACAGCTGTGTGTTATAGAAGTTATAGCCCCAATGAAGGAAGCCCTTGATGCCGTATCTGTAAAGCTGTACGCCGATGATGCGGTTGCGCGAGGAGGGCATACCGAAGAAGCGGTTTGCGACCTCAAACGCCTGACTGCAGCAGTAGTAGCACCAAAGCCCCTCAACCCTCGCATCAAGGAAGGGGTCGATGTGGCTGGTGGAAACGACGGGAAGCTCGACGAGATTTTCCCGATAGAAGTCGATCTTCGAGAGCGCGTCCATATGGTGACAGCCGTCGATCAGAGGGATGAGCGCCTCGCTTGCCTTCTTGTAGCTTTCCAAATGTGCAAAGCTCGGCTCGTCGGATACGTGATAGTAAACGTGATCCTTCGATACGCCGAGGGAGACGAGCTTCTCGGTCAGTGCGGGCACGAGCTGTCTTAAAAATTCGGCGTACGCGGGGCTGTCCGCGGGAACCTGCCAGCCGAAGATCTTCTCCTCCTTGCCGTCGATCTCAGCCACCACCTTCGGCGTAAAGTGCGCGCCCCATTGGGTGAAGAAATGGCTGATCTCAAAGTCCTTATAGCCGCACGCCTGTGCCATACGCACGAATCGCTCGAGCTTTGTGAAATCAAATTCGTAGGTGTCCCCGCTCTTTTTGATGCCGACGAGCTGTACCGTCGGACGCTCACCGCCAACGACGGTGTCGAGTGCGGGAGTCAGCACGGGGGTGTAGATCATATTCATACCGTGGTCCGCCGCCATCCGCAGATACTTGCCGATCAGCGTCCAGTGCTCCTCGGAGTAGATCGGAACGTGATGCACGTCGGCAATGCAGTCGGTGTGGAACCACTGCGTGAAGGTCAGACTCTGCGCGGGCAGAGCGAAGGGCTTGACGGTGAGGGTGTACGTAAGCTCCTCGACCTTATCCCCCTCGGTGATCCTCAAGGTGATCGGATATACGCCCGCGGCAACCGTCGAGGGCAGCTTGACCGATACCCAGAGCGAACGCCACTTGACCTGCGCCACGCGGAAGACGCCGTTTTCGATCGGGAAAAGCGGGTCGGGGAAAAGACCTGCCTCAAGCGTCAGATAGTGATCGTCGTACCAGCCCTCGTCGGGATATGCGGGCAGCTCCGACGGCACGTAGCCCACGCGCGAAAGCGTAATATATTCCGAAAGCGCGGAGTCGACCGTCACGGTGTAGTCACGCTGTGAATAGTGCGTTTCGACCATACGGCGCATCGCGAGCTGGAAAGAGATCTCCTGCCCTGCCGCCGCCACAGTCTCCTTCTCCTCACCGCCGTAGATGCGGTCGGGAAAGACCTTTGCAAGCGAGGATAACATTTTTATTTCAAGCTCGGGATTCATTTTGATTCTCCTTATACTTATATATAATTTCAATATAACACAAACCGTGGTAAAATGCAAGATTTTTTGAATTTTTCCCCAAAACAAAAAACACCGCTTGTAAACAAAGGTTTACAAGCGGCTTTGCGGGGGTTATTTCAGGGGACAGACCTTGTCGTAGGCGGGGTTGCAGGCGTAGAAGTTTTTGGAGTTCAGCTTGTCGGTCGTCATACGGAGCGCCTCACCGAAGCGCTGGTAGTGAACGACCTCACGCTGACGCAGGAATTTCAGGACGTCGCGCACGTCGGGATCGTCAACGAGTCGAAGAAGATTGTCGTAGGTGGTACGCGCCTTTTGCTCTGCGGCGAGGTCCTCGTTCAGGTCGGTGATCGGGTCGCCCTTGACGGCGATCGAGGCGGTCGTGAACGGGAAGCCTGCGGCGGCGGTGGGATAAACGCCCGTGGTGTGATCGGTGAAGTAGGCGTCGAAGCCGCCCTCCCTGATCTGTTCGGGCGTCAGATCGCGCGTGAGCTGATACAGGATCGCGGCGATCATCTCCTGGTGTGCCAGCTCCTCGGTGCCGATATCGGTCAGCATACCGATGACCTTGCCGTCGGGCATCGAATAGCGCTGATTGAGATAGCGGGTCGATGCGCCCAGCTCGCCGTCGGGGCCGCCGAGCTGAGACACGATGATCTTCGCATACGCGGCGTTCGGGGTCGCGATCTTGACGGGGTATTGCAGTTTTTTCTCATAGATCCACATAGGTCAATCCTCCTTCTTCTGCCAGGGCCATGGGGTGTCGCCCCAATCCCAGCTGCCGTTTTTGCCGGCGGCCTTCTGCGTGAGGGGACCGTAGCGTTCCTCATAGGTCTCGGTCAGCTCACCGAGGCGATCGCGGCACTCGTCGAAGTAGCGGAGTGCCGTGCGGTTGTCGGGATACGCGTTCAGGTACATCGCAGTTTCAAGGCATGCGAAGGAGAGCGCGCGGATCTCGGAAAGCAAGGTCGCTTCGGTGCCGCTTCCCTGCCGTTGATTCATATTATTCATAATCGAAGCCTCCCGTGGTCAGGATGGGGAGATCGAGTGCCTTGAAGATCGTACCGTGGGAGAGTCCCTCGGCAGGGCTGTAAAGCCCCTCGAATACCTGCTTTGGCGTGTAGACCATCGCAAGACTCGGCATCGACACGGGGAGCGCGCCGCTTTGCGGCGTGCAGGGCGTGCCGTTATTCTGATTACATCCGCCGCAGGGCGGAGTTTGATTCATATTCATAGCATCCTCCTTTCGGGTTTCCAATTTCATCATATGTCGGGGTTTTATGCCTGTGAATATCCTCCAAAAATGGCGTGCATTTCTAAAAAGGCAGCTCTTTTTCCAACCCCTGCCGCGCCAACCGTATTTTGCGGGTTGAGAGCTTCCTGTCCCTATGCTATAATCAGGATAGAGTGGCAAGGATACACCGGTAGCTAAAGCCCACTTAAATTCACGAAAGGAGAAAATGCTATGCATTTCACGAAAGAACGAACGCGAAAGCTCGGGGCGCTGATGCTTGCCTTGCTTTTGATGCTTCCCTTCGCCGCCGCACTTTCTCTGCGAGCCGATGCGAAAACCAGCATCAGCTACATACCGAGCAGTGTGAAGAACAAAGCGGTTGACGCATACGAGGAGATCAAGGTCGCCGCAAAGGACGGCAGTACGCTGAAGGGACGCCTGATCAACGGCACGACCTTCGTTCCTCTGCGCGCCTTTTACGACGCGCACGCCGACGTCAAAATCAGCTATCACGCGGCAACGCGCACGGCGACCGTAACGGGCGGCGGGCTGTCGCTGACGGCGACCGACGGCGCACGCTATCTGATCGCAAACGATCGCTATCTCTACACCGATACGCCGCTTGTGATCCTCTCGGACGGCAGCTTCTACGCGCCGATCCGCCTTTTAGCGAAAACGCTCTCGCTCACGGTCGGCTGGGATGACGCCACGCGTTCGGCATCGCTCACGGGCAGGGTCGTGGCACTTGAGCACGGCAGCACCTACTACGATGCCGACGAGCTCTACTGGCTCTCCCGCATCATTTCGGCAGAAAGCCGCGGCGAGCCGCTGATCGGTCAGATCGCGGTCGGCAACGTTGTGCAGAACCGCGTGGCGAGCAAGGAGTTTCCAAACACCGTATACGGTGTCATCTTCGATTTCAAGCACGGCACGCAGTTCACCCCTGCGGCAACGGGCGCGATCTACAAGAGCCCCTACTATCTGTCGGTGATCGCGGCAAAGATCTGCCTTGAGGGCTACACCGTCTCCGACGCGATCCTCTTTTTCTACGAGCCGACGGCATCGACGACGAACTGGATCGACCGCGCACGGCCGTTTGCCTTCCGCATCGGCGCACACCGTTTTTACTACTGATCGTTAAAAAAAGCGGCAACCCCCTTGAATTTTCCCACGGTTTGCTGTATACTAATGGTGAAAAAAACAATAAAAGGAGTTTTTTACCATGGTATACAAAATCGATATCGCGGGACTGACGAGGGAGTTGCCGCTTTGTCCGCTTTCGGGTGAATTGAACATTGCCGCATTCGTGATGTTCGGCGACGTTGAGCTGACCGAGCACTGCGCGAAGAAGCTCGCTGAGATCGCACCCCCGCACGACGTGATGATCACGGCAGAGTCGAAGGGCATTCCGCTCGTCTATGCAATGGCACATCATATGGGTGTGAACCGCTACATTCTGGCGCGCAAGTCGCCGAAGCTCTATATGCGCGACGTGAAGAAGTACGAGGTACAGTCGATCACCACGAGCGCACGCCAGACCCTTTATCTCGACGGCTATGACGCCGAGTATATGAAGGGAAAGCGCGTACTGATCGTGGACGACGTCATCAGCACGGGCGCATCGCTCGAGGCGCTTGAGCATCTGGTCACCGCGTCGGGCGGTACGGTTGCCGGCAAGATGGCAGTTCTCGCTGAGGGCGACGCGATCAACCGCGCGGACGTGATTGCACTCGCGCCGCTTCCTCTTTTTGATAAGGACGGAAAAGCACTCTGATATCTGCAAATCAAAAAGCCTTCCCAAACAGGATTTGGGAAGGCTTTTTGTATACTTTAGTTTACGTTTCTGCGCCATACGCTCGGCGAGAAAAGAACGATCATCGGGAAGATCTCAAGTCGTCCGATGAGCATATTGAGCGAAAGCAAGAGCTTTGCCGCACCGTGGAGGAAGCCGAAGTTTTCCGTCGGTCCGACGGCAGAAAGCCCGGGACCGACGTTATTGATGCAGGTCAGCTCTGCGGTCAGGGCAGTGGTGAAATCGCCCGTGTCGAGCAAAAGAAGCAGGGTGGAAGCGCAAATGATCAGCATATACAGCACGAAATAGACGAGCGTGCTGTGGATCACGGCGGTGTCCACGGGCTTACCCTCGTAACGGACGGGCGTGACCGCACGGGGATGGATCGCCTTGCGGACGCCCTGAAAGGCACTCTTGCACAAAAGACCGATCCTGCCGACCTTAAGACCGCCCGCGGTCGAGCCGGCACAAGCACCGCTGACGGTGAGAAGCACGAGGATGCCCTGCGAGAAAATCGGCCAGACGTTTGCGAAATCGACCGATGTGTAGCCCGTGGTCGATATGATAGACGAAACCTGGAAAAAGGCGTGGCGCAGCGTCGTACCGACCGAATGATAAATATGATAGGTGTTGGCAAAGATCGCCGCGGTCGCCGCAAGCGCGATCAAAAGGAAGCTGCGCAGCTCTTCACTGCGAAGTGCCTCCTTCACCCTGCCGATCAGGATGAGATAGTAGAGGTTGAAGTTGATGCCGAACAGGATCATAAACACCGAAATCACGACGTCAATATATGCACTGTCGTAGAATGCGATCCCCGCATTCTTGATGCTGAAGCCGCCCGTACCAGCCGTACCGAAGGCGTGGCAGATGGCGTCGAACAGCGGCATTTTCCCAAACAGAAGAAAGACGATGAGGATCACGGTCATCACGGCGTATACCGCGTAAAGGATCCGCGCGGTCTTGCGCATCTGCGGAACGAGCTTACCGACCGTCGGTCCCGGGACCTCCGCACGCATCAGGTGCAGAGTGCGGTCGCCCGACATCGGCACTACGGCAAGCACGAAAACCAGCACGCCCATACCGCCGATCCAGTGTGAGAAGCTACGCCAGAACAAAAGACACTTCGGCAACGCCTCCACGTCGGAAAGGATCGTTGCCCCCGTGGTCGTAAAGCCCGGAACGGTTTCAAAAAAGGCGTCGATATAAGAGGGGATCGCCCCCGAAAGCACGAAGGGGATCGCACCGAAGGCGGAAAGCAGGATCCACGCAAGCGCGACGACGACGAAACCGTCCTTCGCATAGATCGCGGTATCACGCGGACGAAGCAGACGAGAGAGCAGTCCGAGCGTCAGAAGAATACCGATCGACGGCAAAAAGGAAAGGATCGCATCGTATTCGCGATAGATCAGCCCGACAGCCACCGACGGAAGCATCAGCAGTGCCTCGATCAGGAGGATCTTGCCGAGAATGAAAAACGACATCCGACGGTTCATCAGCGATCCTCCAGAATATCCGAAAGCTCGTTCAGAATGATCTCACGCGAGACGACGAGAACGAAGTCGCCCTCTTTGATCTCATCCACACCGTGCGGCACGATCGCCTGTCCGTCGCGGACAAGACAGCCGATCAGAATGTTCTTTTTCAGCTTCAGATCGCGAAGCGGAATGCCGAGCAGCCCGTCCATTCCCGCAACGGCACGGAATTCCGATACCTCGACGCGCCCGTCTGCAAGCTTATAGAGCGAAAGCACGTTCCCCTCGGAGGAGCGCGCCGCCATTGCACGCACGTAGCGGCAGATATCGTTGCCCGTAACCACCTTCGGCGAAACGATGGTCTCAAGACTCTCGTCCTTTACGAGTGAGGCGAGGCTTTCGTTATTGATCTTCGCGATCACCTTCGGCACGTTGTGCTTCCCTGCGTAGATCGCGGAAAGAATATTGCCCTCGTCAAGCCCCGTCAGTGCAACGAAGGCATCGGTGCGGTTCAGCCCCTCCTCAGAGAGCAGCTCGTAATCCGCAGCATCTCCCTGCAGAATGACGGCGCGGGGCAGCTTTTCGGCAAGCTCCTCTGCCACCTCCACGTCACGCTCAACGATCTTTACCTTGACGCCCTTACGTAAAAGCTCCTCGGCAAGGTAATAGGAAACGCGGCCACCGCCCGCAATGATCACGTTTTCAACGCGGTGTGCGAGCAAACCGATCCGCTTTAAGACTGCCTCGATCTCCTTCGGCGAGCCTGCAAGATACAGCAGATCGCCTGCGAGCGGTACGAAATCGCCGCCCGGGATCACGATCTCGCCGTTGCGCTCTACGGCGCAGATCAGCGCGGTCACGTCGAGCTTTTGCGAAAATTCCGAGAGCTTCAGTCCGTCACAAAGAATGTTCCCGCTCGGCAATCGGATCGAGATCAGCTCGACACGGCCGCCTGCAAAAAGCTCCACGTGCGTTGCCGAGGGCAGGCGCAGAATACGCGCGATCTCCTCTGCCGCCGCCTTCTCGGGATTAACGGTCATGGAAAGACCGAGATCCTCACGCAGAACGTACAGATGATCATCGTACTCGGGGTCGCGCACACGTGCGATCGTATGCTCTACGCCAAGCTTATGTGCCGCAAGGCAAGCCAGCATATTGACCTCATCGGTCTCCGCCAGCGCGATCAGAAGATCACTGCTTTCGACGCCCGCCGACCGCAGAACCGAATAGGAGGCACCGTTGCCCACGTATCCGATCACGTCCAGCGTGTTGCTGAGCTGAGAAATGACGTCCTCCTCTTTATCTACAACGGTAATTTCGTGTCCCTCTGCCTGCAGCTGTCGCGCAACAGATTCGCCGAGCTTACCGCCGCCAACGATGGTAATTTGCATAGCGTTCCTCCGCTTTAAAAATCGTAGGTACAGTATACTACATTTTCGTTCTATTGTCAAGAAATCAGAGGGAAAAAGAGAAAATGTAAATCTTCGTTTACAAAACCCCCCCGTGCGCTTGCACGGCAGAGCCCTTTTTTATCTGTTTTGAATGGCGTCGATCGGACGCTTTCTTGCGATCTTCATAACGGGTAAGAAGGATCCGATGAAGGCGACGAGGATACCCACGCCGAGGATCAACAGATACTGCCTGATTCCGATATTGAGGACCGTGAGTGCGAAGCCGTACTCATTGCGCAAGTAGCCGTTGATGAAGAAGACCGTCACGGTCGACACCACGGACGCCAGCACGAAGTTGATCAGCGTGATGATCATGCTCTCGTTGAAGAAAATGCCGAAGACGTCGCTGCTTCTCGCACCCACCGCGCGCAGAATACCGATCTCGCGCTTCTTGTAGTTAATGGATACCGAAATGAAATTGTAGAGCATCAGCGCCGCAAAGACGGCGAAGAACAGACCGACGTAGAGGAATACCTGCGAGAGCATCTCGATGATATCGTTGACGGTGTCAAGATAGAAGCTTGCCTCGTTCTGCAGCATATACAGCTCGCTTTGGTCGTTCGGCGTGTAGTTGTACTCGACGAGGTCGTAGATATCCGAATGCCTGCTCGGCATCGTGCCGAGGGCAAGTCCCCAGATCGCGTCACTGCCCGCGGTCAGATATCCGTACAGCTCGTCGGAGACGATCACCGCCGCACTTCCCGACTCGTTGAAGCTCGGCAGATGCCAGGTTTCACCGCCGTCGTAGCTGTACGAGCTCTCAGCACCCGGCAGGTAGTAGCCGACGACCTTGTAGCTCTTATCCTCATCAGCGTACTGATGGGTATTCTCGTTGTGGTAGGAGAGCTCGCCCGAGGGGGCAATGTCGCCGCCCTTGACCCCCTCTCGCTGGAAGACGTCGAGGATCACTTCGTACATCAGCTCGTAGCCGCTCTTGTCGCCGTATTTGTTTTCTCTGTATCCCTCGTTATTGAGGTACATATTGTAATACTCGCGCTTTTGATTCTCATCTACGGTGGTACCGCCGTACCACTCGCTTGCCGCCTGCTCAAACTCCGCGGAGGTCGGCAACGGTTGCTTTGCAAAGACGTAGGACTGAAGATCCCACATGAGCGTTTCGATCGATGCCTCCGAATTGGTGTACCCGTAGGTTGCTTGCAGATGCTCGAACGTATTCTTTGAGATGGTCGCGCCAAACGAACTGCCGTACTCATCCCAACGGTTGGCGTAGGGAACGATGATCTCACCGTAGGCGAGCGTCGTTTTTTCGCCGTCGACCCACTGAATGATCCCCTTATCGGTAAGCTCGGAGAGCTTTGCCACGCGGTTCGTAGAGGTTCCTCTGTTGCCGCTGTAGAAATGGAGCCATGAGTTCTGCAGACCGATGCCGAGCCGATAGACCGTACCGCTTGCCGCCGTGTTTTCGATCAGCCCCTCCAGCGCACCGTCGTTGATGATGCAAAGGCTGTGGATGCTGTACAGAAGCCGCTGTCTCATCTCGGAATACTTGATGTAATCCATCACCTCGTTGCCGCCGCCCTGAGAGCCGCCGTCGCTGTTCGGCTTGAAGCTGTCGTATGCCGAGGAATCGAAGTTCGTCTCCATCACGCCGACGATCTTCAGCTGGAAGGAGCCGCCCTGGTTGTTGTCGAAGCGGATCATCTTACCGATAACGCTGTCGGGAGCCGTAATATCCTCTGCCTTCAGCGTCACGTCGCCCTCCGTCTGATCGTAGTAGCGCAGACCCGCCAGCTTGAAATGCTCGTAGACGTACGTCGGGATCACGACCTCGTCGTCAGCCTGAGGCATTCTGCCCGCGACGAGGGAGCCGCCGAGCGCTTCCATCGTATCGCGCCCGATCTCGGCAAAGCCGACCGTAGTCGCCATATAGTAGGACGAGCCGTTTTGTGTGTTGAGCGCGCTCGGATCGTGAATGCTCTGGGTGAAGCGCAATCCGTCCTCCCAGGAGCTGGAGCCCGTATAGACGGGAACGACGGCAACGCCCGTGTCGCGAATGATCGTCGCAACGTCGGCGTCGTTCATCTTGACCGCCATGTTGTAGCCGTACTCGTCCTGAATATGCTTTTTAAAGACGGCGGAGCGGATATCTCCGTCGATGATCGACTGCGTGAAGGTGTCGTACTTATCGTACGAGCCGACCGTATCGGCAAGTCCGAACAGTGCGAAGGAAACGAGACACAGAAAGACGGTGAACATCAGGCGCACGGGCTTGCTTTTCAGCGAGGATGCGCCGATCTTCAGGGAGTTTTTGAAGGGCAGGCGCGAGCGGATCAGCTTACTGTCTGCCGCCGTGTAGGATTTCAGCCTGACGTCCTCCTCCTTCGTGTCAAGGAAGGCGTCCTTGTCGCCGTCGTCGTTGATCTTGATCGCCTTGCGGATCTCGCCGTTTTTCTCGCTGTCCATCGAGATCAGCGTGTCGCTGTCCGCCTTTTCGATATAGGAATTGATGCGTGCAAGGTCCGCCTCCGTCAGGCGGTAGCCCTTCTTGATATGGATGACCTTATCCTCGATGACGCTGATGCCCTCGCTCACACGGTCTGCGGCAATGGCAGTCTTGCTGACGTCGGAGATGACCTGCCCGTCCTTCAGCTCGATGATGCGGTCAGCGTAAAGCTCGGCAAAGTCGCGGTCGTGCGAAACGATCAGCACGAGCTTCTCACGGCTGAGCTTCTTGAGCGTGTCGAATACCTGCTTACCCGTGTTCGAGTCAAGCGCACCCGTCGGCTCATCCGCCATGATCATCTGCGGCTCCTTGATCAGCGCACGCGCGATGGCGACCCTCTGCTTCTGACCGCCCGAGAGCTCGTTCGGCTTGCGGTTGCCGTAGCCCGAAAGATCGACCTCATCGAGGATCTTGTTGAGTGCCTCGTTCGTTGCCTTTTTCCCCTGCAGCTCCATCGCGAGGGCAATGTTTGCACCCACGCTGAATTCCTGCAGAATGTTATACTCCTGGAAAATGAAGCCGATGAAGGTATTGCGGTAGCTGTCAAAGTCCGACTGCGAGAAGCTCTTGCTGGACTTTCCCTTGATGATGATCTCGCCCGAATCGGCGCGGTCAAGACCGCCGAGCACGTTGAGCAGCGTCGACTTACCGCTTCCCGACTTACCGAGGATAAAGACCATTCCTCTGTCCTCAAACTTCAGGCTGACGTTATCAAGTGCCTTGACCGGGACGCCCTTTTTGGGGCGATAGGTCTTACATACGTTTTTAATTTCGATCATACGGTTCTCCTTTTTTTCAAAAAGCGCGTCTGCTTTCTATTCACAGACGCGCCCTTGTTGCATTATTTTTTAACGATATATCCTTCTCTGTAAAGAAGCTCCGCGATCAGCACGGCACCGCCTGCCGCACCGCGCAGGGTGTTGTGGGAAAGACCGACGAACTTGTAGTCGTACACGCTATCCTCACGCAGACGTCCCGCGCTGACACCCATACCGCCGTAAAGGTTGCGGTCAAGGTTTGCCTGCGGACGGTTATCCTCTTCAAAATAAGTAATGAACTGCTCGGGTGCCGAGGGAAGCTTCAGCTCCTGCGGACGTCCCTTGTAATTCTTCCAAGCCTCAAGGATCTCTTCCTTGGTGGGCTTGTTCTCAAAGCTTACGAAGACCGCCGCGGTGTGACCGTCGCTGACGGGCACGCGGATGCACTGCGTCGTGATCACGGGACCGTCAGCCTTGACGATCTCGCCGTTTTCGATCTTACCCCAGGTGCGGAGCGGCTCCTGCTCGCTCTTCTCCTCCTCACCGCCGATGTAGGGGATGACATTGTCGATCATCTCGGGCCACTCGCGGAAGGTCTTGCCCGCACCGCTGATCGCCTGATAGGTGGTGGCGACGACGGTCTTCGGCTTATACTGCATCAACGCGGAAAGCATCGGCACGTAGCTCTGGATCGAGCAGTTCGGCTTGACGGCGATGAATCCGATCTTGGTGCCGAGACGGCGGCGCTGTGCCTCAATGACCTTGATGTGGTCGTTGTTGATCTCGGGAATGACCATCGGAACGTCGGGCGTCCAGCGGTTGGCGGAGTTGTTCGAAACGACGGGGATCTCCGCCTTCGCGTAGCGCTCCTCCAGCGCACGGATCTCGTCCTTCTTCATATCAACGGCGCAGAACACGAAGTCGACGAGCGTTGCGATCTTCTCTACCTCCTCCGAGGAGAGAACGACCATATCCTTAACGAGCGACGGCATCGGTGCCGCGAGCTTCCAGCGGTCACCGACCGCCTCGGCGTAGGTCTTGCCCGCGGAACGGGGGCTTGCGATCAGCGCGTGAATTTCAAAATAAGGGTGATTTTCCAGAAGGGTAATGAAGCGCTGACCGACCATACCGGTCGCACCGACGATACCCACTCTCAGCTTTTCTGACATAACGGTTACCTCACTTTTTTATCAAATGCGTTGCTTGTTGTTATTTTATCACACATAAAGCGCTCTGTCAAGAAAAAAAGGGACGGTTGCGTCCCTTTTTTCTTTATTTTTGTATTACGTTGACGTTTGCGGGCAAAATTCCCGTTTCGTTATAGACGATCTCGTAGATCTGCGCGACCTGAGAGGCAACGAGCGGGTCTGCCTGCTTGACGATGACGCTCACCGAATCACCGCTGATCACGGCGATGCAGTCCTCAAAGCCCTTTGCGCTCACGAGTGTCTCGATGTTCGCCTCGTTCTGAATGGCAAGCGCGATCTTCGAGATCTCCTCCAGCGCGTCGCTCTTCGCGGTATCCTCCGCATCCTCGCTGGTCACGACCGACTGCAGGACCTCAAGCGCCTCGTCACGCGCGTTCTGGCGGGAGAGTGCGGCAGAGGTGAAGTAGCTGTCCTCCGTGCTTACCTTGTCGTCGTTTGGCGTGCTGTCACCGCTTGCGTAATTGTCGTCCATGTTGTTGTCACCGTAGCCGATGTTTGAAACGGGATCGTAGAACCACAGGTAATTGAGATATACCGCAACGCCGATCAGAAGCACTGCGGACACGATGATCCAGTTTCTGCGACCGAATTTTGCAAGCGCGCCGCTCTTTCCAAAAAGTTTTACTTTCGTCATAATATCCTCCACTTAAATTCTGTGTTTCATATATACGCGCCCATCCTGCGGATTATTCCTTTTTTAACGGAGAGACCGCAATATGATGGCTCGGAATATCGAGCGCGGCGGAAAGCAGGTTGACAAGCGACGCCCGCACCTCGGGGTCGCTTGCCCCGTCGCACAGCACGGCAACCCCTGCGACCTTCGGCATTCTGACCGACAAAAGCAGCGCGTCACCTCCCACCGTCGCGTAATTTTTGCCGCTTGCGCTCTCGTTTTCCGCATACACGTATTCCTCACACGCAAAGAGCGTGAGAAATACGCGCACGCGCCCCACGCCCTTGACCTCGCCGAGGAGCGACGCGAGCTCCTCCTCCAACTCCTTGCGATATTCCTGCGCCGCGCCGGCATCGCGCGTCGCCGCGTTCTCGCTCTTTTTCTGCGTGACCGTGCTTCCGTACAAAAGACACACGATCGCCAGCACCAAAAGCAAGAGCATCGCCCATTTTCCCTTTAGTCCCGCAAGACGCTTGAAGATCAGATTTCCCTTATTCCTTTGCATACGGTATTACCTCACAGCTTTTACAGTAGTTGTTTTGAAGATAGCGCAAAATGCCCGAAAGATCTGCGTGTGACGCATCGTTATGTAAATATAACTTCACATTTTCAATGCTTGGCGCATCCGTCTCTCCGACGAGCGAGACCTGCACGCGAAGATCGGCGGGGTCGAGTGAGAAGCGCTCTGCGACCGACAGTGCGATCGCCTCGGCGATCGCCCTCTCCTTTTGCCCCTCAAGCCACGCGTTCTCCCCCTCGGTATCCCCCGAAAGGGCGGGCGGGATCTCAAGCCCCGACAGATAGGACGGCAGTGCCGAAAGCGGGGAAAAGACCGCCGCGGCAAGCAAAAGCCCCAGGACGAATTCAAGCGTCTTGCCGAGCGACTTGCTCTCGGGCAAGAGTGCCGACGTCGCGAATACGAGCGCCGCCGTCCCCACGGCGGTCAGAAAGTAGCCCTGCATCACGCAAACGCCACGGCGCTTTTGGAAAGAAGCGTCACGAGAAAGAGAAAGAGGATCGAAAGGATCGCAACCGTCGCCATCAGAAGATCGAACAGCGCACGGAATTCCTTCATCTGTCGGGTGATCTCAGCGCACCCGAGCATCCCCGAAAGACTGCCGCACAGGGAGAAGCACATCCGCAGATACCAAAGCGAGATCAGCTGCGGCAGAGTCAGCAAAAGGACGGTGACGACCGCCCCGATGCCCACGGTGCTTTTGATGACCGAGACCGAAGCCGCCGCCGTGCCGAGCGTTGCGCTGACCGTGCCGCCGACCACGGGCACGAGATTGCCGAGGGCGAATTTTGCCGTCTTGGCGGCAAGCGTGTCCGCTGAGGAGGCGAGCATCCCCTGCAGTCCGAGCGATGCGCCGAGCAGGGTGCATAGGAGCGAAAGCAGGGTCAGATAGACCGAGCGCACGAAGGAGAAAAGTCCCTCCGTCAGATTCCGCTTGCCGAAGCATCCGACGAGCGTCAGTGCAAACAGAACCGCGATCAGCTGCATCAGAAAGCCCGACGCGAGCTCCTCTGCAACGAACAGAAACGCCGAAAAGGCAGTCGCACCCGCGGCGGCAGTGCCCGTGTTGCCGCCAAAGAGCAAAAGTCCGCCGAGGATCGGTGCGATCCCGCGTGAAAAGCTCGACAGATCGGCGCACCAGCCGATCGCGCCCGAAAGACTGCCGTAAAAGATGCCGAAAAAGGCAAGTGCAGAAAACAGCCCCACGGCACGCTCACAAAGCTCCGCCATCCTCTCACCGCTCATCCCGCGGCAGAAAAGACTGCACAGAACCGACAGAAGCGTTACGCCGACAATGCGCAGCAGCTGTCCGCCCGTCGCCGCAAAGCCCTCCTTTGCCGCCGTGACGAGATAGGATAAAAGCGACTCGACCCCAACGAGCTCGCCCGCCGTGCCGTCACCCGTCAGCTTGCCGTCAAGCACCGCGTAGGCGTCGGGCGGCAGGATCTCGTAAAGCTCCCCTATGCTCTCCTCGGGCGTGTCCGCGGCAGAGACGGGATTACAAACGAGCGCTAAGAGCGCGCAAAAGAGCGCGATCGCAAACAGTAATTTTTTCATATTCCCTCTATCAGACCGAGCGCAAGCTCGGCAAGCTCCCAGAATTTCGGCAGACAAAGCAAAAGGATCTCGGCTTTTCCGCACCACTCCACCCGCGCACCGAGCGACGCCTCTCCAAGCTCGCGGCACAGGTCCGCGGCAAGCGTCGTAAGATACGCGATCGCAAGAATTTTAACGAGCAGGACTCCGAGCGTCGAAAGTCCGCTCCGATCGGCGAAGCTCAAAAGCTCGCCAAGCAGGCTTCCGTAGCGCAAAAGCACGAAGACGGCGGCGCCAAGCGTCCCGACCAGCGGTACGAGGTGCGAGAGCTTTCCCTGCCATTCCTTGAGAAGCGCCGCGCAAAGGGCGGCACAAACCGCCACACCGCAAAGCGAAAAGAGCGTCAAAACCCGAACACCGCCCGCACCGTGTCAAAGAGAACGCCGATCTGCTCGATCAGCATCAGAAGCACGATGATAATGCCCGAGAGCGAGACCAGCATTGCCTGCTCGTCTCTGCCCGATTTGCTGAGGATCTGATACGCAACCGTCACGAGCATCCCCACCCCCGCGACCTTCAAAACGAGTCCTACGTCCATATCTGTACCTTCCTTTATTTATAAGAGCAAAATGACCGCCGCCAGCCCGCCCGTCAGGATCAGCGAGCGATAGAGCTTGCTTTTCTTCGGCAGCTCGTTTTTCTTCCTTTCGCACCCCGCTGCAAGCTCGGCGATATAAGCGTCGCAGAGCGCGAGCTGATCGGTGCGATAGCTGTTTCCAAGCTCCTCGGCAAAGCTGAAAAGCATCCGTCGCTCGCCCTCCTCGAGATCGATCTCACACGCGTCGAGTGCCGCGGCAAGTCCGTCCTGCCGCAGGGTCTGAAGAAAGCCCGCCTCCGACAGTGCGGGGTTTTCAAAGGATGCGTAGATCTCGGGCAGAGGGGTCGAAAAGCAAGAGATCTGCGTTCGGATATGCCGCAAAAGCAAGAGCATCCCCTCCCCCTGAAGCATCCGTCGCCGTAAGCTCTGTCCCGACTCCATCGCCGCGTAAAGGGTGATGCCGAAAAGGAGCAGCGCCCCCACCGTCTTCAGGAGCATAGCACGTCCTCCTTCCTCACGGCGGTCCTCGTATAGCGGTAGCCCGACCCGACCCGCTCGATGCCGACGAGCGTCGCAAAGACGCCACCGTGAAGCAGGCGTGCGATCGGCGCACGTGCGTAAAGATCCGCGACCGCGGCGGCGTGTGCCGTTGCCACGAGCGGCACGCCCGCGTGCAGAAGCGAAAGGATCGCCGCCGCCTCGCGCTCGCTTCCGATCTCATCGCAGACCAGCACCTCGGGGGAAAGTGAGCGCACCGCGATCTCGATCCCCTCTGCCTTTTCAAAGCCCGTCAGCACGTCAACGAGCGCGTCGCGCGGGAAATGCTCCGCCGACAGCTCACCGCGGCAGTCGACCACGGCGACGCGCACGGCGTCCGCGCCGCACGCGATCTGCGCCGTAAAGTCACGCAAAAGCGTCGTCTTTCCGACCCCCGGCGGTGCATAGATCAGCATACCCGAGCCCCGATGCTCACGCCATACGGAAACGGCAAAGTCGCCCGCCCCCGCGACGGTGCGACTG
>JAZSGY010000083.1:0-3051 GCA_045532985.1 Eubacteriales bacterium | reverse complement strand
GCATCACGCGGCGGATCTCGCCGTGCTTGATCAGCATCTCTGCCTTGCCCTCGATCGCGGCGGTGAAGTTGCGGTAGGAGTCGTGTACGTCGGAGACGGGACGCGACCACTCGAAGGTGTCGGCCGTTACCTCGTCACGCGGTGCCATCGTCTTGGTGATACCTGCGGCGGTCTGTACGGGAAGCACGTCGTTCTCGTGCCAATACTTGCACTTGACGACCTGCATATTCTTCTGCCAGTCCTCGATCATCGCCGTGCCCTTCTCAAACTGTGCGTAGAAGCGCGGCATTGCGATAAAGTTATAGGTGCCGACCTCAACGAGCGCACTCTTGCCCGATGCAAAGGACAGCGAGAGACGGAAGCCGTCGTCGACCTCGGACTTCGTGATCGCAGTGGTCTCGCAGTAAATGCCCGTTACGGTATCGTTCGGGATCAGCTGCAGCATCTGGTCGATCAGATGCACGCCCCAGTCAAGGATCATACCGCCGCCGTACTGCTTCAGACAACGCCAGTCGCTCGGAATACCGCGCGAGCCGTGAATGCGCGACTCAATGCGGATCGGCGCACCGATCTTCTCGGACGCGATCAGCTCCTTGACCGCAAGGAAGTCAACGTCCCAACGGCGGTTCTGATGCACGGTAAAGAGACCCTTTGCCGCCTTTGCCGCGTCAAGCATCTCGTCAAGTGCCGCAACCGACATCTCAACGGGCTTCTCGCAGACGACGTTCTTGCCTGCCGCAAGGGCACGGATCACAAGATCCTTATGTACGTCATTTGGTGTTGCGATCGTGACGATATCAACTGCGGGATCTGCAAAGATCTCGTCAGCCGAGCCGTACGCCTTGATCCCGCGGGAGACTGCAAGCTCGCACTTCTCGGGCTTGATGTCGTAAATGCCGACGAGATTCAAAACGTCACTCTTGAGCGCGTGCATTGCGTGCCAGCCGCCCTGACCGCCGAAACCGATGATTGCAATGTTCTTTTTCATAGTGATACCTCTTTTATGGCTTGAAAGCCAAGCTTTACTCCTACCATTATATACGATAGGTACGCCAAAATCAAGCCTTTTACCTAATTTTTTAGAAAAAAACAGCGTTTTTCGCGTCTTTTTTCTACACCCTCATTTTAATACCGCCACTTTGAAATGTAAATGGATTTTTCGCAAAAAATGATGGACAAAACCGACGTTTCGTGGTAAAATAGAGGTGTAAAACATAAAAGGAGTCCGCTATGGATATCAAAACCGCCAAAGCGAAAATAGACACCCTGCGTGAAACGCTCGATTATCACGCACGCCTTTACTACGTCAACGACGCGCCCGAAATATCGGATGCCGAATACGACGCTCTTTTCCGTGAGCTTGTGGAGCTGGAGGCGGAGTTTCCCGCGCTCGATAGCCCCGATTCCCCCACCCACCGCGTCGGCGGTATGGTGCTTGATAAGTTTGAGAAGGTCACCCACACCGTAAAAATGGGCAGCCTCTCCGACGTCTTTTCAATGGAGGAGCTTTCCGAGTTTACCGACCGTATGCAAAACGCGGTCGATGCCCCCTTCTATTCGGTCGAGCCGAAGATCGACGGTCTCTCGGTCAGCCTGATCTATGAAAACGGCAGATTCGTCCGCGGCGCCACACGCGGGGACGGCGAGGTGGGTGAGGACGTCACCGAAAACCTCCGTACCGTCCGCACGATCCCCCTGACGCTCCCCGAGCCGATCCCCTATTTCGTCGTCCGCGGTGAGGTCTATATGCCGCGCCGCGTTTTCGACGCGCTCAACGAGGAACGGGAATCGCTGGGTCAGCCCCTCTTTGCCAATCCGCGCAACGCCGCCGCAGGCTCGCTCCGTCAGCTGGATACGAGGATCGCGGCATCCCGCCGCCTCGATATCCTCGTGTTCAACCTGCAGGAGGGTAGCCTTTATACCGACGGCAGAGCCCTCAAAACGCATAGTGAAACGCTCGATCGGCTCGAGGAGCTCGGCTTTCACGTTCTCCCTCACAGAAAAACCGTGCAGGGCTACGACGCCGTTTCTGCACACGTCGCGCATCTTGGCGAGATGCGTAGCGATCTGCCCTTCGATATGGACGGTGCGGTCGTTAAGATCGACGACCTTTCCCTGCGTGTGAAGATCGGTGAAAACACCAGCACCCCCAAATGGGCGGTCGCCTACAAATATCCCCCCGAGCAAAAGGCAACGAAGCTGCTTGATATCACGGTCGCCGTCGGCAGAACCGGCGTTCTCACCCCAACGGCTGAGCTTGCGCCCGTCCGCCTCGCGGGCAGTACCGTCGCCCGCGCGACCCTGCACAATATCGGCTATATCCGTGAAAAGGATATCCGCATCGGTGACACCGTACTCGTTCAGAAGGCGGGCGATATCATTCCCGAGATCGTCGAATCGGTCAAGGGCGAGCGCACGGGCGCGGAGCAGCTCTTTGAGATGCCCGCCGTCTGCCCCTCCTGCGGTCACCCCGTCGTGCAGGATGGGGAAGGGAGCGGTGCCGCCGTCCGCTGCACCTACGCGGGCTGTCCTGCACAGACTGCGCGCGGCATCATCCACTACGCCTCGAAGGGCGCAATGAATATCGACGGTCTCGGCCCTGCCGTGATCGCCCTGCTTCTTGAAGCAGACCTCATTCACGACGCCGCCGACCTCTATACCCTCACGGCGGAGCAGATCGCACCGCTGGAGCGGATGGGTGAAAAATCCGCGCAGAATCTGATCGCCGCGATCGAAGCCTCGAAATCCGCAGGGCTTGAGCGACTCCTCTTTGCCCTCGGCATCCGCCAGGTCGGTGAGGTCGCCGCCGCCGCGATCGCCGCGCGCTTCGGCACGCTCGATGCGGTGATGAACGCATCCTACGAGGACTTTTCCGCCATCGACGACGTCGGTGAGATCACCGCCTCAAACCTCGTCGAATTCTTCGCCGACGAGGCGACGCGCGCCCTGATCGGCCGCCTCGTCGCGGCAGGCGTGAGCACGGCGGCGACCGCCCCCGCCCCTCCCGCCGGTACCCTCGCGGGGCTGTCCTTCGTCCCCCCGGGCACCCTG
>JAZSGY010000073.1:0-2057 GCA_045532985.1 Eubacteriales bacterium | reverse complement strand
ATCGCAGGGCGGTCACGCATCGGCTCCCAAGCCCGGCGCACCAATCGACAGACTTGCCTCGGCTTGCCGAAATATGGTCGAGCACCCCTTCAAGCTCAAGCTCACCGCGCCCGCCGCAGAGATGTTCGACACTCTCGGCAGTTACTCCTCCTTCGTTTACCGCATCATCTTCTCGAATCTGAAGATCTTCCTGCCCGTGCTTGATATGATCTGCAAGAAGGACGGCGGCGAAATGAACGCGCTGATGCGAACCACCGTTGCCTTCACACAGGCACAGGGATCCTCGGCGACCAACGTCATCCCGCCCGAGGCTTCGCTCGTTTCGAACATCCGCCTCAACCCCGCGGATGATATGGAATCCGCGCTTGAATATATCAAGAAGACCGTCGGCGACGAGAACGTTGAGGTCACCTGTATGCACGGAATGAACCCCTCGCGCATCTCGCGCACCGACTGCGAAGGATTCGAGAAAGTCGCCTCCGCAGTTGCCTCGACCTGGAAGGGCTGCATCGTTGCGCCCTACCTGATGGTTCAGTGCTCCGACTCGCGCCATTGGGGCCGCATCTCCGACCGCCTCTACCGCTTCTCCGCAATGGACCTGACCAAAGAAGAACGCGCCTCGATCCACGGCAACAACGAAAAGATCCGCATCGAAGCCCTCGGAAGGACTGTGGAGTTTTATATTCGACTTATGAAAAAGTGTTAAAAAACAAATGGTTGGCTCAATGAGCCAACCATTTGTTTTTAGTTATTCTCAAGATTGTCAAGCAATCCAAATCCCGCGACTGCGCTGACGGGGAGGGACATTACAACTGCGCCGGCGTCGGTCTGGGTGCCTGCTTTGTCGATTATCGACTTCATAATAGCCGCTTTTTCGGTTGCTCGGGCTACTATCATTATGACTTCCTTTTCGCTCGCTATCGATACGCCGAAGAACTTTGCGGCGTCGGTCGAGCCTGTGCCCTTGCCGTGAAGGACGGTTCCTCCGCGCGCGCCCGCTTCTCTTGCGGCTTCCATAACGGTGTCGGTATAGCCCTCATTGGCTATCGCCAGAACGATCTCGTAATTATAATTTATCTCGGGTGCGCCCTCTGCGGGTCTGCCTGCGTTAAGATTTGCCAAGGTCTTACCTCCTCCTACACTTTTGATGGGTGTTGCCGCAATGATTCCCTGACCGGGGGCATCAATGTAAAGATGCTTTCGCGATTCCTCGATCAGCTTTGCCGTGCGGTCGCGGTCTGCGATCGTCATAACGATGTGGTACTCGCGCGTGCTCAGTCCAAGAAGGTCGAGCACGTTTTGCGTCGCCGTGCCTCTGCCGAGGAGCTCGATCGACAGGGGGAGCTCAAGCGCTTGCATAATGGCGTTCATTCGCGGCGCCACGGCTGGATGGATTATCGAAATTACAAAATTCATATCTTTCACCCCCAAAGCTCAATGATCTCGTCATCTGCGACGGTTTCAACTGCGACGTCATCGGCGCGCTTTTTGCGGCTGTAGATAAGACCGACGATCTGGATCGAGATGAGCGGCATCATCGCAACGGTTGCAACGATACCGAAAGCATCGGTCAGAATATTGCCGCCCGCAGCGGTGCAGACTCCGATGAGGAACTGAAGCATAAAGGTCGCGGTCATGGGTCCCGATGCAACTCCGCCCGAGTCGAAAGCTATCGCGGTGTAGATATCGGGAACGAAGAAGGTCAAGATCAGCGCGATCGCATAGCCGGGAACGACGAACCACATTATCGAAATGCCCGTGATGACCCGGAGCATTGCAATTCCCATTGCGATCGCGATTGCGATCGAAAGGCTGTACTTGATCGCCTTGCCGGGGATCGCGCCCGAGGAAACGCTTTCGATCTGCTTTTCGAGGACGTAGACGGCGGGCTCGGCGGAGATGATGAACCAGCCAAGGCACATTGCAAGCGGGATCAGGAGATATTTCGTCCAGCCGCCGTAAAGTGCCACGCCGAGAACTGCGCCAAGCGAGGAAAAACCGACGTTTACGCCCGTCAGGAAGAGAACGAGTCCGACGTATGTAAAGAGAACACCCCA
>JAZSGY010000031.1:0-21165 GCA_045532985.1 Eubacteriales bacterium | reverse complement strand
GGTTTCCTCGTCTGAGATCCCCGCAGACCTGATGGGTCTTGATATCGGTGAGAATACCCGCGCCCTCTTCGCTGACGCGATCAAGAGCGCAAAGACCGTCGTTTGGAACGGTCCTATGGGCGTGTTCGAGAACCCCACCCTCGCAAAGGGTACGATCGCAGTTGCAGAGGCTCTTGCTGAGTCCGACGCGATCACCATCGTCGGCGGCGGCGACTCCGCGGCAGCCTGCGAGCAGCTCGGCTTTGCACCGAAGATCACCCACATCTCCACGGGTGGCGGCGCATCGCTCGAATTCCTTGAGGGCAAGGAGCTTCCCGGTATCGCTTGCCTGCAGGACAAATAAGAGTTAAAGAGGATCTGACAATGAGAAGATATGTAATCGCAGGAAACTGGAAAATGAATATGACCCCTGCCGCTACGCGCAAGTTCATCACCGAGCTTGCTCCTATGGTAGCAGGCAAGGACAAGTGCGACATCGTTCTGTGCGTTCCCTACGTGGATCTCGCCGTTGCGATCGAGGCTGCAAAGGGCACCAACATCAAGATCGGTGCCGAGAACGTTCACTTTGAAAAGAGCGGTGCTTACACGGGCGAGGTCTCTGCCGAGATGCTCACCGAGATCGGCACCGAGTACGTCATCATCGGTCACAGCGAGCGCCGTCAGTACTTTGGCGAGACCGACACGACCGTAAATCTTCGCACCAAGGCGGCGCTTGCCGCAGGGCTGAAGGTCATCCTCTGCCTCGGTGAGGTGAAGGACGAGCGTCTTGCAGGCATCACCGACGAGGTCGTTGCAATGCAGACCAAGCTCGACCTTGCAGGCATCGAGAAGGAGGATCTCAAGAACGTGATCATCGCGTACGAGCCTGTTTGGGCGATCGGCACGGGTCTTACCGCAACGCCCGAGCAGGCAGACGAGACCTGCGGCGTGATCCGTAAGACGGTTGCCGCTCTGTACGGCGAGGATGCCGCAGAGGCTATGATCATTCAGTACGGCGGATCGATGAACGACGGCAATGCGGCTGAACTGCTTGCGAAGGTCAACGTTGACGGCGGTCTGATCGGCGGCGCATCCCTCAAGACCGATAAGTTTACGGCGATCGTTGACGCCGCAAACGCATAATTGGGGGTCCCCCATCGGAAAAACCGATTCTGAGGAAAAAATCGGGCACTTTGCCCGATTTTTTCCGTCACTCTCACGGACGAATAACTTTTTTCAAAAAATGCAAAAAATCTCTTGCATTTTTGATTTCCTTGTGATATAATAATGTCCGTTAGCTTGTGATTAAATAAAAATATAGCGTCAATCGCCCTCGCGGCGATATATTAGGAGGTGTCAAGATGGCAAAGTGCAGTATTTGCGGAAAGGGCGTTACCTTCGGTAACAACGTATCCCACTCCCACCGCAAGACCAACAGAACCTGGAAGGCGAACATTCGCAGAGTAAAGGCAGTTGTAAACGGTACCAACAAGACGGTTCACGTTTGCTCCCGTTGCCTTCGTTCCGGTAAGGTAGAGCGCGCGTAAGCGTGCGTGAAAAAGCCGCCGTTTTATAGGCGGCTTTTTCCTTTGCAGAGAGTTTATGAATCAAACCGCACTCGTAGGGCAGGGGATGCCCCGCGCGGGAGTCGAGCGTCTGGAGTCCTTTGGCTACACGGTGCTACTGTTGCCGACGCATCCGCATCTTTCCGCCCCCGTTGCAGATCATCCCGACACGCTCATTTTCAGATATCAAAGCACCCTTATCACGGGTAGCTTTTACCGCGAGCTTTCGGCGGAGCTGTTTGATAGATTGCTATCACGGCATCCGTCGCTGTCGCTTTTATGCGATCCTACGGATGCCCGTTCTCCCTATCCCCTTGACGTGCGCTTTAACGCCGTCACGGCGGGCGGGCATCTTTTTGGCAACCTCGGACATTTATCCGATCTTCTGCTTTCCTACGCGGAGGAAAACGAGCTCTGCGCGCACCACGTTTCGCAGGGCTATGCGGGTTGCTCCGCCTTTGCGCTTGACTCGCTCGTTTGCTCTGCCGATATCGGTATCCTCAGGGCGGCGGAGGCGGTCGGTCTTTTGACCCTTCCCATCCGCACGGGCGGCGTTTTGCTCCCGCCCTTTCCCTACGGCTTCATCGGCGGTGCCGTTAGCGTCACGCGTGACGCCGTTTATACCTGCGGCACACTTTCCACGCACCCCGACGCTGTGCGCATCACGGATGCGATCACCGCATCAGGGCGCAGGACCGTCCCGCTTTTTGACGGTCCGCTCCTTGACGTCGGAGGGTTCCTTTTGTTTGACGAATAGACTCTTGAAGGTCACCGCCAAAAGCGGTGCCAGTAAAAGTCCTGCAAGCCCAAACAGCTTTGTGCCGAGATAAAGGAACAAAAGACTCAAAACGGGATGAATGCCGAAGCGTCGCCCGATGATATGCGGCTCTGCCCACTCGCGCCCGAGAAAGATCACGCCGTAAAGGATCAGAAGTCCTGCGCCGCGTACGGTATCCCCCGTTGCGAAGGCGTAGATCGCGAGTGGCAAAAGTGCCGTTCCTACGCCGAAAAGCGGCAGAATGTCGAGCAGGGCAATGCTGAAGGAAAGCAGCAGGGCGTACGGCATCCGCAAAATGCAAAAGCCAATTAAAAGCGCCGCAAGCACCAGCAAAAAGATCAGCGAGTAGGCACGCAGATAACCGAGGACCGTGAAGAGAATGCCGTCCTTGATCTTCAGAAGGAGCGTCTCTAACCGTTTCGGCAGAGCGGCTCGCACCCCCTCGTTGATCCGATCAAAGTCGCTTGAAAAATAGACCGAGGCGATCACGCCGATCGCCACCGCAAACAAAAAACGCGGCAACGCCGTAAATGCCGACAGCAGGAGGTTTGGCAGAAAAACGCCGACCGCCTTTCCAAGATAGCTGAGCATAGCGGAAAAGAGTGCCTCTCCGTTTCCGCCAAACGCCGCGAAGATCCCCTTGACCCACGCAAACAGATCGTTCAGAAAGTCGGGATTCTCCGTCGCATAGCGCAAAAACTCGGATAGCTCCGACAAAAGGCGTGAGATGAGCAGATAAACGCCGACCCCCGACAAAAGATAGACCGAAAGCACGAGAACGACACGCGCGACCCCACGCGGCACGCGTAGTCTCGCGCACAGAAACTCAGCGGCAGGGCGCAGAAGAAAGCAAAGCCCCCACGCAAATAAAAAGGGAAAAAGGATCGGCAAAAGGTAGCGCAGTGCGACGTAACCGACGGCGCAAAGCAGTACGGAAAACCAAAGAATATCGGCATACCGCCGAAACGAAGATTCCTTTTCCTTCATATGCATCTCCTTTCTCGGGATGCAAACAGTATATGCGTATTCAAATAAAAATATAGATAAAAGGAGATCAAAACATGGTTGTCATTGAACTTGAAAACGGCAAGCAGATCAAGCTCGAGCTTTATCCCGAGCATGCGCCGAAAACCGTCGCAAACTTCAAAAAGCTGGTGAAGGAGGGCTTCTATAACGGTCTTGGTTTTCACCGCATCATCCCCGGGTTTATGATCCAGGGCGGCGACCCGCTCGGCAACGGTATGGGTGGCTCGGACGAGCAGATCTACGGTGAATTTGCCGCAAACGGTCACAACAACCCTCTGCGCCACACGCGCGGCGTTATCTCGATGGCACGCAGTATGATGCCGAACTCGGCATCCAGCCAATTCTTCATTATGCATGCGGATGCGCCGCACCTCGACGGTAGTTACGCCGCCTTCGGTAAGGTCATTGAGGGAATGGATGCGGTCGATGAGATCGCAGAAACTCCCACCACCTACAGCGACCGTCCCGTCGTTCCGCAGGTGATGAAGTCGGTCACCCTCGTTGACGAGGAATAAAAAGAAAAAGTGTATCAATTTTCATTGATACACTTTTTCTTTTAACCAATCTCGCCTGCCGTCAGCCTGATGATCAGATCAAGGTCGTCGGGCTGTACCTTTGCCTCGTGCGCGGCTTTGTTTCGCACGACCGCACCGCATTTTTCACAGCGATGCGAAAGGATGTATCCGCGCTTCGGATCGGGCTCTGCGCGAAAGGGGCGCAGAATGCCGCCACAGGGGTTTGCGCGATCACCGGGAAACACGTCCACGTGAAGGGAGCAAAGGCAAAAAGGGCAGTGGTTGCGCGAGGTGTAGCCGAGCGGCAAGACCTCTTTGCCGCACGCCTTGCAAATGAATGCGCTATCGTTTTTCGTAAAACGCTTGCTCTCCATAGCTCCTCACTTTCCCACGCAGAATTTGCTGAAGATCCCCGATACGATCTCCTCACTCACCGCGCGCCCGTCAAGCTCCGAGAGCGCGCCGAGCGCGATCTCAAGATCGGAGGAGGCGATATCAACGGGAAGCCCCGATGCAAACGCCGTGAGCGAATCGGAAAGCGCCGCGCGCGCGTGCGTCAGCGCCGCAAATTGCCGCGCCGAGGTGACGATGGCGGTGTCATTGACGGAAATATCGCCGTCGATAAAAAGCGACTCGATCAGCGCGTTCAGCACGTCAGCCGACCCATCCTTGGCAGAGAGCGAAAGCACGTGCGTGAAGGCGTCAAACGCCGCACGTACCTCGGGAAGAAGACGAAGATCGGATTTGTTCAGGAGAATGACCGTCGGAATATCGGTCTGCTTCAGCTCGGCGATCAGCGCCGCATCCTCATCGGTCAGAGGCTGTGAGCCGTCAAAGACGGCAAGGATCAGCTCGGCATTTTGCATATGCGCACGCGCACGCTCCACACCGATTTTCTCAACGGGATCGTCGGTGTCGCGCAGTCCCGCCGTATCGGCAAGCGAAAGCGTTACACGCCCCGCGGTGGCGGTGCGCTCCAGCACGTCTCGCGTCGTTCCCTCAAGCTCGGTCACGATGGCGTAATCGTCACCGCACAAAAGATTGTAAAGCGAGCTTTTTCCAACGTTCGGACGGCCGACGATCACGGTCTTTATCCCTTCGCTTATCGCGTGCCCCGTCTTATAGGTCGACAGCAGGGCGTCAAGGTCGGCGGCGATCGCGTTGAGCCGCTCGGTCAGCTCGCTCGGCGAAAGATCGGCAAGCTCCTCGTCGGGGAAGTCGATCTTCGCGTAGGTCTCGCTCACGAGCGTTAAAAGACGGTCGTGTACGTCGGATAGACGGCGCGAGAGTCTGTCACGCGCATCCGCGGCACAAAGGCGGATCTGGGCGTAATTTTTAGCGTCAAGAAGCGTTCCGATCGCTTCGGCGTCGGTCAGCGTCAGCTTGCCCGAAAGAAAGGCACGGCGCGTAAATTCGCCCGCAGGAGCGGCAGACGCACCCGCAAGCAAGAGCGTCTCAAGAACCGCACGGGTGACAAGCACACCGCCGTGGCAGGTGATCTCCACCGTGTCCTCACCCGTGTAGGAATGCGGCGCACGGAAGATGACAGCCGTGGCGTCGTCAATGCGCTCACCGTCTCTTATGACGTCGCCGTATACGACGGTACGGGACGGAGTAGCGGAGAAGTCCTTGCCGCTGCGCGGAAAAAAGCAACGCGAAACGATCGACACGGCATCGGGGCCGCTGGTACGGATAAGGGCAACCCCACCTTTGCCGGGTGGGGTTGAAATAGCTGTTACGGTAGAATTAAAGTGCATCTTCTTCGGTTGCTTCGACCTCTGCCGCGGGAGCATCCTTCTGCAGGCAGATGACGATCTTACGGTTGTTGTCGGAGCCGATGGACATCGTGGTAACGCCCTCGATGCCCTGAACCTCGGAGTGGATGATGCGGCGCTCGTATGCGCTCATAGGCTCGAGCGATACGTTGCGCTGATTCTTCAGCGCCTTTGCTGCCATACGGCGTGCAAGTGAGCGAAGAGTCTCCTCACGCTTTGCGCGGTAGCCCTCGATGTCGATCGTTACGCGGCGGCGGTTGCGCTCACCGTTTGCGTTTTTCTGTGCGCTCGAGAGGTTTGCAAGATACTGGAGCGAATCCAGCGTCTCGCCGTGGTGACCGATCAGGATGCCTGCATCCTCGCCCGCGATCACGATACGGCGGGTGTTGTCCTCGCAGGTGTAAAGCTCAGCGGTTGCGTTGATGCCAAGGTCTGCGATCAGACGGTTGATAAAGTCGTATGCGAGATCCTCGCCCTCTGCGGCTTCAACCTTTTCCATCTTCAGCTCTGCCTCGGGAATGACTGCCTCCTTCGGACCCGTCGAGGGATTCTTCGCGGCAAGCTCGGAAAGCTCAGCGTCCGAGATCGAGGAGGTGCGGCGGTTATCGCCACCGCGATTTTTGTTTCTGTGTCGATTTCTGTTTCTGCTTCTGTTACCGGAGCGCGATCTGCTCTCGCTTCTTTCGGACTTTTCGGCGGTAGCCTCGGCTACCTCATCCTCACCGCCTGCAATATAAGCGCGGATCTTTACGGGCTTGACACCAATGATACCAAAGATGCCCTTGCTGCCCATATCAATGATTTCATAGGAGATCTCGTCGAGCGACTCTGCGCCGAGTGCGATCTTTGCGTTTTCAACAGCGTTGGCAATATCCTTGCCGGACGCGATAATTTCTTTTCTCAAGGGTATATCCTCTCTTTTATTTCTTTTTCTTGTTGTTTTTCTTGATGGGAGCGTTCTGAATGCCCTGCGTCGGCTCCTTCGGCTTCGGCTGATCGTAGAAGCTCGATTCGTTGTCGTCGTCAAACTCGTAATCCTCGTCGTCATCGTCAACGCTGTGAAGCGAGCGGACGGGGACGGCAGAGACCTTCGCGGGCTTTGCCTTCATTTCCTTTTCGGCGGCGGCAATGTCCTCAGCGGTGATCTTCGGGATCGGCATGACCTTCGCCAGAATGAACATCTGGACGATCGAAAGGATCGACTGATAGATCCAGTAAAGACCCAGCGCACCGGGAACGCGGAAGGCGATGAACAGCGACATCAGGGGCATGATCAGCTCCATGATCATCATCGAGGTCTTCTGCTCGCGCGACTGCGTCACGTCCTGCATCGAGGGGTTTAGTCTCTTTGACAGGAACATCGTCAGGTAAGAGGTAATAAAGGTGAACAGCGGGATCAGAAGCAGCCAACCGAAGTTTGCAAAGGAGGGCGTTGCCGAAAGGTCGATCCCGAACAGACTCGGGTTCGGAAGGTCGGCTTTCAGATTGAGACCCTCTACCAGATGTGCGTTTTCACGCAGCTTGCCGAGCAGCTCGATCTCCTGCGCCGTTCCAAAGGTCTCCGAGAATTTCTTGATCGTATCCGCAGGCATCTTACAGATGAAAGAGAGCGGTCTTTGGATGACGTTATAAAGGATGACGATGACGGGAAGCTGGAGCACAAGCGGCAAGCAGCCCGCCATCGGGGAAACTCCCTCCGCCTGCTGCAGCGCAAAGATCTCCTGCTGCTTTTTCTCCATCGTCGGTCTGTCGGTCCTACCCGCATACTTTTTCTCGATCGCCATCATCTTCGGGCGGAGCTTTGCGGTCTTGATCTGTGTTTTCTGCTGACGGATCGAGAAGTAAAGCATAAGGATCTTCACCATCAGTGCAAAGAGCAAAAGTGCCAGGGCATAGTAGTTACCCGTAATGGCGGTGAACCATCCCATCACGGTGCCAAGAGCATTGTATATTGCATTCATCATAGTTTGTATTTCCTATTTTTGAGTATTTTTGGGCACGCGAATCAGATGTGCCCGCTTTCCTCTGAGGAGGCCTCAGAGCCTTCCGTGGGGAAGGACGTTTTTACGCGCCGAAAGCCGCGCTCGGGTACGGGATCGTACCCACCCTTACAAAACGGATTACAGCGAAGGATCCTCCATACGGTGAGGATCGTGCCCGCGAAAAAGCCGCGCTTCTCATACGCCTCGATCGCATAAGAGGAGCAGGTCGGCGTAAAACGGCAGGACGGGCGCTTGTAAGGGGAAATGCAGTTTCGGTAAAATCGAATCAGTGAGATACAGAGCCGTTTCATTTGACAAACAGACCAAGCTTCTCGTAAGCACGGGAAAGCTCATACTCCAGCTCCGTTGATTTCTTCGTAACGGCGGCATCCCTTGCCGCGATCACGATCAGAAAGCCCGTTTTGACGGAATGCCTTTTTTCTACCGCACGGATCGCCTCACGCATAATGCGCTTGACACGGTTCCGCACGACGGCACCGCCGAGCTTTTTGGAGACTGTCAGACCGATTCGGTTCATCCGCAGCTTCTGCGGATGCGCTTTTTGAAGTCTTTTCGCCGCAAAGTCGGGAAGGACGTAAACGGCAAGACACGGGCCAACCGCCCGATTACCCTTTGAATACGCTTTGGAATACAAATGGTTCTCGCAAATTGCTTTAAATTTCATTCACACCTCAAAACAAAAAACCCGATAAAGGCACGAAGAAGTGTGTTTATCGGGTTTTTGGTGCGTCACTTCACGCTGCGCAGGTATTAGTAGGAAAGCTGTACTCTTCCCTTAGCGCGTCTTCTATGAAGAACTTTTCTGCCGTTAGCAGTTGCCATTCTCTTACGGAAGCCATGCACTTTGTTGCGCTGTCTTTTCTTAGGCTGGTAGGTTCTCTTCATGTGTGGTGCACCTCCTTTAATTTCGTTTATCTGACGCGGGATACCGAGGCATCCCGACTCGTTAAAACCCTCGCGTATTCATAACAAGGCAATTTATATTATACTAAATCTTGTATAGCTTGTCAAGGCTTTTTTTGAAAAAAACAGATTTTTTTCATAAATTTAAAAGCCTGCAAGACCAAAAGGCCGCAGGCTTTCAAAATCAGTAAAGTCTTTGACGGTGACGCTTCACGATCCAGACGTAGATCAGGAAGCCGACCACCGCGACGACGATTACGATCGAGGTGATCCAAAGCGCGGGGTGAATATGGGTGTCGATCTTCAACTCGTCCCAAAGGTCGGAGATGGTCTGCTGCGTATCCTTTTCAAGATAATTGAAGGTGTGGGTGCGTTCAAGCTCGGGATAAATATATTCGTCGCCGTAGCACTCGTAATAGTAGCATTCCTCGCCCGTTTCCTCGTCGATATAGGTCTCGTCGTTTTCGCGGACCGCAGTGATGGGACAGCCGTAGTAGATGTAGTTGGCGTTCATCAGCGCGGGGTTGTAGCTCTCGCCGTCGATCTCTACGTCGGTGGAGATAATGAAGTCGATAAAGCGCTCTGCCGCAAGCGGATTTTCTGCCGTTTTCGGAATGCACATCGCATCGATAAAGAGATTCGTTCCCTCAATGGGGTAGCAAAGCTCGAGGTTATCGTTGACCTCCTTCATCGTCAGAAAGTCGCCCGCATAGTAGGGTGCCATTGCGGCGCGTCCGCTTTCCATCGTGTTGAAGACCTCGTCCATCACGTACGCCTGCAAGATCGGCTTCTGCTCCAGAAGCAGGTCGAGTGCAAGCTGCCAGTCCGCAGGATCGTTCGAATTCACGAAATCCTTCGGCACGCCGTGCTCCATTTCGTATTCATAGGAGAGAATATACTGCGCGATACCGAAGGCGTCGCGGGAGTTGTTAAACATCAGGATGTTGCCCGCATAATCGGGATCCCAGAGAATGCGCCAGCTGACGTCGCCCTCAAAATCAGCGGGATCGACCTTCGTCGTATCGTAGATCAGACCGACCGTGCTGTAGGTGTAGGCAACGGTGTATTTTCCGTCGGGGTCAAACGCGGGATTTTTGTCCTCGTACCCGGGGATCGAGATGCCGTCAATATTCGGGATGTTTTCAAAATCCAGCTCACGAAGCCATCCCTCTCGGCGCAGTCTGTCCACCATATAGTCGGACGGAATGATCAGATCGATCGCGGCGGCACCGCCCGTCAGCTTGGAGTACATGACCTCGTTTGACGCATAGGTGTTGTAAACGATCTCGATCTTCTCGCCGTAGGTCTCTTCATAATAGACCTCGAAAAGGTCGAGAAGCTCCTCGTCGATATACTCGCCCCAGTTGTAAATATAGAGCTTTTGCGTCTCGCCCTCGTCAGAGCAAGAGGAGAAGCAAAGCAAAGAGAGCAAAAGGAGCGCCGTCAGCAAAAGGAGAAATTGAATCTTTTTCATCTCATACCCTCCTTATGCCGTTTTCTTCCGCTGCTTTGCGTCCATACGGCGCTGCATTACGTTGGAGCAGACCAAAAGCGCAAGCACACCGATACACAAAAGCGTGGAGAGGGCGTATACGTCGGGCGTTACCGTGCCCTTGCCCGTCAATCCGTAGATGTATACGGGCAGGGTCGAATACTCCGATCCCGAAAGGAAGTAGGTGATCACGAAGTCGTCGATCGAAAGCGTGAACGCCATGATAAAGCCGCTGACGATGCCGGGCATAATGCCGGGCAGCTCCACCTTGAAAAAGGCGGAGAGCGGCGTACAGCCAAGGTCGAGCGCCGCCTCGGTCAGATTGCGGTCAAGCTGTGCGATCTTCGGTGCGACCGAAAGGATCACGTAGGGAAGGTTGAAGGTGATATGCGCGATCAGGATCGCCCAGAAGCCGAGCAGTCTGTCAACGCCCGTACCGAAGATCGTCGCGACCATCGCGAACAGAAGAAGAAGCGATACACCCGTTACGATATCGGGGTTCATCATCGGGATGTTCGTTACGGTCTGTACGCCCGAGCGCAGATAACGGTTCTTCATTTTTGCAAGACCGATCGCCGCCGCCGTGCCGATCAGGGTCGCCAGGACGGAGGAGAGAAGCGCCAGCACCATCGTGTTCTTAAAGGCAAGCCAGACCTCGCCGTCGCCAAACAGCTGACGGTACCAATCCAGCGAAAAGCCCGCGAATTTCGTCGTGCTTTCTGCGGCGTTGAAGGAGAAAAGGATCATAATGGCGATCGGAGCGTAGAGTAAAACGAAGATGAGGATCGTGTAAATACGGCTTACGTGCTTCATACGATCACACCCCCATCCTTTTCATCCGAGAAGCGGTTCATGATCCACATGCTGATGAAGATCAAAACCATCAGGATCAGGGAGAGCATAGCTCCCATATAGTAGTTGATCGCACCGCTCGAGCCGAGGAATCGGCTCTCGATCATATCACCGATCAGCGTCGTCTTGTTTCCGCCGAGGGCGGTGGAAATGTAGAAGGTACTGACCGACGGAACAAAGACCATCGTGATCCCCGAAATAACGCCGGAAATGCTCAGCGGCAGAACCACCTTGAAGATCGTTTGCAGAGGGGTACATCCGAGGTCCATTGACGCCTCAAGATAACGGCGGTCGATCTTCGACAGAACCGTATAGATCGGCAGGATCATATAAGGCAGATAATTGTATACCATACCCAGAATGACCGAAACGGGCGTGCCGAAAAAGCCGAGGATATGCACGATCGAGATCAGCGAATTCGTGCGGATGATGAAATTGATCCACATCGGCAGCATCAGGAGCGTGATCATCAGGCTCTGCCGTCCCTCGCCGAGCTTCGCGAGAATATAGGCAAGGGGATACGCCAGAAGCAGGCAGATCACGGTTGCGATCAGCGCGTAGCAGAGCGAGCGAACGAAGGTGGATACGTAGATCGCCTGAAACAGGTTGGTGAAATTCTCAAAGGAGAAGCCGCCCCCCTCCTCGGTAAAGGCATAATACAGCACGAAAAGCATAGGGGTCACGATAAAGAGGACCGCCCATACCATATGCGGTGCTGCACTGATGCTTTGAAGAAAAGAACGCTTTTTATTCATCGCCCGCCGCGTCCTCCTCTCCATCGACCGCGTCGGGATTGGAGAGGTTGTCCATTTCATCGCTGAAGGTACTGTAATCCCCGAACTGTCCCGAGAATTCGGACTTTTTCATAACGTGGATGGCGTCGGGCTCAACGTAAAGACCGATCTCGGTGCCCTCGCCAACGAAGTCGGAGGTCTCGATCATCCACTTGAAGTCGCAAACGTCCACGATGATCTCGTAGTAGTCGCCCTTGAAGGTCACGCCCGTTACGGTACCGCGGAGCATTCCGCGGTCAAGCGGAACGACGTCAACGTCCTCGGGACGCACCACGACGTCAACGGGCTCCTTTTTGCCGAAGCCCGTGTCAAGGCAATCGAAGACGTGGCCCGAGAAGGAGACCCTCTTGTCCTCCAGCATTACGCCGTCGATAATGTTACTTTCTCCGATAAAGTCTGCAACGAATGCGTTTTTCGGCTCGTTGTAGATGTCGGTCGGCGTACCGATCTGCTGGATCACGCCGTTCATCATGACCACGATGGTGTCGGACATCGAAAGTGCCTCCTCCTGATCGTGCGTGACGTAAATAAAGGTGATCCCGGTCGCCTTTTGTATCTTCTTCAATTCGATCTGCATATCCTTGCGCAGCTTCAAATCGAGCGCGCCGAGCGGCTCGTCAAGCAAAAGCACGCGCGGACGGTTGATCAGTGCGCGCGCAATGGCAACGCGCTGCTGCTGACCGCCCGAGAGCAGATTGACGTTCTTTCTTTCAAAGCCCTTGAGAGATACCATCTCCAGCATCTCCTTGACCCGACGGACGATCTCGTCCTCAGGCACCTTTTTTAGGCGCAGGGCAAAAGCAACGTTTTCAAAAACATTAAGATGGGGGAACAACGCGTATTTCTGAAATACGGTATTGACCTGACGCTTGTAGGGGGGCAGATCGTTGATGCGAACGCCGTCAAACAAAACGTCACCCTCGTCAGGGGTCTCAAAGCCGCCGATCATACGCAGCGTCGTGGTTTTACCGCAGCCCGAGGGACCGAGCAGGGTCACAAATTCCTTATCGCGGATATAAAGATCAATGGAGTCCAGTATCTTTTCACCGTCGTACGATTTCGTAATTCCTCTTAACTCAATGAGTTTGCTCATTTTTATTCCTTCTCACGATCCTTTCTTGCAGGACAAGGTCCCAATATAAAATGCAAGATGGATTATATCAAATCCGTATGCAAAATGCAATAGGTTTTGTGAAAAAACCGATTTATTTGCGAAAAATTAAGAAAAACGGCGGAAAAGTCTCAAAAAACGGTGTTTTGCGAAGGAAATCAAGGTTATCCTCGTTTTTCCTCGCTTATTCTTTCGTTTCATCCGAAAGGAGCCCAAGCTCCGGCAAAAGAGAAAAAAGAAGCGGGAAAAGACCCAGAAAAAAGCCGTCAAACAGAAGCATCCATAAGGAAAAAAAGAGGATCAGACAAAAGAAAAGGAGCGAGACCGTCCGCCAAAGATAATAAGCGGTGCGTGACGGAAGCCATATGTGCAATATTGAAGAAAGCATCCTTCCGCCGTCAAGCGTACCGATCGGCAAAAGGTTGCAAAGCCCGTACGCCAGACTGAAAAACGAGAGGGCAGGGAGCGTTCGCCAAAGCAGTGACGCACAAAGCAGATTGCAAAACGGCCCTGCCGCGGCGATCAGCAGCTCCCCGCGGTAGGAGGACTGGCTTTTTGAAAAAAGGCGTAAGCCCGACGCCGCGGGCGAAGGACGGCAAAAGCCCGCCATAGCGCAGATATGACCGCACTCGTGAATCATCACCGCGGAGAAAACGGGAAGGGAAAGCCTTCCCTCGACAGCCACGATCCCGAGCAGTAGGATCGCACTCGGCAAAAAACGCATCCAGAATAAAAACCGCCGCACCACGACCTCCATTTTCAAGGGTATAAAATAAAATATATGCGTTTGCGCGAAAAATCTGCAAAAATAAATTGAAATTTGGAACGACTTCGTGTATAATAGAAAAAAACGGATAGAAAAGAGGACTCTTTTATGCAATACAGTCAATATATGGACAGCGTTGACCGTCTGATCGCCGAGGCGCTGAACGAGGACATCGGAACGGGTGACATTACCACGCTTTCCGTCATTGATAAAAACCGCCGTGCCCACGGCAGATATATTGCGAAGGAGGACGGCATTCTTTGCGGCATGCAGATCGCTGAGCGCGTTTACAGAATGCTGGATCCCGAAGTGGAGTTTACCGCACATTTTGAGGAAGGACAGGCGTTCAAAAAGGGCGACGTTCTGGCAGAGGTGCGCGGCAACGCCGTCACGCTTCTGTCGGGTGAGCGCGTCGGACTTAATCTGATGCAGCACCTTTCGGGCATCGCGACCCGCACGCGCGCCGCGGTCGACGCCGTAGCGGGCACGGGGGCGACGATCGTGGATACGAGAAAGACCACGCCCGGCATGCGCGTTATTGAAAAATACGCCGTACGCGTCGGCGGTGGCTCCAATCACCGCTTCAACCTCGCTGACGGTGTTCTGATCAAGGACAATCACATCGTTGCCGCAGGCGGTATCACGCCCGCCGTGAAGGCGGCAAAGCGTCACGCACCGCATACCATTAAGGTAGAGGTCGAGGTCGAGACCGAGGCGCAGCTGCGTGAGGCACTCGACGCGGGCGCCGACATCATTATGCTCGACAATATGAACGAGGAAATGATGACGAAATGCGTCAAGATCGTTGATGGAAAGGCGATTACCGAGGCATCGGGCAATATGGGCGAACGCGATCTTTACGCCGTTGCCAAAACCGGCGTTGACCTGATCAGCATCGGCGCGCTGACCCACTCTGCGCGCGCACTTGACATCAGTCTGAAGTTCGTCATTGAATAAAGGATAGTGTATGAAACGTTATTTATGCGGCTTTGATACCGAAGCGATGGAAAGGATAAAAACCGACGTTCTGATCGTCGGTAGCGGCCTTGCGGGGCTTTACGCTGCACTCAATATTGATCCCAAGCTCTCCTGCACCATCGTCACCAAGACCGAGCTTGAAAAAACCAACTCCTGGCTTGCACAGGGCGGCATAGCCGCCGTCATCGCTCCCGACGATCATTTTGAATCGCACATTGCCGATACGCTGGAGGCGGGTGCGGGGCTTTGCGATGAAAAGGCAGTACAGGTTCTGGTCGAGGAGGGCCCCGAAAATATCAAGGAGCTTGTCGCTCTCGACGTTCCCTTCGACACCAATCCCGAGGGAGAGCTGCAGATCACGCGTGAGGGCGGACATTCCTGTCGCCGTATCGTTCATTGCGGCGGCGACGCCACGGGGCGTGAGACTACGCGCCGACTCGGTGAGCTTGCACTTGAGCGTAAGAACGTATCGGTCCGCTTCCGCAGCTTTTTAATGGACGTGCTTACCGAGGACGGTGCCGTTGTGGGTGCGATCATTTACGACGGAGAGCCGAAGCTCGTGCTGACGCGCAACGTCATTCTGGCAACGGGCGGTGTCGGTCATATTTATCGATATACCACCAATCCGCGCGGGGCGGTCGGTGACGGCATTGCCGCCGCGATGCGTGCGGGGGCTGAGACCGAGCTGATGGAGATGGTTCAGTTCCATCCCACGACGCTGATCTCAAACGGCCAGGATAAATCCCGTCTCTTTCTGATCAGCGAGGCGGTGCGCGGAGAAGGGGCGATCCTTCGCAACTTTAAGGGGGAGGCGTTCATGCAGGGCGTTCACCGCCGCGCCGATCTTGCCCCGCGCGATATCGTGACTCGCGCGATCTTAAAGGAGCTGCGCCGTACGGGCGATCCCCACGCGTGGCTTGACGTTTCCTCGATGGACGAGGCGTTCTTTGCCCGCCGCTTCCCGACGATCTACGGCCGTTGCGTGGATGAGGGCATCCGCCTGACGAAGGAGCCGATCCCCGTACATCCCGCCCAGCATTATTTTATGGGCGGTATCAAGACCGACCTTGACGGCGAGACCAATATTCACGGTCTGTTCGCGGCAGGCGAATCGGCATGCACGGGCATTCACGGCGCAAACCGTCTGGCAAGCAACTCGATGCTTGAGTGTCTCGTTTTCAGCCGCCGTGCCGCACGCTTGATCAATCGCCGCGCAGAGCTTGCGCCGTCGGGTATTTCCCGCATTAAGGCCGCCGAGCGTGGAACGCGTATTCTGAAGCGCACCGAGTCGGCAAGCCTTCACGAAAAGATCCGTACCGTTATGTCGCGTGATTGCAGTGCGCTCCGAACCCCCGAGGGGCTTCAGAACGCCGTGCGCGAGATCGGCAGGATCTACGAGACGCTTCAGGATGCCGTGCTGCGCATTCCCGATGAGTTCGAGCTTTACAGTATGGCAGAGACCGCGCTGAAGATCGCAACGTCTGCCGCCGCGCGTAAGGACAGCGTCGGCGCACACTATCTGGATACTGAGGCGGTGACCGTATGACCGCACTGAAAAACGCCGTCCCCTTTCGGGGCGCGGCGTATGCAAAGATCAATCTTTATCTGAACGTTGAAAGCCGCCGTAATGACGGCTTTCATAATATCGTTTCGGTGATGCAGAGCGTCACGCTTGCCGACGAGGTGTACGGAGAGATCCGTCCGTCAAGCACTCGGGCGATCCGTCTGCGTATGGAACACTCGGATATCCCCGCGGATGAAACGAATCTTGCTTACCGTGCCGCGGACGCATTCCTTTCCGCCGCAGATCTGACAGCGGAGGTCGATCTTACCGTTGTGAAGCGGATCCCCGCGGCGGCAGGTCTTGCGGGCGGATCGGCAGACGCCGCGGCGGTGCTTCGCCTTCTGAATCAGGCAACGGGCGAGCCGATCCCACAAAAGCGGCTTTTGGAGCTTGCGGCAACGCTCGGCTCCGACGTGCCCTTTTGTCTTGTCGGCGGTACGCGCCTTTGCCGCGGTCGGGGTGAACGGATGGAAACGCTTCCGACCCCTGCGCTTCACTGTGTGATCGCGATGCCAAATGCTGCGGTGTCGACTCCCGCCGCTTACCGACAGTTAGATGCTCTTTACAGCGATTTTGACGGCAGTGTCAAAAACCCGTGTGAGGGGGGCGAGCGTGCTCTTATCAACGCCTTGGAGCAGGGGAGCGATGCGATCGCCAACTGTATGTTCAATCTCTTTGAGGAGGCGGTGCTTCCCGACTGTCCCGATGCCGTCCGTCTTTTGAACGAAATGCGCACGGCGGGCGCGCTTGCCGCAATGATGAGCGGTAGCGGTCCTTCCGTTTTCGGCATTTTCAAAAGCAGAGAAGCGGCAGAGCTTGCCGCAAAGAAAATCGGCGGAATTGCTACTGTCAGTACCCCTTCTTACAAAAAATAAGAGAGGACGAACAAGCGTCCGACCTCTTTTATATGGTGCCGGTGGCGGGACTTGATTCTCGCCGCGAACTTCGCAAAAAGCGAGGGAGATTTCGCTTTTTGCTACGCGGCTCGGTCTTCCGCGGCTCTGAACAGTCCCCCGGACTGTTCATTCACTACCGCTCCCCTTCAAGCCCCACCGCCGTCCCTCTTCAAAATACAAAAGAGGACGAACAAGCGTTCATCCTCTTTCGTATGGTGCCGGTGGCGGGTAAGCGAGGGAAAAACAGTTGATAACTGTTTTTCGTGACGCGCCCGAAGGAAATAAGGAGAAATGAAGCAAAACTTTGATTTTGCGCGCATTTCGACTATATTTCCGAGCCGTCGGCGAACCCAACATTCTTTGAATGTGGGGTTTGAGGATGGCACCACCAAGCAAAAAAGGCACTTGCAAAGCAAGTACCTTTTTCGCTTGGTGCCGGTGGCGGGACTTGAACCCGCACGCCGTCGCCGGCAATGGATTTTGAGTCCACCTCGTCTGCCATTCCAACACACCGGCATAACGATGTTATTATAGCACGCACTTTTTTAAAAATCAAGTACTTATGAAAAATTTTCTTTGGGAGGATCCTCTATGAAACGGTTACTGCCCTTATTTCTCGCATTGATCTTTGTTTTTTCGCTGACCTCCTGCTCGCTTTTTGGCGGGGATGACGAGGATGGGCTGAGCGAGCCGCTTGACGGCAAGCTTCGCATCAGCTATATCGACGTCGGTCAGGGAGACTCCACCTTTATTGAATTTCCAAACGGGAAAACGATGCTGATCGATGCGGGCCTTGCCGATGCCGCCGATACGGTCATCGCGTACGTCAGAGGACTTGGCTACTCTAAGATCGATTACCTGATGGCGACCCACCCCGACGGCGACCACATCGGCGGTATGCGTGCCGTCGTAAACGCCTTCGATATCGGCTCCGTCTATATGCCCGACGTCGATCATAACACGACGACCTATGAAAAGCTGCTTGAGGCGATCGACGATAAGGGACTGCAGATCACTGCGGGCAAGGCGGGCGTCGATATTCTTACAGAGGAAAACCTGACTGCCAAGATCATCGGTCCTGCGAAGGATGAATACGACGATACCAACGCCTATTCGCTGATCCTTCGTATCACCTACGGTAACCACGCATTTTTGTTCCTCGGTGATGCGACCAAGGAGAACGAAAGAGAGCTGACGGGTGACTTTACCGCCGACGTCGTAAAGGTCGGTCACCACGGCAGTACGACCTCCTCGGACCCCGGCTTCGTGCAAAAGACGAGGGCGAAATACGCCGTCATTTCCGTGGGAGCGGGCAACCGATACAACCACCCGAAGCAGGCGGTGCTGGACACTTGGACGGCGGCAAACGCGACGATCCTGCGAACCGATCTTGAGGGGACGATCGTCGCACTCTCCGACGGGGTCAATCTGCAGGTCAACGACGAGGTTACCGTCATCGGTGAAAAGGTCGAGGTCCCCGCGGTCGACGACGGCTCGAATAACCCAACCTACATTCTCAATATTTCGAGTCGGAAGATCCACACGCCCGACTGTAAGAGCGTCGCACAAATGAAGGAAGAAAACAAGGTGGAAAGCTTTAAAACGCTCGCGGAGCTGCTCGCGGAAGAGTATATTCCCTGCGGAAATTGCGATCCCACCGAATAAGGAGTGCTTATGAACGTAGTCATTGATCGATTTGAAGAGGAATTTGCCGTCGTCGAGCTTGACGAGGGGAAATTTGCGGATCTGCCGCGCGTCCTTTTGCCCGAGGGGGCAAAGGTCGGCGACGTGATCAGCATCACGGTAGATCGGGATGAGACCGAGGCACGCCGTGCGCGCATCGGCTCGCTTCGTCGCCGCCTTTTCAAAAAAGGCTGAAAAAACTGAATAAAAGAGATCCTCCGGGGCAAAAATGACGTCAATCATTGCTTTGGAGGATTCTTTATGAAAACAGTCACACTCTATCTTTTCACACTTCTCATTGCGCTCACGGTTCTGCTTGCTCTGCCCACGCACGGCGAGGAGCAGATCTATGAGGATGTGCTTCGTTTGCACGTGCTTGCCAATTCGGACAGTGAGGAGGATCAGGCGTTAAAGCTCGCCGTCCGAGACGAGATCCTTTCGGTCTACGGAACGGCACTCTCGAAAACGGGAAATAAGGAGGAAGCGACGTCTGTCGCCGCATCCCTGCTTCCCGAGATCGAAAAGACCGCGGCGGCAAAAATAAAAGCCCTCGGTTACGCCTATCCCGTTAAGGTCAGCCTTGACACAGAGTATTACACGACACGCGTTTACGGCGACTTGACGCTGCCCGCGGGGGAATATCTTTCACTCCGCGTCGTCATCGGCGAGGGGGAGGGACAGAATTGGTGGTGCGTGCTTTATCCGCCGCTTTGCCTTTCGCTTGCGACCGACGACGGAAAAACGGCAGAGGATTCGATTCCCGTAGGACTCACGCCAACGGAATACCGACTGATCTCGGATCACGACGGAGAATATGCTCTGAAATTCAAGGTCCTTGAATGGCTTGAAGGTGAGTTTGGATAAAAATGCCGCAACTGCGGCATTTTTTTGTTGCATTTTACCGCCGCCTCGTATATAATAATATATACTTTGTAAGTCGGAGGTAACTATGAAAGACTTCAATACCGTTTTGCCCGAGCAATGGGCAGAAAATCCCTTTGCCGCGATCGGAAAGCAGTGGATGCTCATCACGGCGGGTGATATCGAGAAAAACAACGCTATGACCGCATCCTGGGGGGGCGTCGGGATCCTTTGGAACCGTCCCGTTGCCTTTTTATTCATTCGCCCCCAGCGCTATACCTATGAATTTGCCGAAGACGGCGACACCCTGACCGCCTGCTTTTTTGACGAGGCACATCGTGCCGCCCTCCGCTACTGCGGCACGCACAGCGGCCGTGACGGTGATAAAGCGGCAGAGTGTGGGCTGACGAGGATCACAAGTGATAGCGGCGCGGTCTATTACGAGGAAGCACGGACGGTGCTGGTGCTGAAAAAGCTCTATGCCGACGACCTAAAGGCGTGCGGTTTTCTTGATCCGTCGCTCCTTGAAAACTACAAGGACGGCGATTTTCACCGCGTCTATATCTGCGAGATCCAAGAGGTTTTGGAAAAAAACAAATAATACTTGCAAACGCACGGAAAATATGCTATAATACAAAGAGGAAAGGAGGATCCTATGGCTGAGAAAAAACAATCCAAGATCATAGCCCAGAACAAAAAGGCGTTTCACGATTATTTCGTTGATGAACGCTTTGAGGCGGGCATCGCTCTGTTCGGCACGGAGGTCAAATCCCTGCGTCAGGGCAAAGCAAACCTGAAGGATTCCTTCTGTTCCGTCAAGGCGGGCGAGCTGTTCGCAGAGGGGATTCACATCAGCCCCTACGAGCAGGGCAACATCTTCAATCGCGAACCGCTTCGCGTGCGTAAGCTCTTGATGCATAAGCGTGAGATTATGAAGCTACATGGCCTTTTGCAAAGAGACGGGTACACTCTGATCCCGCTTTCTCTGTACTTTTCGGGGCCGCGCGTCAAGGTCGAGCTTGGACTTTGCCGCGGTAAGAAGCTCTACGACAAGCGTGAGACCGACGCACGGCGTGCCGCTGACCGCACGATCGAGCGTTACACCAAGCAAAACAGCATATAACCGCAGAGGGCTGCGGTGATATGGGCCCGTACCGGTTTCGACGGGGATTTTGAGGCATGATAAGCGTGGCAAGCCGGGTAATCTTGTAAACTGCCCAACTTTAAAATTAAACGACAACTCTAAAGTTGCTATGGCTGCCTAATTAACTCCCCTCGGGGCGTTAATTAGCAGTGCCGCGGCGATACGCCGCCCGTTCACCCCCGAGTACCGCGGCGGGGCATTGAGCGTCACACAGCGGTGAACCTTCGTCGAAAGTTCGCTCTTGTATCGGCAAGGAATCAAAGGGCTACCCGCACCAAAGCCTGTTCGTCGGCGTTGCAAGCGGGGAACTTCAAACGACCAACTGCCCACGGAGAAGGTCATGTCAACGAATTTTCGGACAGGGGTTCGACTCCCCTCGGGTCCACCAAAAGCGCCGCTTGCGCGGCTAAAAGAATAAAGAATAGAGAAGAAATAATAAATAACAAATGAGAATGAGGTTTTTGACCGGCGCTTTTGTAT
>JAZSGY010000060.1:0-11116 GCA_045532985.1 Eubacteriales bacterium | reverse complement strand
TCAATCCAAGCTGCATATAAAGCCAATATCTCGTTTTTCCCTTTTCCTTCAGGATCTCGTCAATGCGAAAATGCATACCTGCTCTCCTACATTAGATGATGTATACATTATATATTGTCCTTTTTGTTGACAAATAGACTTGTACATTATATAATGTACACATTAGATGTTTGGGAGGAGAATATGGTCGTTGCATTTTGCGGACACGCGGATTATATGAAAAAGGACGAGGACAAGCAAAGAATCCTTGCGCTTTTGGAGGACGTGGTGGGCGAGCAGCCCTGCGAGTTTTTCCTCGGCGAATACGGCGGATTTGACAGCTTGGCATACGAATGTGCGAGGATTTTTCAAAAGACCCACTCTGAGGCGAAGCTGGTTTTTATTACGCCATATCTTTCGCCAACGTACCGAAAAAACAGGGAGGCGTCCGAAAACCGCAGATTCGATCTTACGCTCTACCCGAATCTTGAAAAAGTGCCGCCGCGATACGCAATCTCCCACAGAAACAGATGGATCGTAGAGCAAGCCGACGTTCTCATCGCCTATGTCGACCATAAATATGGCGGCGCGTACACGATGTACCGATGTGCCGTTGCGAAAAAGAAAACCATCTATAATATCGCAGACAGAGAGCTGTAAAAGAAATAAATACAGCGGGGAGAGAGCCTTTTGCAAAAAGGTTCTCTCCCCGTACCCCTCTTTCGAAAACCTTTGGAGGGGAAATCGTCCTTCAGCCTTTAACGCCTCGCATTTACGAAAATTTTTCGTAAAGAAAGCTGTTGACAAAAAATACGGGTGTGCTAAAATGAAGGCAAGAAAAAGAAGGGGGCGGAGAAAATGAAGCTCATTCAAAGACTTGGCTCGCAAACGCAGTATAACGAGGAATATATTGACAGTCTTTTGGGGTACGTGAAGGCGCACCCGGGATCCTGCGACGAGGTGTGGTTCGCCAGCGATTACGGATTTCCGAGCATTGAGGTGCATCGGGCGCACGCGCAAGCATTGAAGGCGGTCGCGGACCGACTGCGTGCGGCGGGCATCGGCGTATCGTTGCAGATCAGCAATTCGATCGGGCACGGACAGTATATGTCCTCGTGCGACTGTACGGGTCTGTGCGCTCCCGAGGTCGGCACGCGCCGTATGGTGGGGCATGACGGCGTGACTGCAGACTACTGCTTCTGCTGGCGCGGCGAGGTGTTACGCAGGTATCTCGTTGAGGAGGTCACGGCGTACGCCGCGGCACTTCAGCCGAGCGATATCCTCATTGACGACGACTTCCGCGCGCCCAATCACAAGCCCGTTCGGTTCGGCTGCTTCTGCGAGGATTGCGTGGCGAGCTTCAATGCGCGCCACGGGCTCTCCCTCACGCGCGAGGAGCTTGTAAATGAAACTTTACAAAACACGAAGCGTCGCCTTGATTGGATCGAGTTCGTGAAGGAGGGGCTGGCGGAGCTGATGCGCGTGATGTGCGAGGCGATCCACAAGGCGTCCCCCGACACGCGCGTCGGACTGCAGGGCTGTGCCCACGGCGCCTACACGGGCTACGGCTACGCCTTTCTGTTTGACGTGATGCGCAAGGCGACGGGGAAGGACCCGATCTGGCGCGGTGGCGGCGGCTTTTACGAGGACAGCAATCCAAACAACGTATTCGGCAAGATCAACGCGATGGCGTACCAGAATTCCGCGCTCCCCGATTACGTAACGGCACGCTGTCCCGAAATTGAGAATCTGCCCTTCACGGTGTTTGGAAAATCGCCTGCGGGAACGGCGCTGGAAACGGCACTCGGGCTTGCCTCGGGCAACACCGACGAGAGCTATTCCATGATGATGTCCACGCCCGAGCCCCCCGCATTTTACGGGGAATACTTCAAGCTTCTGTCGGAGCAACGTCCCTATTACGAGGCGCTCTCCCGCACCTCGGCGCGCTCGCGCGGTGCGGGCGTCGTTTACGCGATGTCGAGAAGCACCGCCGAAAAGCCGATCCCCGAGGGCGAGGATTTTGGGGCACTGCGCGAGTCCTATGAAGGCGCGTCGCTCCTTTGGCGCAACGCGATCCCCTTCTGCTTTGACGATCACGCGGGCGCGACGCTGATCCTGCACCCCGAGACCGTCCGCGCGATGAGCGACGCCGAGCTTGACGCGCTTCTGTCGCGAAACGTCGTGACCGACGGACGCACGGTGGCACTTCTCGCCGCGCGCGGCTTCGACGTCGGTGCGACGGCAAAGCCGATCGCCCACGAGCAGATCCTGCGCCTCTGCGAGCGTATTCTGCCGCATCCCGCGCAGGTCGGCTCTCCCGAGCAGCTTTCGGTCAGTTACTTCACCGCGGGCAATCTCGACCCCTTTTATCTTGACGATCTTTCGGCGGATGCCGAGCTGCTCGGCGTGTACGAGAGCGCGACGGGACTGCCCGCGATCACCAAGGATCCCGCGCTGCCCTACGGCGTCGCAAGCGCGATTTTGCATCCGAAGCAGGGCGGACGCCTCGCCGTGCTTGCCTACGGGCTGTGGAAGGGCAACGTGCCCTCCTTCCAGCGCGACCGCATTCTCAATATTTCCGAGTATGTCGGTGCACCCCTGCCCGCACGCGTGACCTCGCTCCATCAGGCAGTGCTTTATCTGCGCGCCGAAAAGGAGAGCGGACGGCTCCTCGCCGCCTCGGTCTGCAATCCGACCGTCGGCGTTGCCGAGGGGATCACGCTCGCCCTCAGAGATCCCGCAACCGAAGCCTTCGTTTTCCGTAGCCAATACGGAAAGGAATGTAAATTAAACTTTACAAAAGACGGCGAAATTTACCGTCTGACGCTCCCACCCATTGCCCCCTATTCGGTCGGCACGGTCTTTTGCGAGTGAAAAAGCGGGGAGAGAACCTTTTGCAAAAAGGTTCTCTCCCCGTACCCCTCTTTCGAAAATCTTGAGGGGGAAAGCAGAAGGCTGTTAACCGAAATCGTGCCGCGCGCCGCCGTCGCTTCCCATTTCTTCAAAAATCCGAACAATGCGCTCGATACGCTCAAAGCACTCCTTATCCTCTAAGCTTTCATCCTCAATGACTTCTTTGATCTCATCCAATGCCTTGCAGCATTTGTTTTCAAACAGCTTTTGAAAATCAGGTGCCTGCGGGAAACGCACCTCTATTTCTTCATCCTGCAAAAGCCAAAACAGAATTTCCTTCCACAAATCCGACATTTCGATTCCTTTCTTTTTATATGGGGATTATATCCCCTTAATATTTAAGATTATAACCCCCATAATATAGATTGTCAAGATGGAGGTTAAAGGAATGATCGTATTTGATAAGCTTTTTGAGAAAATGGCACAAAAGGGAATCACGACCTATAAGCTGCGTGAGGAGTGCGGCATCGACAGCAAAACTGTCCGCCGCCTAAAGGCAAACGACAACATCGAGACCAAAACGCTGAACAAGCTCTGCGCCGCCCTCGACTGCAAGATTGAGGACATTATGGAGTATATTCCCGACTGAAAGAATAAAGGGGAGAGAACCTTTTGCAAAAGGTTCTCTCCCGCTCTTTCAAAAAACTTGGAGGGGAAGAAAAGGGGCTGTCTCAATGCAAATTGAGACAGCCCCTTTTTTGCAGATCAAGGCTCGTCAAACAGTCCCCACGCGTTAAAGAGCGTCTCGATCTCCTCCGACAGCTCGAAGGGAATATAGACGAGAACGTATTCGGCAAGGACGGTTTCTTGCGTGCCTGAGAGATGCGTCTGGGTCCTTTGGATCCGATTGCCATTTTGGTCATAGGTACATTCCCAAACGGTCTGCCCGTCGGGCGTCGTAAAAATCGCTTTGACCGGATTGCTGTTTTCATCATAGAAATAAGAGCGTTCGAGGACGTACGATTCCTCCCCCGAGACCGTGTAATTGATGCGGATCAGATTCCCCTTTGCGTCATAGGTGTAGTCGGAGACCTCGGTGTAACTCTCCCCCGACGAATAGGTCTCTTTGATCAGCTTGCCCTTCGCGTCATAGACGTAATCGGTGACGGCGCGGAAATCCTCTCCCCGCGTACAGACCGTTTTGACGGGTTTTCCCTTTTGATCATAGGTGTAACGGTAGACCGTTTGAGTGCCGTTGGAATTCGTGAGAATATGCTCGGTGATCCGTCGGCTTTCATCGTAGGTGTATTCGTTGGTGGTCGTTTCTCCGGATTGCTCCGTGAACGTCTGACAGGACAGGTTCCCGTTTTGATCGTAGGTGTAGTCCGTGGCGGTGATGCTGCCGTCGTAAAAGGTGTGAAGGATCTTGATGAGCCTGCCCTTCGCGTCGTAGGTATAGTCATCGACCTTCTTTTCGCCGTCGTTTAGCGTGCAGGTCTTTTTGATCAGCTTGCCGTCCGCGGAATAGGCGTAGTCGGTCGTTTCCTGCGTGCCGTCAGCGGCGTTCAGTATGACCTGAACGGGAAGGTTGCTTTCATTGTAAGAGATCTTTGCGGTGCCGTGCTCGTCGTCTTCCTGCGCGTCGATCTGTACGGGCACGTATCTGAAATGGCTCAGATACTCCTCGGAGTCCTCGTAATCCTTAAGCTCCGAGAACAGCCGATACGCTTCGTCATATTTGCCGCCCGCGAGAAGCGATTTTGCCTCTTCATATTTCCCGCTTTTCTCGCTGTTGCAGGAAATCAGCACAACCAAAAGCAGCAAAACGATCGAAAGAATCAATGAAATTTTTGTCCTCATAATGCTCCCTCCTTAAAATGTGAAACGGTGTGTGTTACGGGAAAGATTCGCCACGGGTGCTGTCTTTAGTATAGCATATTCGGGAAAAACTGTCAAGAGACCCCATCCCGCGACCAAAAACTTTTGAATTTTTTTTGAAAACCTATTGACAAACCCCGACGGCTTTGTTATAATAATCAGGCTGACAAGTTCAGTGTGCTGCTATGGCTCAGTTGGTAGAGCACATCCTTGGTAAGGATGAGGTCCCCAGTTCGAATCTGGGTAGCAGCTCCAGAAAAAAGCAAGTCGAAAGACTTGCTTTTTTCTATCCAATCCGAAGGATTGGTATGGAATCACGACGCAGTCGTGTATGGCATCGCCGTAGGCGTATGGCATCACGCGCCAGCGTGTATTCTTCCTTCGGATTGATGCCATACATCACTTCGTGATGATTCCATCCAGACCTTCGCTCTGATTCCATGCACGCCTTTGGCGTGATATGCAATGCTTTCGCATTGATGATATACACGCCTTTGGCGTGGTATCAGCATCACAGTGTGATGCTTTTACGAAGCGATACCCCACGAAGCAAGGAGTATGCCAAGCCAATTTCACGCACTGCCTTTAATCATTCCGTCTTTGTTGCAAAATAGGAATAATAATTTTTAAAAATATTGCAAATGCTATTGATATTATTCCTAAAATGTGATACAATGTATATTGTAAGATTGTATTTGGTTTAGGAGGATGCTCTTATGGAATATATTAAGGTATCAAAAGCCGCAGAAAAATGGGGGATTTCCGCACGCCGCGTTCGTGTTTTGTGTGCGGAGGGAAAGATTGACGGTGTAATCCGCAAAGGAAATCTTTATATGATCCCTGAAACCGCTGTCAAGCCTATGGATGGAAGAAAAGGCAGAACGGGGCTCTTGCTTGATATTGAAAAGAAGCGTGATCTTCTTTCGACAAAGCGTCCACTGACGCTCGGTGAGGTAGAACGACTCGCGCAAGAATTTATGATCGACTTCACCTATAATTCTAATGCGATTGAGGGAAATACCCTTACTTTGAAGGAAACGGCATTGGCTCTTGAAGGAATGACGATTGACCAAAAGCCGTTGAAAGACCATCTTGAAGCTGTGGGGCACCGTGATGCGTTCCTCTATGTGCAAGAGATAGCAAAAAATGAGGTCGAGCTTTCAGAATACGTTATAAAAAACATTCACGCTCTTGTTTTAATGAATCGCCCCGAGGATAAGGGACAGTATCGTCGCATTCCTGTTCGCATTATGGGTGCATATACTGAGCCTGTTCAACCGTATCTGATTGAACCTAAGATGAGTGAACTGCTCGCTACCAATGAAGAGCGCAAAGCCGGGATGACGACGGTTGAGCGTATTGCGCGTTTTCATCTTGAGTTTGAGGGTATTCACCCCTTTATCGACGGAAACGGAAGAACGGGACGTTTGATCCTCAATCTTGAATTGATACGTAACGGTTTCCCACCCATCAACGTAAAATTCACAGACCGTAAGCGTTACTACGATGCTTTCGATGCCTTCTATCGCGATGACGATGCAGATGCGATGATAGATTTGATTGCGGAATATGTAGACGAGAGATTGGATGAGTATTTGGCTGTGTTAAATAATTGTACTGCGTATGGCTATAATTAACTATTGATTTTCTGCACATAATGTGATACAATTATATGCAGAAAGAGAGGCAGTCTATGAGAAAATTCGATTATTCATTTTTAAATAACGGGTTATTGCCCGCGCGGCTGATCAATCTTACGTCAAGCATTGCGGCGTTAAAGACGATGGCGGGCGTGAGAAAAGAAGAATATGCTAAAATTTTTACCGAGCTGGAGGCGGTTGCCAAGGTACAGTCGGTCAAAAGCTCCAACGCCATTGAAGGAATCGTTACGAGCGACGAGCGTATTGCCGCGATCGTGAATCAGGACAGCGCCCCCCTCAACCATACGGAAGGTGAGATCGCCGGATATAGAGACGCGCTGAATGCGATCCATCTGCACCACGATGCGCTGGACTTCAGAGAAAGTGATATTCTGGGACTCCACGACGCGATGATGCGGATCGCGGGATACGGGTATAGCGGTCAATATAAGACCGAGGACAATTATATCATTGAACAGGATAAGGACGGCAACCGAAGGGTCAGATTCAAGCCGACCCCTGCCTGCGAGGTGCGTGAGGCTATGGAGCAGCTCACGCTTGCTTATATGGAGGCAAGAAGCGATGCGGATATCAATCAACTGCTACTGATCCCCTGCGTAATACTTGATTTTTTGTGCATTCACCCCTTCCGCGACGGAAACGGCAGAATGTCACGGCTCTTATCCCTGCTTTTGCTTTATAAAAACGGCTACGACGCCGGAAAATACGTTTCGTTCGAGGAGCAGATCAACAGCTATAAGGCGTACTATTACGAGTCGCTTCGCGAATCCTCCGTCGGGTGGCACGAAAATCAAAACACCTACGTTCCTTTCATCGAGAGCTTTCTTTCGACGCTCTATATGTGCTATAAGGAGCTTGACAAACGCTTTGCGGTCGTTCACGGCAAAAGAATAACCAAAAGCGCAAGGATCGAGGCAACGGTGCTCAACAGCCTCGTTCCCATCTCCAAGGCGGAGATCTGCGGGATCCTGCCCGACGTCAGCCCGACGACCGTGGAAGCGGTGCTCGGCAAGATGCTGAAGGACGGACAGATCAGAAAAATCGGTCAATCAAAAGCGACGCGCTACCAAAAGGTATAAAATTTTCCATCCAAAGTTTTTCGAAAGAGGGGTACGGGGAGCGAACCTTTTGCAAAAGGTTCTCTCCCCGCTTCTCATCCCATCACAAGATACAAAAACAGCGTAAAGAGCGAAACCGAGAGGTGGAGAAGCGAAAGGTCGCGGACGGCGACGCGGTAGGGCGTGCCGCGCGAAAGGAGCTTATGGTGGATATGGCCGCCGTCGGCGAGAAGGAGCGGGGCGCGGTTTTTCGTGCGGCGGATGACGGTGAGCGCGAGGTCGAGCATCGGCAGAAAGAGGAAAAGCGGCGAGAAAACGGGCGACGCGTCGGTTGCGACGAGTGCCGAGAGCCCCACGGCGTAGCCGAGGGCGAGGGCGCCCGTGTCGCCGAGGAAGATGCGCGCGGGGTGGCGGTTATGCGGCAGAAAGCCGAAAAGGGCAAAGAGCAGAAAGAGCGCGGCGAGCCCACGCGTTGCAAGCAGCAGCGAGAGTGAAAGTAGGCTCCCCGCGCAGACGAGCGTGCAGAGCCCGTCAAGCCCGTCGATGAAGTTGACGGCGTTGACGGCAAGGAGCAGAAAGAACCCTGCAAAGAGCGCACCGCCGCCGCGCGGCAGGACGCCCGCGACGAAGGGGATCAGCAAAACGGGGATCTCGAGGAGCAGCTTGATATCGGCGGAGAGCGTGAGGCGGTCGTCTAAAAGCCCGATCAGAAGAAAGATAGCACCCCCGCCGAACAGCGCAAGCGAAAACGGCTCTGAAAGCCGCCCTGCGAGCGCCGTGCCGAAAAACGCGCCGAGAAAGACGGCGATGCCGCCGCACAGCGGCGTCGCGTGCCGATGCACGCGGCGTGCCTCGCCCGGGCGGTCGAGCAGTCCGCAAAGGAGCATCAGCCGCCGAAGCGGCTCGGTCAGCACGAAGGTCGTCAATGCTGAAAGCGTCAGGGAGAGGAACGTTTGCATAGATTTCAACAAGGGGGGGCTTTTTGCAAAAAGTCCCCCTTGACCCCCCAAAAAACTCTTGAAAATTTTCTTTTTCTCTCCCCTTCAAGGTTTTGGGGAAGAGCGCGAGAAGGGGACTTTTGCAAAAGTCCCCTTCTCGTATCGTTATATTACGAAGCCAAGCTTCTTTTTCACCTTGTTCAGCGTGCGGGCGGCACAGCGTGCGGCGTCCTCGGCACCCGCCTTCATCACCGATTCAAGGTAAGCCTTGTCCGCCATCAGTCGGGCGAACTCCGCCTGTACGGGCGCGAGCGCATCGGCGCACGCCTCACCGACGGCGAGCTTGAAGTCGCCGTAGCCGCGGCCGTCGAACTCGCGCTCGATCTCGTCGAGCTTTTTGCCCGTGAAGCAGGAATAGATGGTCAATAGGTTATTGATGCCGTCCTTGCCCTCTGCGTAGCGCACGACGGTGTCGGAGTCGGTTACGGCGCGGCGGAATTTGCGGATGATATCGTCCTTCGGATCGAGGATACGGACGACGGCGTTCGGGTTCTCGTCCGACTTCGACATCTTCGCCGTCGGCTCCTGAAGCGACATGATCTTCATCCCCGTGCCCGCAATATAGGGCTCGGGCACCGTGAACACGTCCCCGAAGCGCGAGTTGAAGCGCTGTGCGATATCGCGCGAAAGCTCAAGGTGCTGCTTCTGATCGGCACCGACCGGCACGACGTCGGTCTGGTAGAGCAGAATATCCGCCGCCATCAGGGCGGGATAGGTGAAAAGACCTGCGTTGATATTCTCGGCGTGCTTTGCGCTCTTGTCCTTGAACTGCGTCATACGCGACAGCTCACCGAACATCGTGAAGCAGTCGAGGATCCAGCCAAGCTCGGCGTGCGCGGGCACGTGCGACTGCACGAAGAGCGTATTCTTCGCGGGATCGAGGCCGCACGCGATATAGAGCGCGAGCGTCTCGTAGGTCCTGCGGCGCAGCTCCGCGGGCACCTGCGTGACCGTGATGGCGTGCAGGTCCACCACGCAGTAAAAGCTCTTGTATTCCTCGGAGAACGCGCCGAAATTCTTGATCGCGCCGAGATAGTTTCCGATGGTCAGATTGCCCGACGGCTGTACGCCGGAAAAGACCGCTTTCATCTCACCTAACATAAGTTCCTCTCTATTCTTCCGCCGCGATCGCAAAATTATTCCTGCGGCGGTATTTTTTCATATAGGCTATTATATAACGAAAAAAGCGGAAAGTCAAGATAAACGCGGTTTATTTCAACCCGTTTGTTAAAAAAAGCGCAAAAATTATCGAAAAGGTCTTTACTTTTTTGAAAAAATGTGATATATTAATTTGAGGTATGCTGACTGCATACCGCGCATTTGTTTGATCAAAAAAATAAAAATACATTTTGGAGGCAAAACATGGAAAGAAAAAAACTTTCAATGGACGGTAACACCGCGGCGGCGCACGTATCCTATGCGTTCACCGAAGTAGCGGCGATCTACCCGATCACCCCCTCGTCCCCGATGGCAGAGGTGACCGACACCTGGAGCGCAACCGATAAGAACATTCTCGGTCAGCCCGCGCGCAACATCTTCGGGGAAAGAGTCAATATGGTTGAAATGCAGTCTGAGGCAGGTGCCGCAGGTGCCGTCCACGGCTCGCTCGCATCGGGCGCGCTGACGACCACCTACACCGCATCTCAGGGTCTGCTTCTGATGATCCCGAATATGTATAAGATCGCAGGTGAGCTGCTTCCTTGCGTGATCCACGTTTCCGCACGCTGCGTTGCATCGCACGCGCTGAACATCTTCGGCGACCACTCCGACGTTTACGCCTGCCGTCAGACCGGCTTTGCTATGCTGGCTGAGACCAACCAGCAGGAGATCATGGACCCCGGTGCCGTTGCACACCTTGCAACCATCAAGGGCCGCGTTCCCTTCCTGAACTTCTTCGACGGCTTCCGTACCTCGCACGAGGTGCAGAAGATCGAGGTCTGGGACTACAAGGATCTCGCTGAGATGGTCGATATGGACGCCGTTGCCGCATTCCGCGCACGCGCCATCAACCCCGAGCATCCCGTGCTTCGCGGCTCTGCCGAGAACGGCGATATCTTCTTCCAGCACCGCGAGGCTTGTAACCCCTACTACGACGCGCTCCCCGCGATCGTTGAGGAGTACATGGACAAGGTCAACGCGAAGCTTGGCACCGATTATAAGCTCTTCAACTACTACGGCGCACCCGACGCTGAGCGCGTGATCATCGCAATGGGCTCCGTCTGCGACGTGGCAGAGGAGGTCATTGACTACATGCTCGCACAGGGCGAGAAGGTCGGTCTCGTTAAGGTCCGCCTGTACCGTCCGTTCGTAGCAGAGAAGCTTGCCGAGGCAATTCCCGCAAGCGTTAAGAAGATCGCGGTCCTCGACCGCACGAAGGAGCCCGGCGCGCTTGGCGAGCCGCTCTACCTCGACGTCGTTGCAGCACTTGCCGCAACCGGCCGTAAGATCGACACCGTCGTTGGCGGTCGCTACGGTCTCGGCTCGAAGGATACGACCCCCGCGTCGATCTTCGCAGTTTACGAGAACCTCAATGCAAAGGCACCGAAGAACGGCTTCACCATCGGCATCGTTGACGATGTTACCCACCTGTCTCTTGACTGCTGCGAAAACATCAAGACCGGTGCAAAGGGCACCGTCAGCTGCAAAATGTGGGGCCTTGGTTCTGACGGTACCGTTGGCGCCAACAAGA
>JAZSGY010000018.1:0-58344 GCA_045532985.1 Eubacteriales bacterium | reverse complement strand
GGCCCACAGACCGACATGGCTACGATCCGACTTAGCCGAGCGCATATGTACCTCCTTAGCACCTGCACTGTAAAGGAAATCCACGGTTTCGTGAAGCTGTGTGCCCCGCACGATGGAATCGTCCACGAACAAAAGACGCTTGCCCTCGATCAGCTCGGGAACGGGGATCTGCTTCATTTTTGCAACTTGATTTCGAACGCTCTGGTTGGCAGGCATAAAGGAGCGTGGCCAGGTGGGCGTGTATTTGACGAAGGGACGCGCGTATTCGTATCCGCTTTGCCTTGCATAGCCCATAGCGTGAGGCACACCCGAATCGGGAACGCCTGCAACGAAATCGACCTCGGGAAGCTCGCCTCTCGCCATTTCGTCACGCGCCATAATTTTGCCGTTCGTGACACGCATGACCTCTACGTTTCTTCCCTCATAGCGTGAATTGGGATAGCCGTAATACGACCAAAGGAACGCGCATATCTTCATTTTCTCCCCCGCGGGAGAAAGCGTTTCTATTTTATCGGGCGTAATCTTGACGATTTCACGGGGACCAAGCTCATAAGCATCCTCATATCCAAGCTTGGTATAGGCGAAGGATTCAAAGGACACGCAATGGCCTTCCCCGTTCTTACCGATCAGAACGGGAAGACGGCCGTATTTATCTCTTGCCGCGACCACTTCTCCGTCCGAGGTCAGAATAAGCAAGGTCAAAGAACCGTCGATCTCGTTCTGTGCGTGAAGAATACCCGACACAAGATCGTCCGCTTGATTGATCAGTCCTGCCACAAGCTCGGTGGTGTTGACCTTGCCCGAGCTCATTGCCATAAACTGATGACCGTGGTCAGAATAATACTTCTCTACAAGCTCCTCTGCATTATTAATACAGCCTACCGTAGTGATGCCATAAATGCCGAGGTGGGAGCGAACGAGAAGCGGTTGAGGATCGCTATCGCTGATACAGCCGATACCGCTGCAACCGTGAAAGTCGACCAGATCCTTCTCAAACTTGGTGCGGAACGGTGTGTTGCCGATAGAATGGATCTGACGCTGAAATCCATCCTGCGCATCATAAACGATCATACCGCCGCTTTTTGTTCCGAGATGAGAGTGATAGTCTACTCCAAAGAAAATATCCATAACGCAATCTCTTTTTGAGACTGCTCCGAAAAAACCTCCCATCAGGCGAAAAAGAGCTGATTGAGCGTCATGGGATCAATGTACTTACCATCCTTATAAACACACATATTACCGGACGCGATCTCGTCAATGAGCATCACGTTGCCGTCCGCATCGTATCCGAACTCAAACTTAATATCGTAAAGATCAAGCCCCTTTGCCCTCAGGTCATCGGCAACGATCTTGGTGATCGCCTGCGTCTGTTCCTTGAGAGAGTCATACTGCTCTGCGGTCATCACGCCGAGGTCAACGAGTCCGTCCTTGGTTACAAGGGGATCGCCCTTAGCATCGTTCTTGAAGGTGGTCTCCACGTATGCGGGGAGATCCTGTCCCTCGGTGCAATAATCGGAATAACGGCGATAGAATGAGCCTACTGCTTTATAACGGCAAATAACCTCAAGTCCCTTGCCGAACACCTTTGCCGCAAGGACTTCCATAGTGGTATCCTCAAGATTTGCGCTGACGTAGTGCGTTCTGATGCCTGCTGCGTTGATCTTCTCAAAGAAATAAACAGACATGCGCAGATTGACGTCACCAACGCCCTCAATGGTAAGACCTACCGAGTTCTCACCCGGATCGAACACACCGTCCTTGCCGGTGCAATCGTCCTTAAAGAGCAGCAAGCAATTGCCATTCGGCAGCTCGTATACGTTTTTTGTTTTTCCCGTGTAAAGCAGTTTCTTTTCCATAAGTGAAAATCTCCTTGATAATATCCACATTTTTTCAAACAAATAAAAATGCTTCGTTGAGTCTGTGCTTAAGAAAACACCAACCCATTTTGACGCAATTATTGTACTACAATTTTGACTGTTTTGCAATATAATTTGATAAAAAAACGGGAGGCGGGCAAAAAAATGCGTTTTTTTCGCTAATTTCAGGGTGATTCAAGCTGCTTATAAGCCTTTGACGTCATAGGTGTATAAGTGAGATTGGTTCAAATCAACGTCGTGCATGCTGATAGAATGAATTCCAAGGCTTTCATAGGTCGTATAATAATAGACCCCGCGATCTGCATTGCAACAGCTGCTGTAACGCGTGTATTCAAAGTCCTCCTCAGCACGCACGCATCCTTTCGGCATCGCAACGGAATTCAGAATGTGAAAGAACTGATTTACGTTTGATTTTTCGGTATTGTCAGACACTGAATTTTCTTTTACAAAAAGAGCTTTTATAAAACGGGAGCTGCTTGAAAAATCCCCCGGCAAGCCAAACGCACCTAACCCTAAGCTATAGTTTTTCGTAGGTATTTTTTCCTCGAATCGCGAGGTTGCGTGACCCGTGCTCAGCCCCATGTAATTGCTCACGTTCGTATAGTGATATTCAAAGGGCGGATTGTTGGTCAGAACCTCAAAAGGATCGTCGTATACTTTAAGACCGTCCCTCAAGGGCTCTACTACGATACTGTGTTTTTTGTCGCTGATCATCCAATGAAGCGGAGACAGCGGAAGCTGCTCACTGAAAGCAACGTTTATCAGATTCATTCTGCCGAGAAGAGCTTTCACCTCATCTATACGTGAGCACTGAGTTAGAACCCAAGGAACAAACTCAAAAGGAGCAACATTATCCTTCCCTTTTGCAAATTGATAGTAGACTGCATTGTCAGGAAAGCGCAAGCCCGCCATGCTCAGCCCCTTCTCGTTCGTAGCCTCATAGTACAACGGAAAGTCATCAACAACGGCAGCCATACCGATCATCGAATAATGCGATTTGATTGGCTTTTCAAAACGCATTTTCATTTCATATTCCCTCGGAGTGATCACCACGCTTTCACCGTATCCGCAATGAAGATCCAAATTTCTACCGAAATAGGACGCGTTACTTCTATAACAAATTGCCGTACACATAAAAACACCTCTTTCTCATTCTTGGCTAAAGTAGTTTTCAAAAGCACGATATGAAAAGTCACCGCCAAAAGATTGCCGGTGACCTTTCGAAATTCAGTTGAATGACGGCGCGTGAGTTTCACCCGTTGCGAATGCGTTCGGTCCGGGGTTTGACATGGAAAAATACATTTTTGCCGCCTTGGTCGTGCCAAAATCACGGTTGGAGCCTGTTTCCTGTACCTTGTTGAAGGCATCGCGGAACATCTGATTGTGCGCTTCCTCGCGATTGAGAAGAAAATCAATGGTTTCCCTGACCTTCTTGTCTTCGATCTGACGGTAGAGATATTCGTAAACCACCTTGGCTCTCTGCTCGGACGCAATGTTGGAGAGCAGATCGGCGCAAAGGTCACCCGTGACGGTAACGTAATCCGCAGTCCACGAATATCCCGAGGAATTGATCAGCCCGGGATTCAGTCCAAGCAGAACGTGCGTTTGCACCTCGCCTGCCTGCACCTTCGTTGCGTCCACGTCGTGGCCGTTGAGCAGGTTGATCGTCTGCGCCACCATCTCCATATGCCCCAGCTCCTCTGCGGCAATATCGAGGAACAGATCCTTGATCTCGGGCTCCTTGATCCTGAAGCTCTGCGACATATACTGCATTGCCGCCTTCAGCTCCCCGTTACCGCCGCCAAGCTGCTCCTGAAGAAGAACCGCATACTGCGGGTTTGCTCTTTCGACCCCTACGGGATGGAATAACTGTTTTTCGTGTTTGAACATATATACCTCCGTTTTTGTACTCACCGTTATTATTTCCCAAATGAAGAAGAAATATATTGGCAAAGACGGAAAATTGGATTTTTCTATTCCCTTTATAACGAAAACGAGGGGCGACCGTGACGGTCGCCCCTCGTTATTATACATTTTTCGTTTAATGCCGTAAAAACGTAACCAACAGCTGCACGATCAAAAATGCCGTGTTGATTCCCGTAAACATCAGCATATAGCGCTTAAAGCCCTTCGGCTGATGCTTCAAGTATTCCTTTAAGGTAATAAGACTTGCCAAAGAGGAAATGATAATGCCCAGTGATCCAACGTTGACTGCAACCAAAAGATCGGCGGCATACGCAACGTCGGTGAATTTCGAAAGAAATATTGCAGTAGGAACGTTGCTGATGAACTGACAGGAAACGATACCCGCTATCAGAACGTTTTCCCCGCTTGCGCCAACAATGCTCTTAATGAAATCGCTGATGACTTCTATTCTTGCGATATTGCCCGAAAAAACGAAGAATACGCAGAACGTAGCAAGAAGTGCGTAGTCGACCTCCTTGAAACGCTTTCTGTCCATGATCAGGATCGTCAAGACAACGATTCCCAGCGCGATCCAATGGTTGATCACGCGGAATATGCACAGAATCACGATAACGAACAGCAAAACGTAAACGGTGAGCTTCTTTTTCTTGATGTTAAGCTCCTTATCGTTCACCAGATGCAAGGCTTCGTTTTTGATAAACAATCCACTGATGAACAGCATCACGAGGATCGTCGCCGCCTGCACCGCCAAAGCGGACAGAAAATCCAGCAAGCCCATTTCGTAGAAGGAGAACAGATACAAATTCTGCGGATTGCCGTAAGGAGTGATCATACCTCCCATATTTGCCGCGATCGTCATAAGGATGAAGGTCACGCCCAAATACTTATCGTTGCCTGTGGAGTGCATAACGATATACGCAAGCGGCAGGAAGGTGATCAGTGACATATCGTTGGCAACGATCATATCAAAGAAGTACGTACCGAAAACCAACGCGTATATTACGGATCTTCTGGTATGAAACAGACCGATCATCTTCTTTGAGATCAACTCAAATACTTCCGTATACTTCAAGCCCGCGACGACCGATAGCATACAGAACAGGGCGATCAGGGTCTTTTCCTCGAAATAGCCCAGGTACTCGATGTCGGGCGGTACGAAAAAGCAGGTAATAATTGCAGCAATAATGGCAATGGATAATACAACTTCTTTTTTTACGAAGCCAAATACCGCATTCTTAATTTTAACGAGAGCGCTCATAACTTCCTCCGATGGGATCAGTCTTCATTCTTTTCAGAAATACGAGCCTCTTTGATTCCGTTACGGCGGCAGTACTCTTGTGCAAGCGAGCCTTCGTTACAGTAAACGACCACCTTGTCTTCGCAACCGTCAAAAATGCCCCAACCCATATCCTTGACGGAATCGGGAATGATGACGGTATCAAGGCTGGTGCAGCCCCTGAATACGCAATCGTCGATCTTCACAACGCTGTCGGGGATCTCGATCTCATCGAGCAGGGCGCAGTTGCAGAAAGCTCCCTCACCGATCTCGAGGATGCTGTCGGGCATCGTGATACGGTTCAGCTTCTTGCTGTCGCAGAAAGCCCAGTCGCTGATCACGGTTACGCTGTCGGGAACGTCGTACTGAACCTCACGGCTGTTGGCGGGATATGCGATCAGCGTGGATTTGTTTTTATTGAACAGAACGAAATCGCTACCGTCGCGCTTGTTCGGCTCCGACTTGTAGTGCATATTCTTCGGTTCAACCTTAATGGATTTCAGGTTCTCACAGCCTCTGAAGGGAGCATCGGAAATGCTGATCACAGAGGTGGGGATCGTAACCTTCGTCAATGATTTGCAGTTTTTAAACGCACTCTTGCCGATCTTTCTGACACCGTTCGGAAGTTCGACGGAGGTAAGATTGATACAACCGTTAAATACCAGGTCGTCGATTTTGGTAACGGTATCCGGAATCACAACCTTTTCAAGACCGACACAGTCCGAGAAGGCGTTTTCGCCGATGATCGTAAGATTTGAGGGCAGATGGATGGATTTCAGACTCTTACAAGAGTTAAAAACGCCACCGTAAAGCTCTGTGAGTCCGTCCGGCAATTTCACGTCCTCAAGCGTTGCACAGTTTTCAAAGGCACGCTCGCCGATTTTGATGCAATCGTTTTCGACCGTGAGCTTCTTCATATTCACACAGTCACGGAACGCACTTTCGCCGACGCGTACGGTCTTTTGAGGAATGTGCATTTCCTCAAGATTATTACAACCGCGGAATGCCTCGGCCTCGATCTCCTCCAAGCTCTCGGGGAGAGTGATCTTATGTAATTGCTTTCTGTCCTTGAATGCGCCAGCACATATCACACGAACACCTTCGTCGACGTCGATCATTTTACCGTTATCCTCGCATTTTTCAAGTTTTCCGTCACACAAGGTCAATCTGTCCATCGCCTCTGCGGGAAGATCTCTGACCATGGACTTCATCAGCTTATCCATATTCTCCGTCGTGCTGTGGTGGGTATTCGCGAGGAGGATCTCGAATGCGGGCGGAACCGAGGTAACGTCATCCAAATAGATCGGATACAGTCTCTTTCCGTTTTCACGCGCTACAATGATCTCCATACCGCAGAAGGGAGAGGACATAGATGCCTTGGAAACGAACAGCACGACCGCAGAGCACCCCTCGATCCTATGGCGAAGCTCATCTCTGAAATCGTTTCCGTTCTCGCAGGACTCATCGTACCAGATGCGGTATTTCTTATCGTGCAAGGCGTCCAAAATAGGATACACCTTCGCCGTATCCCGATGAGAATAGCTCACGAAAAGATACGGTTCGCCACCGGTATAAGCCTCAAATTTAGTTTGGATCAACGGAAATTCCTCCGCCGTCGAAACGGTTTCGTTCGTTGCTTTTGCAGTCTGATCTGCCATAATAATTACCCCATTTTAATAGAATTGATACTACATTATAACACTGTTTTTTCTGTTTGTCAATTATATAAAGTATAAAAACTGGTTTTTTGACGTTTTTCCGAGGTTTTGAACTTGACAGATTTTCGATTCTGTGCTAAACTGACCGTAACCGCTGATTCTTCAAACAATTCAAGATCACAAAAAAGGAATGATGGTATGAACATACACGAGTATATCAAATCAGATCCAAACGAAAAGCCGCTTGACAGGATCGTCACAGACGGCGGCTTTTGCAGTATTTTCCGCACCGTTGCCTGTATTGGAGACAGCCTTTCCTCCGGTGAATTTGAGTCGCTCAACGAGGCAGGTCAAAAGGGCTACCACGATTATTTTGAGTATTCCTGGGGACAGTATATCGCACGTAGCACGGGGGCTACCGTCTACAATTTCTCAAAGGGCGGTATGACTGCGAAGGCATATTGCGAGTCCTTTGCGCGCGATATGGATTTTTGGAACCCGAGCAAGCTCTGTCAAGCTTACATTATGGCGCTCGGTGTCAACGATATTCTGAACCAGAAGCAACAGACCGGCAGTGTTGACGATATCTGTAAAGAGGATTACACGCAGAATAAAAAGTCCTTTGCGGGCTATTACGCGCAGATCGTGCAGCGCATCAAAAGCATGCAGCCGAAGGCAAAATTCTTCTTTATGACCTTCCCGAACGACGGTCACGCGGATCAAACGGCGGTCTTACAGCACCGCGAGCTGATGTACGCCCTCGCAGAATACTTTGAATATTCCTACGTCATCGACCTCTATCAATACGCGCCCGTTTATGACGATGAATTCAAGCGTCGCTTCTATCTTGGCGGTCATTTGAATGCCGCAGGCTACGCCCTGACCGCACGGATGGTAGAAAGCTATATAGATTTTATCGTTCGTCACAACCCTGAGGATTTTGCGCAGGTCGGCTTCATCGGCAAGCCCTTTCATAACGTCGGTGCGAAGTGGTAAAAACCCAAAAACGCGCAAAAAAGGAAAGCAGAAGAATCTGCTTTCCTTTTTTTATTCGTAAAGAGCATCCGTCAGCTGCAACAGCTCACGGTAGAGCGCATCCTCCCTTGACTTGTAGGTGAGATAATGCTCAGCCAGCCGTTTTTGAAAATCCGAGGTATAGCCGCGTGCCTTCATTGCTTCCACGCGTGCGATCCTCTCCCCTACGGAGAGCTGATAATCCTCACGCAGAAGATGCGCCTCCCCCACGTAGATCTCGCGAATGATACGCTCGGATTCAAGACGGCGGCGTCCTTTGTCACACAGCGGCATCGCGACGGTGCCGTCGATCATTCCTTCGGGAGTCGGGGGCGCGACGTCCTTGAATCCCTGCGCGCGCAAAAAGACGCGCGCGATTGCCGCGTGACCCAGATCGTGCGGATGCACGCGGTCGGGTCCTTCAACCGACAGCTTCGGGTCGATCACGTGTAATTTTTCGTTCAAAGCGCAAAGCTCTGTATTGAGGTCGATGAAATCAAGCCCGTATTTTTCGGCAAGGCGGCGGCAAATTTCACTGCAAAGGCGCAGGGCGTCGGCACATCCGTGCAGGCATTCGACATCGGTCAGTAGCCCCTCGTCATAGGGTGTCGGAGAGCAGAGCGTAACGCCGATCCCGAGCAAAAGAAGCCTTTGGATCAGCCTCTCCATTCCCTCCTTGTAGATCGGGATGCGCTCTTTTCTTTGCGCCACCATTTCGGGAGTTGCATTTTCCGCATAGTGTCCGCGCCAGATATCGTTCATTCCCAGCATAATAACGGCGTGGGTTGGATCAAAACGCAAAAAGTCATCAAAATACTGTTCTGCCGTCCATACGGCGCCGCCGGGGATCCCCGCACCGTTCAGCTTGACCCGATCCTCCTGAAAATGCGTTTGATAATAATCAAAAAGGTATGCAACGAAAAGACCGTTGGCGGTAATACTGTCACCGATAAACCCAACGCGTGCGTTTTTTTCAAAGCGTTTTGCCATATGCACCTCTAAAAAACCGGACGGTTTGATCCGTCCGGTTGATTTGTTTTTTACTGGCCTGCGTTCGCCTTGGCGTTCTGGACCCACAGAAGGATCGCACCCGCCAGCGTTGAAGGATCTGCCTGGTCGTTGATGTCACGGTCCTTACGGATCATATCGAAGCAAGGCTCCGCCTTGATCTCAAGAACGATTGCATCGAGCTCTGCCTGATAATCCGCAAGCGTTTCGCAAGCGGCAAGGCGTTCCTCGTAGCCCGCTGCTTTTTCTACGCAACGCATAAGCTTTGCGTTGTCGTACTGATTCTCAAGGATCGTCGTAAAGGCGCTCTCGTCCAAGCCGTAGAATACGTCGAGTCTCTTCTCAACGTACTGCTGACGCTGATGCTTCATCGTGTCAGCGGTCATACCGTAATCGGTGCAAGCATATGCACGGAAAACGTTACCCGTGTACTCGATGTTCATCAGATACTGCTGATCCGCGGGAACCTCCTTCATCAAGGAGATCAGATTCTCGTGGACGGGGTCTACCTCGTAGTGAATTCCCTCGATACCGTACTGCAGAAGGTTACGCAGATCGGTCTTGGTCGTCAGCTCGCTGATGATCTCCATCGCGCGGTTGGCATCCTTCGAGTAGGTGGAGACTGCAAACATAGAGTCGAATACCTCCTCCTCGGTCAGGCGGGGGTAATCGAGAATGATGCGGTAATACTCATCCTCGGGATAGTCAAAGCGGCTCTCGTAATCACCCTTTACAACAGCTGCCGCAAAGGTCTCAGTCTCGCTGTCGGTCACGTAGGCGTTGTTCGCATCAAGCGTCTTGATCATCTCACGGTAGGTGCGATAATCGGCATTCTCAAAAAGATTCGAAACGGTAGCACCGTAGCCATAGCCGTCTCCTGCCGTATAGAGCGAGCCCATCATAGAAGGAGCGTTGTCAGCCGACCAATAACGGACGGTAGGATATTCAAAGGAGGAAAGCATCGGAACGACCGTTTTGCCGTCGATCTTTTCAGTATATCCGTACTTCAAGAAATCGTTTACAAGCTTAGCGATATCGCCGGGGGTCTTGAAGTCGCTCTGGTTCAGCTGGAAATGATCCGCAACCTGACGGTTGACCATCAAATAGGTGTACTCACCGACAAAGCTTGCGTTCGGTACGGCATAGTACTCACCGTTCACCTTCGCGTAGTCGAGCCAGCCCTTGATGATGCTCTTCATCTCGGTGAATTTCTCGTTCACGCTCTTCGTGACCGACTGAAGATGCCCCTGCTCTACGTAGGTCTTGAGCATCTCCTCGCTCGTGATCAGAACGATATCGACCTGTCCGTCCGCCTCAGCGGGATAGGTAAGCCCGAGTGAAGTCGTGATCGTGCTTCCGTCGCCGCTGATATAGCCGCCCCATTTGCTCTTGGCGTCAGCCATCTCGGCGTCAAGCTTGGTCCTGTATTCATCCTCGGTGAGGAATTTGAACTCAATATGCGTGGCATATGTAGTTTCCGTATACGCATTGAAGGTGTCCTGAATCAGCGCCTTTGCGGTAGCGGATACCTTATTCTCGGAAATGATCCAGAAATTCAACGTCGTTGCCGTGCGGTTCTGCGTATCCTTCGGCGCCTCATCGGAGTCGCCGCAAGCCACGAGCAGGGTTGAAAGCAGCATCAGAAGCACGAGCAACAGGCATACAAGCCGTTTTTTCATTTGTAATCCTCCTGTGAATCAAGTGACGGGGTTCGCCTATCACATATATCAATACTCTATATATTTTACACAAAAAGTTGCCGAATGTCAAGCGAAATTTACAAGGATCGGCAGATTTTTTTCTTTTCGTAAGGCTTTTGGATTCCTATGACAATGTTTTTTAGGAACTACTGACCAAAATAAACGTGTTTTTTTGTGCAATTGCCCCTAAAAAACCTACAGAATCAACAAAAACCATTCAAAACATTTGTTTGTTTTGCCCGAGATCAATAATCAAGATAATCGCGCAAAAGTTTGGAGCGACTGGGGTGACGCAGCTTGCGCAACGCCTTTGCCTCGATCTGCCTGATACGCTCACGGGTGATGTTGAAGCGGCGACCGACCTCCTCAAGCGTGCGGGGACGTCCGTCCTCGAGACCGAAGCGGAGCTTGAGAACCGATTCCTCACGCGGGGTCAGCGTGTGAAGTACCGAGCAAAGCTGCTCACGCAGCAAAGAATAGGATGCCGTTTCGGCAGGTGCGGGAGAATCGTTATCCTCCACGAAATCGCCGAGATGGCTGTCCTCCTCCTCACCGATCGGGGTTTCAAGCGAAACGGGGTCCTGTGCGATCCTCATGATCTCGCGCACCTTTTCGACCGTCATATTGAGCTTATGTGCGATCTCGTCGGTCGTAGGCTCGCGTCCGAGCTCCTGCAGAAGCTGGCGCGCCGTGCGGGAGACCTTATGGATCGTTTCGACCATATGGACGGGAATACGGATGGTTCGCGCCTGATCCGCGATCGCACGCGTAATTGCCTGACGGATCCACCAGGTCGCGTAGGTGGAAAACTTATATCCCTTACGGTAATCGAACTTCTCTACCGCCTTCATCAGACCGAGGTTGCCCTCCTGGATCAGATCGAGGAAGAACATCCCCTTACCGACGTGACGCTTTGCAATGCTGACGACAAGACGCAGGTTTGCCTCAACGAGCTCGTCCTTCGCCTTTTTGTCGCCGAGGCTGATCTGCTCGGCAAGATACATCTCACGCTCTGCATCCAGAAGCGGGATCTTACCGATCTCCTTGAGATACATACGCACGGGGTCGTCGATCGCAAGCCCCTCCTGCGCCAGGAGCTTCTCCATCTCCTCGGGATTCTCAAAGGCATCGCTTTCGGGCTCGACGTCGTGGAATTGACTTCCGTCGGGGTATTCGTTTGCATCAACGCCGTTGCTCTCCAGCGTTTCATACATTTTTTCCATCTGCTCAAGATCGTAATCGATGTCCTCGAGCACCTCCATCATATCGCTGCCCGTGAGACCGCCGTTTTTATTGCTTTCGATCAGATCGTGCACGTCATACTTCTTATCTTCCGTATTCATAGCATATCTCCTTTATGTATCGTTTTTTTACAATTCATCCTATTTCCCGCGCATCCGCTCAAGAAACGCCGTAAGATCCTCCACGGAGGATACCGTTTCACTGTCCCGCCGTTCTGCCACGTCAAGCCGTAAAAGCTCGGCGCTTTCTCTGAAAACAGCCTCCCCGTTTTCGGTCAGCTGCATTCTCGCAAGCTTCATTTTCATCATGCGCCCGACCTCCTCGGGTGCAAATACGGCATCAGGGGACGCATTTTCAAAGCCGTCCTCGCGCTCGGCGTCACGGATGAAGCAGAACACGCGCCGTCCGAAGGCTGTGAAGAAGTCCTCCTCCGTCAACAGCGGCGGATCGGCAAAGGCGATCTTGCGATGCTCGGGATAGAGCATCAAAAGACCGAGGACTGCTTCTTCCTTTCTTGCGATTCCCGGATCCTTTGCGAAATCGGGATTGACGCGGTCACCGTAGCCAACCGTGTTCTGGCGGATCTGTTGGTCGTCGTTTTTCTTTTTCTCACGCACGGCACGCCTTTGCATACGCTCGACCTCGGTGCGAATGCTGTTCAGATCCTCGATCTCAAGCCGCTTTGCGACCTCGCTGATATAGACCTCACGCTGTGCCGAGGAGTAGATCTCCGCGATGATGGCACATAGCTCCATTAACGCCTTGATGCGCTCCTGCGGAACGGCAATGTTGTGTGCAGAAAGCACGCGCTCAAAATTGTATTCAAATTTCGAGCGACTTGCATCCAGCACCCTTGCAAAGCTTTCCTTGCCGAAGGTGCGGATATACTCATCGGGATCCTTAGCACCCGAAAGGCGAAGCAGCTGAACGTCGACTCCGACCTCCTCCAGCATCTTGATCGCGCGGTCGGAGGCTCGCTGTCCCGCTTCGTCGTTGTCGTACGTGATAATGACCTTTTTGGTATATCGGCTCATAATACGTGCCTGCTCCGCCGTAATGGCGGTACCGAGCGTCGCAACGGCATTCGTGAAGCCCGCAACGTGCAGGGCGATTACGTCCATATATCCTTCGCATAGGATCAAACGTTCACCGCACGTATGCCGCGCATAATTGAGGGCAAACAAATGCTTGCTCTTTTTGAACACGGGAGTGTCCGACGTGTTCTTATATTTCGGCTTGCTGTCGTCCATGACGCGGCCGCCGAAGGCGATCACGTTGCCCGTTACGTCAATGATCGGGAACATCACGCGATTGCGGAAGGAATCGTATAGCCTTCCGTTTTTCTCACTTTTCCCACACAGATACGCCGCAATCAGCTCTTTTTCGGTATACCCTTTTTTCAAAAGATGATTCGTCAGCGCGTCAAAGCTGTTCGGCGCGTAACCGAGCCCAAAATGCTTGATCGTTGCATCGGAGAGTCCGCGCGTCGTTTTAAAGTAAGCAAGTGCCGCCCGCGCATCGTCCGTATCCGCAAAAAGAGCGCTGTGGAAGAAGCGCGCGGCATCCCTGTTCATTTCGTAAAAGCGATTGCGGTCAAATCGGGGCTCGTCCGCACGGCGGCGTCCCTCGTCCCGCAAAACCGTGATGCCCGCCCGCTTCGCTAAAAATTCGACCGCGTCCTCGAAATCGAGATTTTCAATGCGGCGCACGAAGGTGACGGGGTCGCCGCCCGCCCCGCATCCGAAGCAGTAGAAGCTATTCGTAGCGGGAAAAACCGTAAAGGATGGCGTTTTTTCACTATGGAAGGGGCAAAGTCCCGACAGATTCGACCCTGCGCGGCGTAGCGTCACGTAGCCCGAGATGAGTCCCTCGATCTCGGTGCGTGCGAGCACCTCGCTCAAAACCTCGTTTCTGATCATGCGTTATGCCCCCATACCTGCGGAACGAAGAGCTTATTGTAAAGCTCGACCGCATAGCGGTCCGTCATTCCCGAAATGAAGTCGCAAACGCAGCGACCGACGCCGTCGCGTTCAATGTTATTGAAGTAAAGGGTCGGCATTTGCTCAGGCCGCTCTACGAAATAATCGTACAGACGGTGCAAAAGCTCCTGTGCCTTCGCATCCTCCGCCTTTGCCGCGGAATTGGAATATACGTTTGCGTACAAAAAGGAGCGGAGCGAATCCATTGCCGTGCCGACGGGCTCAGTCATTCCGATCTTCGGTTGATCGGCGCTTCCGTCGATCACGGCACTGACGAGCGTATTGATACGCTCACTGTATCCGTCGCCGAGAACGGCGCGTATTTCCGCGGGAATATCCTCTGGATGCAGGATCCCTGCCCTGCATGCGTCGTCTATATCGTGATTGATATATGCAATTCGGTCTGCATATTTGACAACCACACCTTCAAGCGTTTTTGCCATATGCTCGCCCGTGTGATTTACGATTCCGTCCCGAACCTCGTAGGTAAGATTCAGCCCTTCTCCGTCGTTTTCGAGAAGATCGACAACGCGCAGGCTTTGCTCGTAATGTGCGAAATTCGGATCAAAGCAACGGCGCATCGCCACCTCTCCAGCGTGACCGAAGGGGGTATGACCGAGGTCGTGTCCCATTGCCACAGCCTCTGCAAGATCCTCGTTGAGGCGGAGCGCGCGGGCAATGATGCGCGCGATCTGCGTAACCTCAAGCGTATGCGTCATACGCGTGCGATAATGCTCGCCGCGCGGCGATAAAAAGACCTGCGTTTTATGCATCAAGCGTCGGAAGGACTTGGAATGTAAGATCCTGTCGCGGTCGCGCTGAAATTCAGTACGCATATCCGACGGCTCACAGGGAGTCATTCGCCCCGCCGTGCTTGCGCTGAGGAATGCATAGCGAGAAAGGCTTTCCGCTTCTCTTTTTAAAAAGACGTCACTGATCCTTTCCATACGCTCTCCTTTCAAAAAACTAACATTTTACTTTAAAATACGGCCAAAAACCGAAAAACACTTTTTTAGCCTTGAAATTACGAAAAAATGTCAAAGCGACAGCCGATCTCCTCGGTTTTGAGCCTGCCTGCACAGATCTCCGTCATTTTTTCAACAGCAACCGCCGTATTCTCGCTCGGAATGGCGAGTCTTACGCAAACGTTTTGTGCAAAATCGGTCCCGTCGACCATAATACCCATACGGGGAAATTCCGCCAAAAGCTTCTGATACTCGGAATATCCGCACTCGACGGCAAGCTCGGTCAGAGGGCGGCGTGTAACGATCTCTGCCGCACCGAGTGCCGCAACGGCGGCGGCGGTATAGGCGCGACAAAGCCCGCCCGTTCCAAGCAAAATGCCGCCGAAATAGCGCGTGACGACGATGACGGTATCGGTGCATCCCGCCTTACGGATCACCTCAAGCACGGGCATACCCGCAGTACCCTGCGGCTCGTGGTCGTCGCTGTAACGCGTCGTATTTCCCGCACGCAGAAGATACGCGTAAACGTGATGGCGTGCATCGGGCATAGAGGCACGGATCCTTTCGATAAAGGCGATCGCCTCTGCCTCACTCTCGACCGGCGCGGCGTTGCCGATAAAGACTGACTTTCTTTCCTCAATCTCGGCAGTTCCGTGCTGCCGCACTGTGGTATACGCTTCCATTGAAGTTCCCTCGTTTTCAGACAATATACTTACGGTAAAGCCCCTCGGTCTTTGCGTCCATCGTTGCAACGACGCGGACGCCGTCATCGGCATATTCGACGCTCTCGACCCTTGCCACGTCGTAAAGACCACTGATGCGCCCTTGATCGGAATAGGGGAAACACAATTCGCGGCGGCGCTTTCCTGCCGCCAGGGTCTGCTCGAGTGCCGCAAAAAAGGCATCGAGCCCCGATCCGTCCTTCGCAGACATATAGACGGTTTGTCCCTGCGCCGACGGAAGCTCCCCGTCGACCGCGTCACACTTGTTGTAGACGAGAAGCGTGGGCTTATCGGCGGCGCCAAGCTCCTCCAGCAAGGCTTGCGTAACGGCGATCTGCTCCCCGCATTCGGGATCCGAGGCATCGGCAACGAGGATCAGGATATCCGATTGTGCCGCCGCCTCAAGCGTTGAATGGAAGGATTTGATCAGGTGATGCGGCAGCTTGCGGATGAAGCCGACCGTATCGGTCAGAAGGATCTCCTCCTCGCTCGGAAGTGTCAGACGCCTCGTCGTCGGGTCAAGCGTTGCGAACAGCTTATCCTCGGAAAGCACGCCTGCATTCGTCAGGCGGTTGAGCAAAGTGGACTTCCCCGCGTTCGTGTATCCGACGATCGCGGCGGTGGGGATCCCGCTTTTTATACGTGCCGCGCGCATCGTGGCGCGGTTTTTCTCCATTTCGGCGATCTGCGCCTCCAGCGCGTCGATCCTGCGCTTCAGATGGCGGCGGTCAAGCTCGAGCTGAGATTCACCGGGGCCACGCGAGCCAATACCGCCCGCAAGACGCGAAAGACTGCCGCCCTTGCCGACAAGACGCGGAGCGGTGTATTTGAGCTGTGCGAGCTCTACCTGTATCTTTCCTTCTCCGCTGACGGCGTGAAGGGCAAAAATGTCAAGGATCAGCATACTGCGGTCGATGACCGATACGCCGTCAAGAGCGTCCTCAAGATTACGGATCTGCGAGGGTGACAGCTCAAAATCAAAGACCGCAAGCCCGATCTCGTTTGCCGAAGCGAGCGCGCGCAGCTCATCGACCTTTCCGCTACCGATCCCCGTGCGCACGTCCATTGCGTCCCTTACCTGCACCAAGCGGGCAAACGCGCTTCCGCCTGCCGTTTCCAGCAAGCGCTCCAGCTCGTCGAGGCTTTTTTCAACCGACAAAAGGTCGCCCGCCTTCGCGGCGATCCCGACCAAGATTGCCTTTTGTGCAGTTTGATTGCGTTCCATAAAAACCTCCGTTTCAGCGAAAAAAGGCGTGAGGTTTTACCCCACGCCTTTTTCTGCTTGCATTATTTCGCCATTTCAAGACGCTTCTTGAACTTATCAACGCGTCCGCCGGCATCAACAAACTTCTGTTTTCCGGTGAAGAAAGGATGGCACTTGGAGCAGATTTCTACGTTCATATCGCCCTTAGCGGAACGAGTTACAACGGTTGCACCGCAAGCACATTTGATCGTTGCTTCCTGATATTCGGGATGAATTCCAGCTTTCATTTTTTACACCTCGCTTAGAATTTTATTCACAATACGCCCTATTATAACACACGTTTTTTAGTTTTGCAAGGGGTTTTTGAAAAAAGTTTTTTCTTTTTTAGAGTTTTCCTGCCATCTCACGGCGCAGTCTTTGCATAATTTTCTTTTCAAGGCGCGAAATATAGGACTGGGAGATCCCCAGCATATCCGCAACCTCCTTCTGCGTTTTCTCCCGTCCGCCGTTCATTCCGTAGCGAAGCTCAATGATCACGCGCTCACGCTCCTCGAGCCCCTCGACCGCGCCGCGCACCATTTTGCGTTCCTCGTCCTCCTCTATACGGCGGCATACGACGTCGGGCTCGCTTCCGAGCACGTCGGACAAAAGCAACTCGTTTCCGTCCCAATCGACGTTCAGCGGCTCGTCAAAGGAGACCTCTCTGCGTCTTGCGCTGTTTTTGCGGATATACATCAGGATCTCGTTTTCAATACAGCGCGAGGCGTAGGTCGCCAGCTTGATGTTTTTGTCCGCGCGGAAGGTGTTGATCGCCTTCATCAGTCCGATGCTGCCGATCGAGATCAGATCCTCGATACAGATCCCCGTGCTTTCAAATTTTTTGGCAATGTAAACGACGAGCCGCAGATTGTGCTCGACCAGAACGGCACGCAGTGAGGTGTCCTCCTCCAGCGCCGCAAGAATCTCCGCTTCCTCCTCCTGACTGAGGGGAGCGGGCAAGACCTCGCTTCCGTTGATATAATAGACCTGCCCCCAGCTCCTTTTTCGCCGTAAAAAGAAGGAGCGCAGCTTTATGAACATCCGACAAAACCAAGCCCTGAACCGTTTCATATCTATCCTCCAAAGATAAAGATTACGCCGCTAAGGATGCGGGAGCAATGGCATCGAATTCGCCAAGATCCGCATCGTTATCACAAGAGAGTGCGAGGATCGCCTCCACCTCTTTTTCCTCTGTCTTTCCGTTTTTCCGAACCGTCAGAATGCGGATGCTGTCCGCGCGCACGCCGAGCAAAAGCTCCTGCTTTCCGATCCCACCCGCAGGGATCAGTCGAATGCGTCGCATACTGTCACTCGACAGATTTCCCATCATTCGGTGTATACCGCCCTGCGCAAAACGGCGTATATCCGCGGGAAGGATCTCCGCCACGCTCGATAAGCGAAGCACGATCGCGGGTGTTCCGCCCGCAGGATCGCGCAAAAGATTGCCGCTGTCAAGCAGAGCACTCAGGCGCTTGCTTTTATCTCCGATGCTGATCAAAAGCTCCGCTACCGTATGCTCGGTCATTTTCGACAGCGCACGCTGGATCAGAAAGACCAAGACCGATGCAAGAGCGGAGATCACGATGAACAGCGTCATACGCCCTCCGAAATCCGCGGGGAGTGGCTGCTCCTTAAAAAGGCGGGCAAGCAGCTGATAAAGCGCTGTGATCGCACCGCCGAGTGCGAAGGACAGGCTAAAGAATGCGGCAATGATGCTGAAAAATCGCCGCAGACTTGAAAAATCGTAAGCGACCGCGCAGATCACCGCCGCCACCGCCAGAGAAAGCAGAAGCGTCAGCGCATCGCTCCCCTCAAAAAAGACCGAGGCAACCGAATAGACCCCGCCGATCGCGGCGGCGATCAAAAGCCGCAGGCGGCGACGCCTTGCGTGCAGTAAAAGCCCGCACAGATTCAGCGCGATAAGATCCATACAAAAATTGATCAGAAACAACACGTCACCGTATACGACCTGCATTTGAGCTTCCCTTTCAAATCCTTCGTCCGTCGCCGAAGCGACTGCCACCATTATATGCGAGGATGCGTGCGGATTATGTCAAAATCCGTCTGCTGAAAAAAATAATTTTCCGAGCCGATTCTTTTGCTTGACATCGGCGTCAAATACGCGTATAATTATATTTATGTAAATAACCTTGAAACCGTTTGGAGCAGTTATGAAGAAATTGACGATAAGGATCTCCCGATGCCGCGTTCCCTGCACAATGAAATACGGCGTGTACGCGGCGTGCTTTCTCCTTCCCTTTTTTCTGTATCTGCTTTTGCTCCTGCGCTTTGATATCGCCCCCTTTGGTGAGCAGACCGCGTTCGTTGCGGACGACGGGCTCTTCCGCTCTTACGTCGCCTTTCACCGTTTTCTGAAAAGCGGTGGCTCGCTTTTTTACGCCGCAGGTCTTGGCGGTGCAGCTTCGGGGGACGTGCTCTCCATCGCCGCCTCGCCCTTCTCTTACCTTTTGATCCTCGTTAAGGAAAGCGGGATCGTCTCGGCGCTATCCTTGATTTCCGCATTAAAATGCGGATTTGCAGGACTTTTCACCGCTCTCCTTTTACGTCGCGCCTCGCGCCTGCCGATTGCTTTTTTGCCGATCTTTTCGGTTCTTTACGCCTTGGGCGCTCCCACGCTCTCGCTTGCCTCTGCGCTCGTTTATTCTGATTTCGCACTTTATCTGCCCTTGCTTTTTCTCACATTTTTGCTTGCAAGAGAAAGGAGATTCGGCGTTGTCTACGCGCTCGTGCTTGCGCTTGCCCTCGCATCCGAGCCGCGCGCGATCCTCTTTTTTGCGATCCTTCTTCTATATGCCTTTGCATCGGCATCCTTTCGCAGATCGACGCTTTTCTACACGCTAGGCTTTACCGTCGGCGGCGTGACGCTCTCGCTTGTCTGTGTCATTCCTGCGCTCCTTTTGTATGCGGAGCGGTCGGTAACCGCAGATTTCCGTTGGTTCACGATTCCTTTTTCATCTGCTTTGACCACGCTTTTTTCGGGCAGCTTCGTACCCTTTGAGGGGGGCGCGCTTCTACTCTCGCTCGGCACGCCCGTGCTTTTGCTTTTGCCCGTCTTTTTCGCGACGAAGCGACTCCCGCTCCTTCGCCGCATAGCGTCGGGGGCGTTCCTTTTCATTCTTCTGTCGGGCGTCGTACTTTTTCCGATCTATAAAGTTTTGTCGTTTAACCTTGCGTTTGGATATCTTCCGCCATACGGGAGCGTTCTTTTGCTCTTTTTTGCACTTTTATTCGTATCCGAAGCGATGCCCCGCCGCGCAAGCGCGCGCGGACGCGCCGTCGTTTTATGCTCCTTCGGCGGTCTGCTTCTCCTTTTGACGCTTTTTCAAAAGCTACACGTTGAATTTCCCTCTGCCGATCAGCTTACCTACTTCGTCCTTCACGATATTTACGGCGTGTGGCTCCCGATCCTTTCGGGGCTTGCCGTCACCGTCTGTTTTTATATCGGCTTTGAGCGCACGTCGGCAAAACTGCGCCGATATACCGCCGTCGCCCTCCTTTGTGCCGTATGCATCTCTTCCTTTTCTTGCGCGTATGCCCTCTCGAAAAATCTGTTATACGAGCGCACGGCAGAGCCGTACGGGGACGTAGAGGATACGCTTGCGCTTGACCGCGCACCGAGTTTGCAAGCCGTCGACGTCCTTATTCAATCCGTCACCTCCTCTGCAAATACGGCAGCCGATCCTCTTTCCCGTTTTTTGCGTGCGACACCGTACGCCTGCGGAGTCGGCTCGACGATCTCCTCTCTATCCGCCGCCGCCCGTGTGAATGAGCGACTCTCGGCGATCCTCGACACCCCCTTTTCACTTGCCGATCCCGTAACGGTGCCTGCATACGCAAGACCCGAAAACTTTCTGGACGAGCTGGAGCAACAAACGGTAGAGGGATATACGCTGTACCGTGCGGAAAATCCAAAGGATTTTATGCTGTTCTCGGTCAAGGGCAACGGCGACGCGCTCTACTTCGAGCTTCCCTCTCCCGAAAAGCAGAGCCTCGTCCTGACGGTCAACGGCACCGCCCTCGATTATAAGAACGGCGCTCTTTATATCGGAACGCCCGAGGAGGACGAGGAATATCTGATCTCTCTTACGCTCAACGAGGGCGCGATCCTTTATTTCCCCGACAACTTCTCCCCCTTCTTTACCGTATCGGAGGAGGACGTCGATACCGCCCTCTCCCTGCTCTCTGACACGGCGTCCACCGTCGGACGCGACGGTGCGAGGATCACAGCGGAGCTTCTTGCCCCGTCGGATATGCAAGCGATCACGTCTATCCCGTTTGACGGACACTTCGTTCTTGAAATTGATGGGGAGCGCACTCCCTTCACGCAGGATCGGGACGGTTATATCACCTTCCCGATCAAGGAGGGCGCGCATACCGTAACCTTGACTTACCGCGCACGCGGAGCTACCGTCGGCTTGGTTCTTTCGGTATGCTCATTGGTGCTGATTGCAGGATACTGCATTTGTGAACGAACCGTTTTGAAAAAGAAAGGAGCAGAGGATGAAGATCATTCGCTTTAACGTAGGCGATACGCTCGAGCTGAAAAAGAAGCACCCCTGCGGCAACACACACTTCCGCGTTCTGCGGACGGGCAGTGATATCCGCATCGTATGCGTCGGCTGCGGCCGCGATCTCCTTCTGCCGCGTGAAACGCTCGAAAAATCCATTCGAAAGGTGATTTCGAATGAAGATCCGTGACAACCTGAAAACCCGCTACGGAGTCGTCCGTGACCGTCTTGCAGATCTGCACGCGCGGCGACCGAACGCATATCTTGCGCTCTGCTTCGCCACCCCTTTTCTTCTGATGATGATCATCTTCGCCGCGTGGGGGTGTCTGCCCGGGGTTGGCGGCTCTGTGCTGGTGCTTGACCTCAACGCCCAATACGTCTATTATTTCGAGGCGTTCCGCGATTGGATCTACGGCGAGGGCTCGCTCGTCTATTCCTTCTCCCGCGCAATGGGCGGTGAGTTCACGGGCATGTTCGCCTATTATCTTGCAAGCCCACTCTCCTACCTCGTTGCACTCTTCCCGAAATCCATGATCACGGAAGCGATCTACTTCATTCTTCTCATCAAATGCGGTCTTTCGGGTCTTTTTGCGGGCATCTATCTGAACGCACGATACCGCCGCAAGGCAGGCTGCACCGCCGTTTTGATCTTCTCGACCTTCTACGCCCTCTCGGGCTTCGTGATGACGCTGCAAAGCAATACGATGTGGTTTGACGCCTACGCGCTTTTGCCGCTGATCCTTCTGGGACTTGAGCGTCTTATTGACGGCAGAGGCTACAAGCTCTACCTCTTCAGCTTTCTCATTGCTGTGTTCGCAAACTACTATATCGGCTATATGCTCTGTATCTTCGTTCTGCTTTACTCGCTCTACTATTGGTTTGCGAGGGCGCGTCGCGTACGTGAGCTACCGTTTGCCGTTTTGCGCGTCGCCGCCTGCTCGGCGATCGCACTGCTTTGCACCGCGTGCCTGCTCTTTCCCGCGTATTATTCCCTGACCTTCGGCAAGACCGAATTTACCGAGGCGATCTATACCTTCACCTCGCGCTTCGATCTGCTTGATATTTTCGCAAAATTCTTCTTTGGTGCGTACGATACGCTTCGCCCCGAGGGGCTTCCCGCATCCTATATCGGTATGCTGACGATCCTCCTTGTACCCTTCTATTTTGCCTGTCGCAGTATCCCTCTGCGCCAGCGCGTGGGCCACGGCGTGCTGATGCTGTGCTTCCTTGCGTGCTTCTCGATTCGGATGCTCGACCTCGTCTGGCACGGCTTCAAGGAGCCGATCTGGATGAACTGTCGCTACGCCTTTATGCTCTCCTTTCTCCTCGTCGTTATGGCGTGCGAGGTCTTTGCGCACGTAAAAAGGGCACGCGCCGCCTTCCTTCCGACCGTCGCCGCCGTATATGCTCTCGTTCTCGTCTTAGCGGCTGTCTTTGATCACGTGTGGCGCTACGCCTGGATCACTCTGCTCGTATCGCCTATCTTTCTGGCGCTTTACTGCTTTTTGCTCCTGTTTTCTCGCAGATTTCCGAACAAAAAACGCCTCTTTTCCCGTCTTCTGCTTTTGGCGGTTCTTCTCGAGACGCTTTTGTCGGGGCTCTATATGAGTCTTTGCCTTGATCAGGACGTCGTAATCGTCTCCCGTGCCTCCTACACCGAGGTGCAGGAATACTGGCAGGATGCTGTCGATGCGGTCAAGGAAAAGGACGGCGGCTTTTACCGCATGGAAAAAACGGGCGGCAAGAAAACGAACGAGCCCTTCTCGCTCGGCTACTACGGGCTTTCCGGCTCGACCTCAACCCTCAATCTCGATACGATCGCGTTTCTCGATCACCTTGGCATCCTTTCAAGATCGCATTATTCGATGTATCCTGCCGGCTCCTCTGCCGTTGCGGACGGTCTTCTTGATATCAAATATCTGCTTACCGAAAAGGGCAAGCCCGTCTCCTCGGTCTACACCTACGTCACGACCGTGGGCGAGGTCGATATTTACGAAAACCCCTACGTCTTCGGTCTCGGATGTGCCGTCAGCGACGAGGTAAGAAAGCTGCATCTCGACGTTCCCGAGGATGCCGAGGATCGCGTTGACGGTATGATCTACGCTGACTACGGCTCCCCCTTCCCGAAGATGAATGCGATCGTCTCGGCGATGTACGGCGAGAGCGTTTCGCTCTTTACCAAGGTAGGCGGCAGGACCAAGACCGAAAACCTTACGCGCTCCCTCTACGTCGGCGGCAACCGCTACACCGTGACCGAGGGGGAAAGCGGCACGCTGACCCTCCCCTATCTGTCCGACGGGGGCGAGCTTTACTTCTTTGCCCCCAGCTGCTACTTCCGAACCGTAACGATCGCACATAACGGCACGGAGCTTGGCGAATATTTCACCGATAAAACGAGCGGTACAAAGCTACTCGGCAGGATCCCCTCGGGAACGAAGGGCGAGATCACCGTCAATATCACCGATGAAGACGGCGCATTCTTCGATCATACGGAGGGATATATCTACTCCCTCGATACCGACCTTTACCGTGACGTGTTCGGTAGCTTCAAGGAAAACGGTCTTGTGATCACCGACTTCTCCCCCACCCATATTGAGGGTACGGTCACTGCCAAGAGCGGTGCAAACACCCTGATGACGACGATCGCCTACGATAAGGGCTGGCAGGTCAGCGTTGACGGCAAGCCCACAGAGACCTACGAGGTGCTGGACGCCCTGCTCGCCTTTGATATTCCCGACGGCGAGCATACCGTCACCCTGCACTACGCGCCCGAGGAATATAAAACAGGCAATATTCTGACGGGGATTGGTCTTTCCCTGCTGTTCTGTACGCTTGCGACGGAGCTCGTCATCCGCCGCGTTCAAAAACGAAAAAAGAAAGAGGAAGAATAATATGTTCTACTACGTAAACGGGGAGCTCGCCCTGCGTGAGGCGCAGGCGGCTGTGATCGACTGCGGCGGTGTCGGCTACCGACTCACCGTCAGCCTGAACACGTCGGAGGCGCTCGGCGGTATGGAAAATAAAAAGGTAAAGCTCTTTACCTATCTGCAGGTGCGCGAGGACGGCGTGGAGCTTTACGGCTTCAAGGAGCAGGCTGAGTTGAATCTCTTTCGCCTTTTGATCGGCGTTTCGGGTGTCGGTCCCAAGGCGGCGATGGCGATCCTCTCCATCATGACGCCCGACCGCTTTGCCTACGCCGTTTGCACCGAGGATGTCAAGGGTATTGCGAAGGCACAGGGCGTCGGCGCAAAGACCGCCGCACGCGTCGTGCTGGAGCTGAAGGATAAGATCTCAAAGGACGTCATGACGGGTGCCACCGACACCTCAATGCCCGCCGCCGTGCGGGAGACGGCAGGCACTGCCCCCTCGGGCAAGCTTGCGGAGGCGACCGACGCGCTCACCGTCCTCGGCTACAGCCGCTCGGAGATATTAAACGTTCTGCGCGGCATCGACACGCAGAATCTGACGCTCGAGCAGATCATTACCGCGGCGCTCAAGCGCTTTGCGGGATAAGGAGGGGCTTTCATGGAAACCACCGAATTTGATTTTGAAAATCGGATCGTATCCACCGAGCAGTTCTCTGCCGAAAACGAGGTAGAAAACAATCTGCGACCGCGCACGCTGTCCGAATACGTCGGGCAGGAGAAGGCAAAGGAAAATCTGAAGGTCTATATCGAATCGGCAAAGCTCCGCGCCGACTCGCTCGACCACGTGCTTCTCTACGGCCCTCCCGGGCTTGGTAAGACCACGCTTTCCGCCATCATTGCCGCGGAAATGGGGGTCAACCTCCGCACTACCTCGGGTCCCGCGATTGAAAAGCAGGGTGACCTCGCCGCCATTCTCACGAATCTCAACGAGGGTGACGTGCTCTTTATCGACGAGATCCACCGTCTGCAAAAAACGGTTGAGGAAATTCTCTACCCCGCAATGGAGGACTACGCCCTTGACCTGATCATCGGCAAGGGGCCGAGTGCGCGCAGCATTCGTCTGCCGCTGCCGAAATTTACGCTGATCGGTGCCACCACGCGCGCAGGTCAGCTCACCACGCCGCTGCGTGACCGCTTCGGCGTGATTCTGAAGCTGGAGCTTTACACGAAGGAGGAGCTTGCGAGCATCGTGCATCGCTCTGCCTCGATCCTCGGCATCACCATTGATGAAAGGGGCGCGCTTGAGATCGCCTCGCGCAGTCGCGGCACGCCGCGTATCGCCAACCGCCTTCTGAAGCGTATCCGCGACTTTGCCCTCGTTAAGGGCGACGGAAGCATCACCGAGGAGGTCGCCAAATACGGCCTTGAGATGCTTGAGATCGACGCTCTCGGTCTCGACAACACCGACAGACGGATGCTCCGCGCCATCATCGAATTCTACGGCGGCGGCCCCGTTGGGCTTGATACGCTCGCCGCAACGATTGGCGAGGAGGCAATTACGATCGAGGACGTCTACGAGCCCTACCTGCTCCAGATCGGCTTCCTTGCGCGCACTCCGCGCGGTCGCTGCGCGACACACCTCGCCTACGACCACCTCGGGATTCCCTACCGCGAGATATCGGGTCAAGCTTCTATTTTTCAGGAAGAAAATTAACGGAAAGAATCCAAACAGATCAATTACGCCCCAAATCGCAAGAGGGAGCAACTCGGCTTCGCGCCGACTTGCTCCCTCTTTTTTATTCTTTTCTGTACTTTCTGTCAATGTTTTTCGACTTATGCTGTATACGGTTCTACGACATACGACAGACTTTTTAGATAATATTCGGATACATAGGTATATAGGCGCTTTGATAAACGCCTCAATCGCAATCTTTTTTGTATACCATTATATCTTCAACTCTGCAATCAAGAAATTTACAGAGATCGTCCACCGTAACGGTGCTGATAGGTTTATCATGCTTTAACCTATCAAGCAAGCTTCTGCTCACTCCAAATTGATTGACAAGCTTATAGGTTGATATTCCTTTGCTTTTCATCGTTCTATAAAACGGCTCGTATGAAATCATAAGTCCCCCAAACAAAATTATTTTTATAATCCTATTTTATTTTATGCTCTGCATCTTGACAATTGTCTATATATAGAGTATAATGTTGTCATAAATCGCATTTTGACACCAAATATTCGAAAGGGGGAATTAAAAAGTTGTGGGGGTCAAAACAGCGAGACACATCAACGTCAAAGGAGCACTATTATGATTTGCAAAAATTGCGGCAAAGAACTGAATGAAGGAGATACAACTTGCCCTTCATGTAATACGGTTGTTGAATCGGAAAATCTTACATCACCGAACACCCAAACCAAAACCAAAGGCACCTTCATCCAAAAAATATCCAATTTTTTGGTTGTAACAAAGAACAGGCTACATATTACCTCTATTTTCGACGAGTCCATTTCTCGAACACCACTCGAACGAAAAATATACTCCAAATATTTCATTCTTCTTATTTGTTCTTTCCTTTTAGTACTGCTCTGGTCATCCAACAGCATTAAAATCTCCATTCCGTTATCTTCAGTAGGAGAAGAACTTAAATTATCGTTGTCAATGAAACAAATATTTAACGGTGTTTCATGGGGAAAAACGCTTATAAAATCCACTTCGGATGCTTTTGCCCAAACTGAATTGGAAACAATCAATACCGTTATGCTAATCCTTTCTGTCATAACATTAATTTACAATTTTGCTACTATGGCAATTTCAATTTCTCCGTTTTTTCTTTTATGGCCCATGCTTACACGAAGCACGAGCAAACGCTGGCTGATCATGGAAATTGTATGTCTGAGTTGCAGTTTCATAATCCATTTTTCATTTTTTCTCGTTATAAAATTCGGTTCAATGCTCATAAATGGAGCTTTTATGGATACGATGGGTGGAATATCGAATGGAGAACTGGGATCATCCGGGATTTTCAAAATAGGGCTTAATTTTACAGGCTTCTTGTTTGTTTCACTTTATGTAGTAACATTTGTGATGATCGTTTCGACCTTAAAAGAATTTTCAAAGAACAAGGTACAGATAACCACGGTACCAAATGAGGTTCTGCAATGAAAAAATTTATCCTGATTTCTTTACTGATAACGATTACGGTACTGTGTTTCACCGCTTGCGACTTAATAAAAGAAGAACCCAGTGACGAAGAAAAAATAGAAATTTGCATCATGTCATTTACAGAAGCATATAATGACGGCGATGTGGAAAAAGCAATGGAATATATGACAGGAGCACAAAAAAACGCTATTAAATCCATGCTCAACTTGGTTGGAATTTTCACAGGATATGATGCTTCAACCATTTTTGCTTCTGTTTTTTCGCTTGGCGTAGCTACAAGTGACGGTGACTTTATGGAAGTGGAAATCATTGAAATATCAATTGATGGAGAAGAGGCTGAAGTCAGTACAAAAATTACCTTTCCCGATACGCAGCAAGAGGAAGATGAAATATCATATTTTCATTTAAAAAAGAAAGACGGGCAATGGTTAATAACTGATATTACGGATTAAACCATTTGAAGAAAAAGAAGATTTGATATGCAAAACAGGGACAGCTTCCGCCGTCCCTGTTATACAAAAAGAAGCGCGTGCCGTGCGGCACGCGCTTCTTTGCGTTTTGAAATTATTTGTCTCCGTAAAGATCCATTGCGGTCTTCAGGCTCTCGATGGGATCGAGCTTCGGCATATACTCAAGGCCGCATGCGCCCTTGTAGCCTGCGGCGGCGACGGCGTCGAGGACGAACTTGTAGTTGGTCTCGCCGTTCCACGGCTCGTTTCTGCCGGGGTGACCTGCGGCGTGCAGGTGCGCGATGCAGTCAAGGTTGTTCGTGATGTTGGGGATCACGTTGCCCTCCATGATCTGCTGATGGTAGATATCGTAGATCATCTTGACCTTCGGGTGGTCCACCTCGCGAATGATATCCGCCGCTTCCAGCGAGGACCAGAGATAGTGACCCTTGTGGTCGCGGTAGGTGTTCAAGGGCTCAAGCAGTACGCCGATGCCCGTTTCCTCAATGATCGGCTTTGCCGCCTTGAGGGTGTCAACGATACACTGATGCTGAAAATCGAGGCGCGCGCCCGTGTCCTGCCCCACCTGCGTGGTCAGATACTTTGCGCCGAGCTTCTTTGCCGCCTCACAGCTCTCGCGGAAGCCGTCAAGCCAGGGCTTACGGAACTCGGGTGCGTTCATTCGGAACTCCGAGGTGCACATTCCGACCATCTCAACACCGTGGGCGTCAAGTGCCGCCTTAACACGGTCAAGATCATAGCGCTTCCAATCGAAGATCTCGATCCCGTCGTAGCCAAGCTCGCTTACCGTTTGAATTGCGTCACAGATATCAACGCCGCGAAACATCAAGGGAACGCAAACAGAAAGTCTCATCATTCTTTTACCTTTCAACTTACAAAAATAACTGAGGGATCTTTGAAACACAGAAGGATCCATATCATAATTATAAGGGATACGGCAACAAAAAACAATGGATTTTTTGCAAAATTATATGGACAAAAACGACTTTTTTCGTCCCCCTATGGAGGATCGGTCTCGTTAAAATAATGACGATCTATCTTTATATATTAGGGATGAAAATTTGCCGTACCCTATTGCTTTTTACCAAAACCTGTGCTATACTGTTACTTAGTGGATTATATTTTCGGAAAGAGGTGCTTATTTAACTTTTATGGAAGCCTACGAACAGTACTTGGAACAGGCGAAGAACATCGGTCTTTATCTGACGATCGGTCTTTTCGTCTTTGCACTCATCGGTCTTTTGATCTCGATGCGAAAGGGGATCTACAAAAACATTTTCAACCTCGTCGCGATCGTTACCTCGTTGCTTCTTTCCTTCTTGGCAGCGGGGATCCTGATCAATACGTTCGTTGCGGATGCATCGATCCAGAATCTCTTGAGCTCTCTGTTTGAGACACTTGAAAAGGTGAACGTTCCCGCTGACGCGCTGCTTGCGATCGGCGAAGGATTGGTTCTCGTCGTTGCGCTCCCCCTCGTTTTTCTTCCGATCTACCTGATCGTCAAGGTTATTTTTTACTTCCCCTACCGCATCTGGGTCAAGCGCTTTGACACCAAGAAATGGGCGCTGAAGCCGATCGGTATGGTGCTTGGCTTCTTGACGGGTGCGATCCTGCTTTTAGTCCTTACGTCACCGATCTTTACGCTTTTAAACCTCGTTGGATCGTCCGTTGATTCGATCCCGAAGGAGGCGATCGTCTACTGTCAACGCCAGGAGGCAAGCGAGTCCGAGGAGGAGATCCCCGAGGAAGAAGGCTCCAAGAACGACGGCGATATTCTGGCAATGGTCGACGAGTTCTTCCCTATGCTCGTTACGGCAAACGAGTATATGTCGCCCTACTGCGACAGCATCTTCTACAAGCTGACGAGCAATATCGGTTGGAACAGCCTTTATTCGATGGCGCCGATCGATACCGCATACGAGGGCAATTCCATCAACGATCTTGACGCGCTTTTAAACTCTGCGGTAACGCTTGCGTCCTACGTTTACTGTGATATCCATATGGAGGATTTCATCGACACCTTCGTTGACGGTGACATCTCCGATGAAATGGATGAGAAGCTTAACGCCGCAATGTACGGAATGATCGACAGCGATCTTTTGACCGACGTGCTTGGCGGCTTCCTCAGCAAGGGGCTTGGAATGGTGAGCACCGCAATGAAGCTGGATGAGCAAACGAAGACCGATCTTGAGTCGAGCGTTAAATTCAAGGATGCCGACACGCTGACCAACGAGCAGAAGGAAAACGAAAGCGAGCAGGTGGCAGAGGTCATCCGCGTGCTTCTGTCCGCACTTCCCGACCTGATAGCGATGACGGACGGCGGCGAGGAGGGCGGTGATACGCTGAGCTCGGCACTCGATCACTTCGGCACGCTCGGTCATTTGATGGACGTAATGGACCGTACCTACTCCTTTGGCGATTCGGTCGAGGAGCTGCTTTACGCGCTTTCGGAAATGGAGATCGTTACCAAATACGTGTCCCGCGATACCATTCAGGACATCATCAACAGCAGAGATACCTACGAGAACATTATGAACACGCTTGCCGCAACCGTTAAGATGGCGCAGAGCGGCATGGGCGGTCTTAGCTGATCGTTAAAGCTTCTACGCTTGCAGATATTATTTTAAGGAGATCATTTAGGAGGAACGAATGATGAAATCCGCAAAAACTTTTCGCAGAATACTTTCCCTGATCCTTGTGATCGCGTCTTTTGCGACCTGTCTTCTGGGCTTCGCCGCCTGCGGTACGCAGGATGACGACGACATGCCCGTCCTGAAGCAGCAGGAAACCGAGTTTGACCTGACCGTCAGCGTATACGGTAACGGATCGGTCGACAAAACGGGCGGCACGTACAAAAAAGGAGATTCGGTCACGGTGACCGCTACGCCTGACGAGGGATACCAATTCAAGCAGTGGCTGGACGCCAAGCACAATTCTCTGTCGACGGAGCTTGCTTACACCTTCACGTTCGGGAAGGCCGATATCGGACTGATTGCGGAGTTTGAGGCGATCCCGACCAACGATTCAACGATCACCGTTGAAAACAACGCAGCCATCAAGGATACCGACGTCGAGGACGAGGATGGGGATTCCTTCTACACCGACGAGATCGGCGATATGGTGGTACAGACGGTAGCACAGCTTGAAAACTGCCCTGCCGAGCTTGCGATCGCGGTAAGATCCGAGCTGCCGCCCGCTGAGCTTGCCTCGGCGATCGAGCTTTTTGACATCAACGGCGATGCCGTTCCCTTTAACGTAACCTTTATCGACGCCGGCGTGTTTGAGATCACGGCAGTCGGTAATTTCAAGTCGGGATACAGCTACTCACTGGTTCTCTCCGAGGGCATCACGTTTGACGGCTACGTCGATACGATCAGCACGCTGAATTTCAATATTGAGCTGTCGCAGCAGGTCATTGAGGAAAACGCGGACGATAACGGAAACTTCGTCGTGGAGCTTGATACGATCGACGGCGACGGATACGAGATCGTCATTGAGGCAGGTCGCAGCACCGCTTCGGTACAGGATGCAGGTCCTATTATGGTCGCACTGATGGAGGATGAGGATTTCCGCTATACGCTTTCCGCGGCGATCGTTGCGGCTGAGCAGTGCAGTGCGAAAAAGGGCAACGGCAACAGCAAAAAAACGATGATGGACATTGAGAAGAATAGCGACGGAAGCTATACGCTCAACGTAACGGGCGACAACTTCGTTCTGAACGCTACCTTCCTCTACAAGGTGAATACCGAGGTGAACTTCACCGCGCAGGCGAAGAAGCAGGGCAGCAGCCGTACGTACCAGAAGATCCAGTACAACCCGATCATCATCACAGAGACCTACGGTCTGAACCTCACCGCGTTCGTTGGCAACGAGCAGATCGACGCCAAGGATTTTGCGAAGAAGGTAAACGAGGTGCTTTATTCGGATCAGAACGCGCTGGGCAAGACGATGAACGATATTGCCATCGGCTTTGCAAGTGCGCTTGACACCTCTGAGAACTACGTCGAGATCATGTCGGACGTACACGCCGGCACGAAGAATTTTGACGTCATCTTTACGCCGAGCTTCTCAATCGAGGACTTCTTCCTCAACGGCTTCGGTACGCTCTCCTTTGAAAGCACGGTGACGAGCAAGGTCTCCTACACGCTCACGGACGAGGAGACGCCCTACCGCGACTACACGGTATCGAGAACCCAGAGCACGAAGATCGGGGACGACGTAGCGTACATCGGAACGCTCTCCTTCAAGCTCAACAATTCGATCACCATCAATCAGTCCGGTAAGAACGAGACCCATATGCCGAACCACGCGAACGGCAATTTTGACGTCAGGATCAACACCTCGCTTGAGCTGTGCAACGTCAAGGGTATGCTGATCTCGAACGGCATCAGCGTCGGCTCTCTTACACTGAAGCATCACGAGAGCATTCAGTGGCGCTTCGCAGGCCGTCTTGAGCGTGCCTACGCACAGACCTCGGTCCTTTACGACTACACTTCTCCCACTACCTCCGCCATTCTCGGTTACAGCAACCGCGTCGACACCGTTGAGGTCTCGCCGAACGGCGTCAAGCTGGTCGACCTTCGTCTGTTTGACGTAAAGGTATTTAACCCGAAGAGCGGAACCTACTCGATCCTGACGCTTCCCGATTCCGATTTCACGGTCAAGATCCTGAAGGGTGCTGACAAGATCAAATACGAAAACGGAAGACTCACGTTGACCGACGCGATGGCAACCAACCTGAGCGCTACGATCTCGATCGAGTGCCGTTTGACGAGTGACGAGGGACGTTACGTAAATCTCCCGCCCCGCATCCTCAACGTGAAATTTGACAAGAAGTTCGACATTGACGCATATCTTGACGCTTATTACAAGACGAAGGATACCGAAACCGAGGCAAGCTTCCGCGCGATCTACCGTGCCGCCTCCCCCGAGACGAGAGATCTTGTCGTTGGTATTCTGAAGGACGTGCTGAACAAGATCGAGATCGCAGAGCAGTACAAGGATATGAGCAACGCGATCATCGAGCAGTATTTCACCCTTCTCTACGATCTCGTTGACGAATACAAGCAGAACACCGACACCTTCGAGCGTCAGTGGGAAAACGAGTTTGTGAAGGAAGCACACACGTTTGACACGCTGATCTCCTTTACCAACCTCGTCATTGCCAGCAAAGGTAACTTTGACGAGAAGACCGCAAAGGAGCTGGCAAGATCGGTTCTCGAATCCCGCCTGATGAAGAGCGCTGCTGAATACATCATTGAAAACGACGCAGAAACGCAGCTGTGGACGAAGCTGAAGGAAAAATATGCGGCATCCACTGATGCCGTCAAGGCGACTGTAAATGCTGAGATCGCTCAGTTCAGAGCAGACGCAACCGAAACAGAGCTTGAAACGGCACTTCTCGTTGAAAGACTGCTCGGCATCATCGATTAACCAAACGAAAAAAGAACGCGCACGGCGCGTTCTTTTTTCGTTTTTTCAGGAAAGTCCTTGCAAACTCCTTCTTTATTTGTTATAATGGTGTTTGGTGAATTATATTCAAGGAAGGAAACGAGATGCTCAAATTCCAATGGAATAAAAAATACACGACCATTGCGCTGTATGCCTGCGCCGTCATTGCCATTGCGATCGTTGCTTTGGCACTGATCCTGAACCTCCGTATGATCGGCGGTCTTTTGGCGCGGTTTTTTGAAATTTTACTTCCCATCGTTTACGGGTTGATCATTGCTTATATTTGTAATCCGATCCTGAAATTCTGGGAGCGCACCGTTTTCCGCAGAAAGAAATCCAAGCGCCTAACGCCGCAGGTCATTCGCTACATTTGCACGCCGCTCACCTTCCTTGTGGTCGGCGGGATCTTCTCTCTCTTTTTGTTCTTGGTCGTACCTGAAATCGTAACCAACTGGACTGAGCTGAAGACGGGCTTTTTTGACAACGTCAACAATATTCTGCGCATCGTAGGTGATTTTGCCGCACGTTTTGGTATCGACTTCCCCATCACGAACATTTCAAACGCGATTGAGAGTATTCTGCGCGAGGAAGCGCTGATTAAGGATATGATCGACAAGATCGGGGCTTTGAGCGGCGCGTTTTTGCTGGGATTCGTCCGCTTGGTGCTGGGCTTTATCCTTGCATTTTTCTTCCTGCTCTGGAAGGAGCATCTGATCGCAAGCGCAAAAAAGGTATTTGCCGCCTTTCTGCCCAAGAAGATGCTGATCCATCTCGTTGATACGGTCGCGTTTGCAAACCGTACCTTTGGTCGCTATTTTATCGGCGTCATTTTTGATTCGCTTTGTCTTGGAATTATCATATTCTTCACGCTGATGATCTTGAGATTCCCGTACTATCCGCTTGTCAGCGTGATCGTGTGTCTGACGAATATCATTCCTTATCTCGGTCCCTTTATCGGCGCGGTTCCAAGCTTTATCATTATTTTCCTGGAAAGTCCGATCCACGCGCTTTGGTTTGTTCTCATCATACTGATCGCACAGCAGATCGACGGAAACATCATCGCGCCCCGCATCATCGGAAACGCAGTCGGACTTCCCGGCATCTGGGTCATCATATCAGTCACCGTAATGGGGGGGCTGTTCGGTCCTGTCGGTATGCTGATCGGCGTTCCCGTCTTTACCGTTCTGATCGAGCTATCGCGCCGCTCTATCAACAAGCGGCTTGCAAAGCAAGGGCTTCCGACGACCCCTGAGCTGTATGATATGACCTTTACGGAGACCTTCCATTTTGCCGCCGAGATCAGGGCGTATAAAAACGGTGAAAAACAGGTCACCGACAACGAAAACGAATCCAGAACCCTAAAGGAAGGAGGCGATGGCCGTGAAGATCAGCCTGAATAAAAAATACGTATCCATATCGGTCTACGTCCTTCTCGTTCTTGCGTTTGCATTTCTCTTTGCGCTTTTCATTTTCAATCTCGGAGACATCTTCTCCTTTCTCGGTCGGTTACTTGCGGAGGTTCGTTCGATCCTTTACGGCATCGTGATCACGTTCATCCAGTTTCCGTGGGTGCTGATGCTCGAAAAGCTGTTCGGACGCATTTTTGCAAAATGCAAAAAGCACAAGAGAAAATTGGTTTCTATTTTTTCCGTCGTTTTTGCCTATCTGATCCTTGCGGGCATCCTTGCGATCATCGTCGTTGGCGTCATTCCGCCGCTCACCTCCAGCCAGGATATCATTCAGAAGGCGTTTGGCGATACGGTTTCCTCTACCACTGCCTTCATTGAGCGATTGCGCGCATCCTCCTCCATTCTCAAGACCATCATTGACGAGACGCTCGAGGTCGTAAAGGGATGGGTAACGGCGAACTATTCGGATCAGGCGTTTTCGATTGCGGGAACGCTGGCAAGCGAGACCTTCAATCTCATCATCGGCGTGATCATTTCGATCTATTTCCTTCTTTCCCGCCCGATGTTCAACCGCATTTTCGGCAAGATCACCGCTGCCTTTTTGCACGGTGCGGCGGTTCCGCGCGTGCTGAATTTCTGCAAGCGTCTGTATACCGATATGATGGAGTTCATCTTCGCGCGGCTGATCGGCTCGCTTTTGGTTGCGATCCTTTGCTACGTCGGGGCACGCATTCTGCAGATCCCTACCTACCTCGTCATCATCATTTCGATCCTTATCTTTATCTTTACGCTGATTCCGTATTTCGGTCCGTTCCTTGCAACGGCGATCTCCGTTCTCGTCGTTTTACTGCTTGACAGACCCTTACACGCCTGGATCCTGCTTGCAATCGTCGTTGGACTGCAGATCCTGCGGCATCAAGCCTTTACGCGCTTCGTTTTGCGCAAGAAGCTACGCCCCTCCCCTGCACTCGCGCTTCCGCTTCTAATCATCGGATACGGTCTGCTCGGCTTTGGTGGTGCCTTGATCGCGATTCCGCTTTGCGCGACCGTTGAGATCGAGATCCGCGAGATCATGGCGCACATCTTCGTTCGGCGCGGCTTGCCAACGACCACGGAGGATTATATCGGCTACGATTTCCGCACCGCGGAATTTGAGGACCTCAAAAAGGAGATCGAGGAAAAAGCGGAAACTGTCTCCGAAAATCAGCCTGTGGATCACGAAAACGGCGCTCTTGAAGGTTCGGAACAGTAAAATTTACAAAAAATTCATTTTCTCGCTTGACATGCTAATAAAAGTATGCTATAATTCTGTTTTAGTACGGATTGCCCGATTTGCAGTCCGTCTCCTTGCCGCGCGAGCGGCCACAAGACCATAAGGAGGTGTAACACAATGGAGAAGAAGATTTGTTCTTACGAAACTTTGTTCGTAGTCAACGCTACTCTCGCTGAAGAGGATCAGAAGGCGTTGATCGAAAAGTTTACCTCGTTGATCGCCGAAAACGGTACCGTTACGGAAGTTAACGAGTGGGGCAAACGCAGACTGGCTTACCCGATCAACGATATGTTCGAGGGTTGCTACGTCAACGTTACCTTCAAGAGCGAACCTGCTTTCCCTGCTGAGTTGAAGCGTATCTTCGGTATTACCGACGGTATTCTGCGTGCAAATGTCATTCGACTCGAGGAAAAGAAGGCTCCCGTTGCAGAAGAAGCAGCGGAATAATTCCCTTATCAACTGAAAGGATGTGTGACAATGGCAAGTTTTAACAAGGTAATTTTGGTTGGAAATCTCACTGCAGATCCCGAACTGAAGCAGACCCCTACCGGTATTTCGGTTTGTAGATTTTCGATAGCGGTGCAGCGTCGTTTTGCACGTTCAAACGATCAGAACGGTCAGCAGCCCACTGCGGATTTCTTCAACATTGTCGCATGGAGACAATCGGCTGAATTTGTTGCCCGTTACTTTAAGAAGGGCCGTCCGATCTTAGTCTGCGGTCAGCTGCAGAACCGTAACTGGACTGACCCGCAGGGTGTAAAGCACTACGCTACCGACATCGTTGCCGACGAGGTATCCTTCGTCGATTCCAACAGATCGAGCGAGTCTGCAGGTACTGACAATCAGTCGCAGTACACTCCTGATGCATACGGCAGCAACGCTTCCTCGAATGCCGGCGGCAGCAACGCAGCATTTGAAGAAATGCAGGGCGACGAAAGCCTGCCCTTCTAATCAAACATTCCTTTTCCGTCAAAAACCCGCTATGACGGAAAGCAATTGTAAATCAGCGGGTGGAAAGGTAAACGGTCTACCAAAATGGATAGAAACGATACACAGCGTCCTGCTTTCCGTGCAAATCGCAGAAGAAAAAAGGTTTGCGTTTTCTGCACCGAGAAAGTAGAAGAAATCGATTACAAGGACGTTGCCCGTCTGAGAAAGTTCATCTCTGAGCGTGCAAAGATCCTTCCCCGCCGTGTTTCCGGCACCTGCGCAAAGCATCAGCGTCAGCTGACCACTGCGATCAAGCGTGCTCGCACGGTTGCTCTGCTGCCTTACGTCAGCGACTAATTCAAAAAGCGATGTGGTGACACATCGCTTTTTATATTTCAAAACGCCTTGGCGAAGCCAAGGCGTTTTGATTATTTCTTTTTCATAAAGGTTGCGCTTTTGATCACGACGTCGGTCAGCGGCTTATCACTGCTGTTCGTCTCAACCTCGGCAATGGCATCGATAACGTCCATACCGTACACGACGTAGCCGAAGCCCGCGTAGTTACCGTTTAAGTGCGGCGAGGTCTTATGTACGATGTAGAACTGGCTGGATGCGGAATTGTAGAAGGGTTCAAAATCCTCGAAGGTGAGCCCCATCTCTTCATAAGTATAATAAGGAAGATAGACTTCATAGGGATGACCGCTACGCGCCATGGAGATCACGCCGCGGATATGCTCGAGATTGTTTTCAAAATTGTTGAGGGCAAACTCACCCTTGATATCCTCATCCGCGCCACCCGTACCGTTTTCAAGCGGGTCACCACCCTGGATCATAAAGCCCTCAATCACGCGGTGGAAGATCAGCCCGTCGTAAAAGCCCTCGGAAACCAGCTTTTGAAAATTGGCGACGGTGATCGGTGCGACCTCGGGGAACAGACGGATAATAACCGTTCCATAGTCCTCAACTTCAATTTTCACGTATTCCGTTTTCACGTCGGAGGCTTCCATTTCATCAAGCGATACGTCGGAAAAATCGAGGTCCTCCATTTTCGGGGGTGCCACGGGTTTCTTTTTGTCATCATCAGTATTACTGCAAGCACTCAAGCAAAGGGGCAGCATAAACAGGAGAGCAAGCAAAAACGATAGAAATTTCAATCTGCGCATAACGTTCCTCACTTCTTTTGTTTTACGAAAAACAGTATACCACACCTCAAGGAATTATGCAAGCGCTACGGCGTTTTTCCTTGACTTTATTTTTTTGCGGTGCTATAATTTAGATGTCTATGGGCAAATTACAGTGTTCACTGCCGCAAAAGGAGTATTTATGAAAACTACGTTCAGAGTCAAGGGAATGAGCTGTGCCGCGTGTGCCGCGCACGTAGAGGGGGCGGTTTCGGCACTCGACGGAGTCGAATCGGTTGCCGTCAGCCTTCTGACCGACAGCATGCGCGTCGAGCATTCCTGCGACGTGCAAAGGATCATAGAGGCGGTTGCGCGTGCGGGCTTTTCTGCCAACGTACAGGAAAACAGAGCGGCAGTCGTGTCGCCCGTCATTGAGAAGGTAAAGGACAATCGCAGGAATTTTCTGCTTTCACTTCTCTTTTTACTACCGCTTCTCTATCTGACGATGGCGCACCATATGCTGCACGCGCCGCTACCGAGCCTTTTCGTGCCGAGCGTGCATCCGCTGATCTATATGGGAGCACAGCTTCTCTTGGCGATTCCCGTGATCGTCATTAACCGACATTATTTCGTGCGCGGATTTTTTGCCGTCCTTCGGCGCAGTCCCAATATGGATACGCTGATCATGATCGGATCGGGCGTTGCATTTTTGCATGGTGTCGTGCTGTTTATCCTTGCTGCCGTTCAATCGGAAAACGCTACGGACTATGCGATGGGGCTGTACGTTGAGGCATCTGCTATGATCCTGACGCTCGTGACCCTTGGTAAGATGCTGGAGGGGAGCGCAAAAAACAAGACGAGTGAGGCGATCCGCGCACTTTCCGCGCTGGCACCGACCCATTCACGCATCGTAAGGGACGGTGTGGAGATCGAGATCCCGACCGAGGAGCTTTCTGTTGGCGATATTCTGCGCATCCGTGCGGGAGAGAGTATTCCTGCTGACGGCGTGATCCTTGAAGGCGACGTCTCGGTCAATGAGGCAAGCATCACGGGCGAGAGCCTGCCGATCGACAAAAGTGCAGGCGATAAGCTATACTGCGGATGCACGGTCTACAACGGAACCGTACTGATGCGTGCCGAGTCTGTGGGAGAGGATACGTCGCTTTCCGCGGTCATTCGTATGGTCAGTGAGGCGGCGGCAAGCAAGGCGCCGATCGCAAGGCTTGCAGATGCCGTCAGCCGTTATTTCGTTCCTGCGGTGACGCTGATCGCGCTTGGCACCTTTATCGGATGGTGGATCGCTGCGGATATAGGAACCGCCCTTTCACACGCGATCGCGGTGCTTGTGATATCATGTCCCTGCGCGCTCGGTCTTGCAACGCCGACGGCGATCATGACGGCGACGGGGCGTGGGGCACAGATGGGGATCCTCATCAAAAGTGCCGAGGCGCTTGAGGCGCTCGGACACGTCAGGTGTGTTGCAATGGATAAGACGGGCACGCTGACACGCGCCGAAATGAAGGTGTGCGGATCCAAAAGTGCCGACGGCGTCAGCACGGAACGCCTTTTTACAGTCGCGAGAGCTCTGGAATCGGGTTCACTCCATCCGATTGCGAGCGCCATAACCGAAGCGGCAGAGTCCATCACCACGGATAGACCCACGGTGAGCGATTTTTGTACGCTGGCGGGGCTTGGCGTATTCGCACGCGTTGAGGGTAAGCCCTGCCTTGCGGGAAACGCCGCTCTGATGGAAGAATATGAGCTTGAATACGGGCATTTAAGCGATGCCGCAGACGCGTTTGAAAGGATCGGTGCCAGCACGGTCTACGTCTCGGTCGGCGAGGACGTCCTTGGCGTGATCGGCGTTGCGGATACCGTCCGTGAGGAGAGCGGAGCCGCGGTTGCGGAGCTGCACCGAATGGGGATGCAGACGGTCCTTTTAACGGGCGATAACCGCCGTGCGGCAGAGCACGTAGCAAGCACGCTTGGAATCGACGAGGTGCGTGCGGGAATGCTTCCCGAGGAAAAAGCAAAAGCCGTCCTTTCGCTCGGAGAGCGAGGAAAGACGGCTATGATCGGCGATGGGATCAACGATGCCCCGTCACTTTCGGCGGCAAACGTTGGCATTGCGATTGGTGCGGGGGCTGATGCGGCGATCGAATCGGCTGACGTGGTGCTGAAGCGCAGCTCCCTGTCGGACGCTGTGGATGCGTTTGCCCTGGGACGCGCGACTCTGCGAAATATCCGTCAGAATCTCTTTTGGGCGTTATTCTACAACTCGATTGGGATTCCGCTTGCGGCAGGGGCGTTCGGCTTGAATTTGCCGCCTTCTTATGCGGCACTCGCTATGAGCCTTTCCTCCTTCTGCGTGGTGTGCAACGCACTCAGACTGCGGCGTTTTCGTCGCCATCCTGCGAAAGATACGGAGAAAGCAGGCTGAGAAAGCGATCGCTTGCCTCAATCTTTACGGCGGTGGCACCAAATTCTCCGTCGGCATAGAGGATCTGCGCGCGCGCGGGGAACGGGGTCACGCAATAGGAATAGAATTTGTATTCACGCTCTGCGCGCTCAAACCTTGACGTGCAGGGCGTAATTTTTTGAATCTCATCAAGGCGCAAACGGCACACGACGCTACGGCGTTTTCCGTTTTGCTGAACGATAAGAAGCTGTGGCGCACCGTACTCGGCGGTAACGGTATAGATATACGAAAGATAATACGAGCGGTACCACACGAACAGCGCCAGCGCACCAAAGATCAAAAACAGAAGCTGAAAGACGATGACGTACCTGACCTTCAGCCCGCTGAGCAAGCAAAACAGCGCGGCAAAGGACGAAAAGATCGCAATCAAAAGGATCGCCGTTCTGTTTTGGCGGGTAGGGCTTTCATTCATTTCTATCATATAGGACGCTCCGATTTTTTGAGTTTGTATTCCTTTTGCTTGTACGGAACAGGCTGACCGTCGACCTCGACCACGGTTTCGTAGACGGGTATCGATCCGAGAGGTCTTTCGGTTTCGCCGTCGATCAGATAAATATCCACGCGCATCCATACGGCGTCGGCAAAGGGAACGCCGTCAAACATCACCTTCGTGTAGTGATACATAAATCGCTCCGATATGAAGCTGTCAGACATATCGTAAGTGACCGTTTCCTTTTCGCCATAGCTGACGCAAAGCCGATAGGTCAGCTTAAGGCTCCCATCCTGATTCAGAATGCGATCGCCGTATTCGGCACACAGCTCCTTTAGCGTGCTGTCGTTGTAGCGGACAGAGACCTGCAAATGCTCGCCGTCGGGGACGACGATCACGTGCTTTGCAAAGAAATTGCCCTCATTCGGGTCATCGTACGGGGCGCGTATTTTTTGCGTATACGCCTGAAACCGCTCGGTGTTCTCCTGATAGTATGCGGCAAGCTCATCCGTAAAATTCAAGCGTTTCATATCCTTCGGATAATACGAGTTCATAGCGATACGGATCAGTACCAAAAGGCAAAAGATCCCCAAGAAGCAGTAGATCGAAATTTTCAGCGCACGCGTGACTTTCTTCATATTCTTATTCCGTTCTTTTTAGATTCTTTTAATATTGTACTACTTTTTCTCACTTTTGTCAAATACTTTATCAAAAGAGTTCAAAGTTAAAAAAACAGATTTTTCGGAAAGCAAAATTCAAAAATCCCTTGACAAAGCAAATCATTCCGTGTATAATAAGTTGTACGGCTAAAAAAGGCGCGTAGTGTGCCTTTTGTCGAATCGCTTAGGAGTTCCCTGTATGAAAATCGATCTTCGTTCTCTGCTTGCCGGTGAATGCCGACAGCTTACCATCGACTATTCTATGAGTCCCGCGTATGACGAGAACGACGTATCGTCAGCCCTCTATATGGTGCGCTTCACCACTCCGCTTTCCGTGAAGGGTGAGATCACGAATACGGCGGGCTACATGCGTATGACTCTGTCGCTTTCCATTGATTACGTAGCACCCTGTGCGCGTTGCCTTTCCGACGTTTGCGGAAGCTTTTCCTTTGACGTTGAAAAGACGGTCGTGCCCGAGGGGTTGCTTGCCAACATCAAGGAGGGAGACGAGGACGATTACGCGATCGTATACGACGGATTCCTCGATATGGATGCCGAGCTTCTGGAGCTTTTAGAGCTTTCCTTCCCGTCCAAGATGCTGTGTGACGAGGATTGCAAGGGTCTGTGCCAGAAATGCGGCAAAAACCTGAACGAGGGAAAATGCTCCTGCGATATGACCGAAATTGATCCGAGAATGCTTCCCCTCAAAAAGCTGTGGGAAGAAATGCAAGCGGATCAGGAAGCAAACCCGGATAATCAAAAATAATATAAAGCGCAAAGCGCTACCGACCAAGGAGGTGTAGGTTCAATGGCAGTACCGAAGAAGAAAGTTTCCAAAGCCCGCAGAGATTCCAGACGCTCCAGCGTTTCTAAGCTGGATGCTCCGAATCTTGTAAAGTGCCAAAAGTGCGGCGAGCTGACGCTCGCTCATCACGTTTGCAACAACTGTGGCACGTACAAGGGTGAAGAAATCGTAAAGAAAGAGGCTTAATTCCTCTAAAAAAATACCGACAGACAAGCTCTGTCGGTATTTTTTTTAGTGGTTGTTGGTATGCAAATTATAGTAAAGCGCGCGGTATTTTTGCGGTGAAATCCCCTCGTGATATTTGAAATATTTCAAAAAATACTTGTAATCCAAAAAAGCGTATTTGGCGGCAATGTCAGAGAGTGTCAGCGAGCCCTTCAGCAAGTCTCGCTTTATGCTTTCCATTTTCTCTTGATTGATATACGCCTTGAGTCCTTCGGGATATGTGATACGAAAAAGGCGATTTAAGTAGTCGGCATTGTAGCCGAACTGTATGGCGACGTCGGTGACCTTCAGCGGCAGGTCGCAGTTAATGCGAATCCATTCGCGCACAGCCGAGCAGATGCGGTCGCCCGAGACGTCGCCGACGTGACTAAGCTCCATCAAAAGCACGCGGAGCAGATAATCAGCCGAGGCGCGAGGATACCCTTCCGTATTTGCATAATGTAAAATCTGCCGTGCGATCAGCTCTGCCTGATAGGGAGCGACAGGTCGAATCAAACGTGACGGAAAAATCCCGTTGTCATCCCCTGTAAAATGAAGCCAATAGAAGGAGATCCTCTCGCGACTTTCCTTGATTCCACCGTGATGCTCCCCCTTTTTGATAAAGAGAATATCGCCGACTGAAAGGTGATATTCGTCATCCTCGACGGCGATGTGGACGTTTCCCTCTAAAACGATGATCAATTCCGAGCTGTTACAGACGCGTACGGGGTGACACCATTTGCCGCGTGAGCTGAATTTTCCGCCGTATTCAAATTCTATACTTTCATACATGTCGGATTTTTACTCCTTTTATTCATTTTATGGGGGTTGAAAAATCCATATTCTTTGCTATAATTCTATCATAGAGACATTCAGATGTCAATAAAAATCATAACCGTTTTCATTTTTTTGCACCTTGAAAGGAGAAACAAAATGAGAAGCAAAATGAAAAGAATCGATTTTTCGGCGACCGAGATTACGGGCGGTTTTTGGAAGGAAAAGCAGGACACGATCAGAAAGACGACCGTGTATGCAGTTTACGACCGCTTTAAGGAGACGGGACGATTCGATGCCTTCCGATGCGATTGGAAGGAAGGAATGCCGAATAAACCGCATATTTTCTGGGACTCCGACGTTGCAAAATGGATCGAGGGCGTTGCTTATCTGATCGCAAAAAAGCCGAACAAGAGGCTTGAGAGAATCGTTGAGCAAGTCATTGACGAAATCGAAAAGAATCAAGATGCAAACGGCTATTTCAATATTTACTTTACGGCAGTCGCACCCGAAAAACGGTTTCAGAACCGCGACTGTCACGAGCTTTACTGTGCGGGTCATCTGATCGAGGCGGCAGTTGCTTACTACGAGACAACGGGAAAACGCAGATTTCTTGACTTGATGTGCAAATACGTCGATTACATCGAAAAGAGATTTATCATTCAAAGAGATACGGGATTCAAAACGCCCGGTCACGAGGAGATCGAGCTGGCATTGGTTCGGCTCTATCTCTGCTTAGGCGAGCGCCGTCACCTTGCACTTGCAAAGGCGTTTATTGATATGCGCGGAAACGAAGAAGAGCCCGAATTCGGTCATGGATATGCTTATATGCAGTCGCACATTCCTGTACGTGAGCAAAGAACGGCAGAGGGGCACGCCGTGCGCGCGCTTTATCTTTACTGTGCGATGGCCGACGTTGCCTTGCTGACAGAGGATGCCGAGTTGAAAGCGGCGCTGGATGCAATTTTTGAGAATATCGTATGCAAGCGAATGAGCATCACGGGCGGTGTTGGCGCATCCGCGTGCGGCGAGTGCTTTACCAAGGATTATGATCTGCCGAATCTGATCACCTATAACGAATCCTGTGCCGCGCTTGCGCTTGCGCTCTTTGCGCATCGTATGCTCATGTTCGAAGCGGACGCGCGATACGCCGACATCGTGGAGCGCGTGATCTATAACGGATTCTTGTCTTCGATCTCGCTTGATGGAAAAGCGTTCTTTTACGAGAATCCGCTTGAGATCATCCCTTCTCTGCATACCCGCGACACGCATCCCAATCCGCGTAGGTCGCTACGCTTACCGATCATGGAACGGAAGGCGGTCTTCGACTGCTCCTGCTGTCCGCCAAACATCGTTCGGTTTATTCCGTCGATCGGGAATCTGCTTTATACCGACGACGGCGAGACGCTCTACGTGCATCAGTATATGCAAAGCAGATCGAGCATCAAGCGCAATGGGAAGATTTTGACCGTGACACAAAAAACGCGTTATCCCTACAACGGAAGAATTCAGATCACCGTTACGGGCGGCGACACGCGGATCGCGGTACGCGTGCCCGGTTGGTGTGACAGCTACAAAGGCGAGAGGATAAAAGGGTACGCCTATTTCGATCTGCGCGATGGCGAATCGGTCACACTTGACTTCGCGATGAAAACGAAGCTGATCGAGGCGCATCCCGAGGTTATCTTCGATTGCGGTCGCTACGCCGTAACGCGCGGCCCGTTCGTTTACTGTCTCGAGGGTGTTGACAACGGCGAAAATCTGCGCGATATCCGCATTGACGCGCATGCACGTTTTCGCGTCGGTCGACACGCGGCACTTGGCGTACCGATGCTTACGGTACGTGCCTATCGCAGAGAGGCGACGGAAAGCACGCCGCTTTATTACGAACGTAAAAACGCACTCACGCCAATCACGGCAACGCTGATCCCCTACCATGCCTTTGCAAACCGCGGAGCGAGTGCGATGCAAGTGTGGCATCTTATAAAATAAACGAAAGGCGTTCCTTACGGAACGCCTTTTATTAGTTGCGCACAAAGAGGACAAGGATCCAAAGCGAGAAATACGTATTTGGATCCTTGATCTTTATGCTAGATGACTTCCCGTGCCTTTCCACATATCCGCACGAAAGGCGTCAAATCCGAGATCGAGCTTTGCCGCCTCGATCAGATCCTTACGTACGTCACGATTGGGAGAGGTGAGAACGTGCTGGGCATAATAGAGGCTGATGCCGTTTTTCTCATCGATCGCGGCATAGGCACCTGCGGCGCCGCCCCAGCCGTAGTCGGTGCGGAGCGAGTCCGCCTGCGGCATACGGACACCGAGGCCGTAGGTATAACCCTTAGCCCCCCAGAAGGATCTTTGCATCTGCTTTTTCGTCAGGTGATCGGTGAGCATCAGCTGCTTGGTCTTTGGCTTTATGAGCTTGTCGGTCCGCAAGCCCTCAAGAAAACGGATATAATCACTGACCGTAGAGATCGCACCCGCGCCGCCGCTTTCGTATTCACTGCCAAATTTGTAGCTTTGTATCTGACGTCCGACGTTCTGATAGGTGCCGTCCGCAAGACAGCGGTACTGCGCGCAAAGGTCTTGCACCTCTTCCTCGGGCAAAAGGAAGGTCGTATCCTTCATCCCAAGCGGATCGAAAATGATCTTTTTGACGTAGTCGCCGAAACGGTGACCGCTGACGACCTCAACCACTGCGGCAAGCACGTCGTGGCAAAGACTGTATCGCCAATCGGTTCCCGGCTCAAAGGCAAGCGGCATCTTGGCGATATAGTCCATCATCGGAAGCGTCGGGGCTTTCCCGTCGGTCGCAAGACGTCCTGCCTTGATCTCTTCACTGCCCGTATCATAGGAGAGTCCCGCCGTCATCGTGAAAAGCTGAGAGACCGTAATGCGATTTTCGGCTTTGATAAGGCTGCCGTTTTTAAGCACGCGCATATCGCCGAAGGCGGGAAGGTAGAGTGCCAGCTCATCGTCAAGCGAGAGCTTCCCCTCCTCGATCAGGCGCAGCGCCGCAACGCAGGTAAAAAGCTTTGAGCAGGAGTAGATATTGTAGCGCTCATTTCCGCGCATCGGCGTGCCCGCCTCGTCACGGACGCCGCGCTGTGTGCGATAGACCTCCTTGCCGTCAAGGTAGATCAGAAGGTCGGCGCACGGAATACCGAGGCTGTCGCCAAAATCGAGCAGCTCGTTTGTATGTGTAAACATTTATCTCTTTAAAAGAACGTCCCTTTCATATTTTTCAACGGTGCGATAAAAGGAGGAATCGGCAACGACGCCTGCATCCTCGCAGTATTTTTCCCACACTGCGCCGAAGGGGAGCATCTTGACGTCCTCGTGCAAGAGCATAAGCTCGGTAAATCTGCCCTCGTTTTGCAGGGCGGAGAGCGTTGCGTGAGGCGTGCAGAGTGCAGAAAGCAGCGCCTTTTGGATCGAGCGGATGCCGACCACCCACGCGGCAATGCGGTTGATGCTGGCATCAAAATAGTCGAGGGCGATATAAACGCGGTCGAGAGCGTCACAACGGACGATCTCCTTCGCGATCTCACGCGTTTCATCGTCAAGAATGACGACGTGGTCGGAGTCCCAGCGAACGCCGCGCGTGACGTGCAGAGCAATCTCGGGGAAGAATGCCAAAAGCGCGGGGATCTTATCCGAGACGACCTCGGTCGGGTGATAGTGACCGTTATCCATCAAGGGCAGGCATCCCTCGTGCATTGCGGCAAAGGAGAGCGAAAATTCCGCACTGCCGACGGTGTAGGACTCCACACCGATACCGAACACCTTCGATTCCACGCAGGGCTTGACGAGGCTTTTATCGTGCGGCTCGGCAAGGATCGCCTCAATGGATTCCTTGTAGCGCACGCGCGGCCCCATGCGGTCAGCGGGGATATCCTTAAAGCCGTCGCCCGTCCAGATGTTCATCACGCAGGGGATTCCCGTTTCCCGCGCAAAATACTCAGAGATGCGGATGCAGGCGCGGCCGTGGTCGATCCAGAAGCGACGCACGTCGGCATCGGGGCTGGAAAGCGTCAAGCCGTCCTTGATGTTCGGATGCGAGAAAAAGGTGGGGTTAAAGTCAATGCCGAGACCGCGTGCCTTCGCGAATTCCACCCACTTTTTGAAGTGGCGCGGCTCGAGCTGATCGCGGTCGACGAATTCACCGTCCTCGAAAATGGCGTAGCAGGCGTGCAGGTTGAGCTTTTTCTTGCCGGGACAAAGCGAGATCGCCAGGTCAAAGTCTGCCATCAGCTCCTCGGGCGTGCGGGCACGGCCCGGGTAATTTCCCGTCGTCTGGATGCCGCCCGTCAAGGGGCCGTCGTGGTCAAAGCCGATCACGTCATCACCCTGCCAGCAATGCACCGAAATGGGGATGCTCTTGAGCTTTTTGATCGCGGCATCGGTATCAATTCCGAACGCTGCATATGTTTTTTTCGCTTCGTTGTAATTCATAAAGGGTCCTTCCTTATTTTATAACTCTCTTATAGTATAAGGCATTTTTCCTCTTTTGTCAATCCAAACACAAAAAATGCAACCGAAAGGGTTGCATTTTTTCGTCTTGCGTGGTATACTGAGTTGTAAGATTTGAGGAGTTTATTATGATCGATATTTCTATTCTTTTTTCAAAGGTGGCGCTCTTACTGCTGATGATCGTGCCGGGGTTTCTTCTGGCGAAGGCAAGGCTTGCGCCCGACGGTCTTGGCAAGGGCCTTTCCAATCTGATCCTTTACGCGGCTCAGCCCGCACTGATCATCAAGGGGTATATTCGCGAATTTGATATGGAGGTTTTCAAGCGTGCATTGCTTGTCCTTCTCTTTTCGCTCATCACCCACCTGATCTTCACCGCAATCGCGTTTCTGACCTACCGCCGCGGCAGACCGGAAAATCAACTGCGCGTTTTACGATATGCGACCGTCTTTACGAATGCGGGATATATGGGTATTCCGCTGATCTGTGCCATTTTCAACGCAGAATACGCCATTTACGCTTCGATCTACGTGATGGTGTTCAACATCTTCTGCTGGTCACTCGGTTGCTTTATTTACACGAAGGACAGAAGCTATATGTCCCCGCGCAAGATGTTTTTGAACCCCGCGAGCATTTCGACCTACGTTGGTCTTGTTCTGTTTTTGACCCCGCTGAACCGTCTTCTGGCACCGCTTCCCGCAGCGTACGGTTTCATTGACGTGCTGAAAAGCGTTCCCTACGATCTGATCGACGGATTGCAGGCACTCGTTGCGCCGCTTGCAATGATCCTGATCGGTCTGCGTCTTGCAGAGCTGGAGTGGCGGCGTGCCTTCAAGGATCTTCACCTGTATATTTATTTGTTCGTCAGAATGATCCTCTCCCCCGCGATCGTTTGGGCGGTTACCAAGCTCTTGATGCTGATCCCCGTTTTTAACGATCCCGTCGTTATGACGGTCATTCTGCTTTCCGCAGCGACGCCTGCGGCGACTGCTACCTCGATGTTTGCGGAGAAATTTGACGGAGATTCGGTCTATGCGGGAAAGCTGGTCTCGGTCAGCACGCTGATCTCGCTCGGCACGATGCCACTTGTGGCACTCCTGCTCTGGATCTAACGCCCTGCACTCACCGCAAGGTGCCGCATCCGCTCCGAAAGAGCCTCTGAAAGATCGCCGACGCCGAAGCGGAACGACCAATTTCCACCGATAACCGACGGTGTATTGATGCGCGATTCACTCCCCATCCCGAGATAATCCTGAAGGGAAAAGATCGCAACGTCGGCACGGCTTTGAAGCCCTGCTTTGATAATTGCCTCGCTGATCACGGCGGGGCTTTTTTCTTGCACGCCGAGGTAATCCGCGGCAAAATCCAGAACCGAATGCGATGCCGCGGCAAAATAAGAAAGAAGCGGCTCATTGTCGTGCGTACCGCCGTAAACGACGGTATTTTCCGTAAAATGGTGCGGAAGATTGACGTTCTGACGGTCGGAATCGAAGGCGAAGGAAAGGATCTTCATTCCGGGGTAGCCGAGCTCCGTGAGTGCCCGCTCTACGCGCGGACTTAAAACGCCGAGATCCTCGGCAATAAAGCGAAGCGGAGCTTCCTCCATTGCGGCAAAGAGTCCGCGATAGGGAACGTCGTTCCAGCATCCCTCCCTCGCCGTAGCGGCGCCCCGCGGGATCGCGTAATAATTGACGAAGCCAATAAAATGATCGATCCGCAAAACGTCGTAAAGCTCTGCCGCGCTTTGTGCGCGGCGGCGGAAGAATTCGAAATTCTCGCGCTCTATCACGTCCCAGCGGTAAAGCGGATTTCCCCAAAGCTGACCGTCCTCGGAAAAGCGGTCAGGCGGCACGCCCGCGACGCGTGAGGGGAAGCCGTCGGGATCCAGCTCAAACAATTCCCGACGTGCCCAGACGTCGGCACTGTCAAAGGCAAGATAGATCGGAAGATCGCCGATGATCGTAACGTCGCGTTCCCTTGCATACGCCCGCACGCGTGACCACTGCAAGAAGAAGAGATACTGCACGAATTTATGGTACAGGGTCTCGCGCTCGTGTGCCTCCTTATAGGCGAGGAGCGCACGCCCTCTACGCTCTCGCAGATCGCTTGGAAAATCCGTCCAAGCGCCGCCGCCGATCTCGTTTTTCAGCGTTGCAAACAGGGCGTAGTCGTCAAGCCACCACGCGGCATCGCTACAAAACTGCGTGAAGCTTTGATCGAGACGGTTGATGCTTTCTTCAAAGCTCTGCCTCAGCACGCGGTGACGCGTTTGGTAAAGGCGCGCGTAATCGACGCGCGAGGGATCCTCGGCATAGAGCAGATTTTTGTCAATGCGGGAGAGCCATCCGTCGCGTACCAACGCATTGATATCAATGAAATACGGATTGCCCGCGAAGGCGGAGGGGCTTTGATAGGGACTGTCACCGAAAATGGTGGGTCCCATCGGCAGAACCTGCCAATATTTCTGTCCCGACGCTACGAGAAAATCAATGAAGCCGTACGCCGCCATGCCCATCGCACCGATCCCGTAGTCCGACGGGAGCGAAAAGATCGGCAAAAGCACGCCCGCGCCGCGTGTAAGACGCCCCTGACTCATCCCTTCACCGCTCCCGCGACGACACCGCGAATGATATACTTTTGTGCCAATGCGTAAAACAGAATGATCGGTAAGATCGAAAGGATCAGCATAGCCATCAGTGCCCCCATATCGCGGGATCCGTACCCGCCCTGCAAGTATTGTACGGCGACGGGTATCGTTTTGTACCTTGTCCCGATGACAAGATACGGAAGCAGATAATCGTTCCAGATCCACATAGCGTTGAGTACGGCAACCGTGATCGCCGAGGGGCGTAACAGCGGAAAGATCACACGGAAGAACATCGTGAGGGGGTTACAGCCGTCGATCTGTGCCGCCTCCTCGATAGCGATCGGGATCGAGCGGACGAAGCCCGAAAAGAGAAACACGGATAGCCCTGCGCCAAATCCAAGATACAAAACGACGATACCGACGGGGTTTTCAAGCCCCAAAAGGTTGGCAATGCGGGACATCGTGTACATCACCATCTGGAAGGGAACGATCATACTGAACACGAAGGCGTAGTAAAGTGCCGTGGTGTATCGGTTTTTCACACGCACGAGAAACCAAGCCGTCATTGCGGAAAGCAGTACCAGAAGAAAGACCGAGGTCACCGTAATGAAGAAGGAATAACCGAGGGCGCTGAAAAATCCGATCTTTTCAATACCCGCCACGTAATTTCGCACCCCTGCAAAGGTATCGCCCGTAGGGAGTGAAAAGGGCGCGGAGGTAATAAAAAACTGCCCCTTGAACGAATTGAAAAGAACGATCAAAATCGGCAAGACGAAGATCGCTGCCAATACGCACATCAGGATGAAAAACAGAAGGTTCGCTGCACGCCGTTTCATACGTCCACCTCCCTCTTTCTGCTGATCCTCAGCTGGATCAGCGCGATCGCGGCAACGATCAGGAAAAAGAGCACCGCCTTTGCCTGCCCGACCCCCTCACTGCCGACCGAGCCGTAAAAGGTCTCAAAAATATCAAGTGCGAGCATAGAGCTTTCGCGCCCCGGAGCACCGCCCGTTAAGGCGTAGTTCTGGTCGAAGAGCTTAAAGGAGTTGGTAAGGGTCAGGAAGGTACAGATCGTTATAGAGGAAGAAACGAGCGGAAGGGTGATATGGCGCAAGATCTGTAAGGGACCTGCTCCGTCGATTGCCGCTACCTCCCCCATCTCGGGCGGAATATTTTGCAGCCCTGCGATATAAATGATCATCATATAGCCGATCATTTGCCAATTCATCAGCACGACGAGTCCCCAGAAGCCGTAGGTCGCATCGTAGGTGATATCGACGCCGAAGCGTAAAAGCACGCCGTTGATGATGAGCTGCCAGATATACCCAAGCACGATGCCGCCGATGAGGTTCGGCATAAAAAAGACGGTACGAAAGACGTTCGTTCCGCGAATGCCGCGCGTCAAAATCAGCGCAAAAAGAAAGGCGACGACGTTGACGCTGATCACCGATACCACCGTAAACTTAACCGTGAACCAAAGGGCACGCAGAAAATTCTCATCCTTCGTCAGGGCTGTCACGTAATTGGACAGCCCGACGAAGCTCGCATCCCCGACGGTCGTAAAGCGCGTGAAGGAAAGGTAAATACCGAACAGAAAGGGGATAACGAAGGCGATGAGAAAGGCAAGAGAAAGCGGCAGAACGAAAACGGGAAACCAACGTTTCAAGGAACGTCCCATCAGCTCTCCTCCGCCCAGCGATTCTTAAAGGTGTCGACGACCTGCGACCAGGTCTTCGTTCCCTGCACGTACTGAAGCAGAGCGGCACCGAAATCCTTCTTAAAATTCTGACCGGGGAAGACGGTGAACGTCCACGGCAGATTCTGAACGTCCTCCTTTTCCTGCCAACGATAGACCTCGGCACCCAGGGGATCCTTCGGTCGATCCTCCTTTTCAAAGGTGTCAAACGGTGCGATAAACTGCAGCTTGTCGGTTACGAATTCCTTGCCCGTATCACTGCTGTACAGCCAATAGAGGAAATCCGCCGCCGCCTTTTGCTGCTCGGGGCTTGCCTTACTGTTGATGGCAAGATAGTTTTCGGTACCGATGCAAATGCCCTGCCGTTCTTCCCCATCGTGTCCTGTATAGAGGGGGAGCATTTTGATCTTGTCTGCCTTGACAACGTTGCCGTCAATGCCCGAGATCTGTCCGTATGCCCAGTTGCCGTTTTGCACCATCGCGCACTTTCCGAGGGCGAATTCCGCCATCGAATCGGCGACCTCCTTTGACCCCAAGAGCTTCTTGTCAACGGTGGAATTGTTCACGTAAAGATCAAAGAGCTGCTTGTATTCGTTAGCATAACGAAAATCTGCGGTATCGGGGATCGTAGTGAGCCCCTTTCCGTCCTCGGTCAGCTCATAATGGATCGGGACGTTTGCAAGATGCGTTTGCCAACGCCAATCCTCGCCCGATTTGAGAGAGGTGGCGGCGAACACGCCCGAAATACCAAGCTCGGACTTGTGACGCGTCATATCCTCGACGACCGCCTTCAGGGTCGCAAAGCTTTTGATGTCCTCCATCGAGCGGATGTCGGTCGCACGGTTTTTAAGAGCAAGGTATTTATCGGTAATCTCCTCGTTGTAGATGATCCCGTAGCCCTCTACCACGTAGGGGATGCCGTACACACCGTTCTCGGTACGCAGAGCGAGCGAGGGATCGCTCAGGTGCTTATAGATGTCGGTCTCTGAGAGATCTGCGCAGTAGTCCTTCCAGGCGGCGTATCCCTGCGGACCGTTGATCTGGAAAATAGTCGGAGCGTCGGTTTTTCCGATCTCCGATTTTAAGGTTTGCTCATAGGTGCCGGACGCCGCGGTCGCAACGCGCAGACTGACACCCGTTTCTTTTTTATACGCGGTGGCGATCTCATCGTATACCGATGCGACCTCCGGCTTGAAATTCAAGTAATATATCTCGTCCTTGTTGCTCTTGCACCCTGTGAATATACAGAGAACGGAAAGCAAAAGGAGCGGTAAGAAAAGCTTTGTTTTCATTGTTTTTGACCTCACTTCGCAATACTTTGCATCTATCGTTTGCAAAAGCGTGCGATTCCATACGAAAAGGCACCTTGTAAAAAATACAAGGTGCCCCATTTTTTGTTCAGTCAAAATCAATGCTTTGCTGTTTTAACGCATTTTCAAGCAGGTTGTAGCCCGTGCTTGGGATCTTGCGCTTTCTGTACTTATCGGCGTGCTCGTAGCGGTCAGTGAACTGATCGGTTGCCTCGATGACCTTTTGCTTGCCCTTGATCTGCAAGAGCGTAACACCCGAGGAGGTGCGCGTGGTCTTCAAGGGGATCAGATCCGATTCGATCAAAATCGCCCTGCCGCCGTCGCTGACGATCAGCACGTCCTTTTTCTTATCCTCATAGATGATGCCGACGGCGGGTGACGCCGTTGAGTAGGCTGAGGTCAGACGCTTACGGTTACCCTTCGTCTCGTACGCCGAAAGCGGAACGCGAACGCCCTTTCCGTTTTCAAAAAGGAAAATGACGTTATGCTTTGGATCGTATTCGTAGATCATACGGCACATCAAGGGCTTTTCACCGTCATCCATTCCAAGCTTTGCGGGTACGTACTCGCCGAGAACGGATGCCTTGACCTGGTCGAAGTCGGCAACGCGGCTCTTGTAGACCTGTCCACGGTTGGTAAAGAACAAAAGCTCCCCGCGGTTGTCGGTATCGACCTGATAGACGATCGAGTCGCCCTCCTTCAGTGCCTGCACGTCGTTGCCGCGCAGGGACTGTGCGGTGATCTTCTTGAAGTAGCCGTCCTTCGTCATAACGAGGCGGACGTTGTAGTTTTCAACCTCCTCCTCTTCTTCCTCATAGACGACCTCCTCGGGTGAGATCAACTGTGTTTTGCGCGCCTTTCCGTACTTTTTCTTGATCTCTGTCAGCTGGGCGGCGATCTTCGCCTTCAGCTTCAGCTCGTCACCGAGAATGGATTCCAGCTCTGCGATCTCCTCCTGCAGCTTTTCGATCTCGCTGATCCGTGCGGCGATGTATTCGCGGTTGAGGTGACGGAGCTTGATCTCGGCGACGTATTCCGCCTGCGTTTGCGAAAGACCGAACGCCTCCATCAGGTTTTTGACGACCTCGGACTCCTTTTCGGTCGAGCGCACGATGGCGATCGCCTTATCAATATCAAGAAGGATGCGGCCAAGGCCGAGCAAAAGGTGAAGCTTTTCGTTCTTCTTGCCAAGCTCATATTCCAGCTCACGGCGATAACAGCCCGTGCGGAAGCGGATCCATTCCTTCAAAATATCGATGACGCCCATTTGGCGGGGCGTGCCGTCGATGATAACGTTGAAGTTGCAGTCAAAGCTGTCCTCGAGCTGCGTTTGCTTGTAGAGCTTTGCCATCACCTTATCGGGATCGGCACCGCGGCGCAGATCAAGGGTCAGCTTGAAGCCGTTGAGGTCGATCGCATCACGGAAGTCAACGACCTCCTTGAGCTTGCCCTCCTTGATCAGATCACTGACCTTCTTCATGATCGCTTCAATGCTTGCAGTATACGGGATCTGCAGAATGTCAATGCAGTTCTCTGCCTTGTCGTAGCTGTAACGCGCACGCAGGCGGACACTGCCAACACCCGTCGTATAGATCTCCTTCATCTTTTCGCGCTCGTAGAGCAAAAGCGCACCGCCCGGAAAATCGGGTGCCTTGACGATGTCGAGCATCCGATCAACGCTGACGTTCGGATTCTTGAGGAGTGCGACCGTTCCGTCGCAGATCTCAGCAAGGTTGAAGGAGCAGATCGAGCACGCCATACCGACGGCAATACCGAGGTTCGGCGACACGAGAATGTTCGGGAAGGTGGTGGGGAGCAGTACGGGCTCCGTGGTCGTGTTATCGTAGTTCGGTACCATTTCTACGGCGTTTTTATCGATGCCGCTGAAAAGCTCAGCACAGAATGGATCGAGCTTGACCTCAGTATAACGCGAGGCGGCGTACGCCATATCGCGGCTGTACTGCTTACCGAAGTTACCCTTCGAGTCGACGAAGGGATGAAGAAGTGCCTCGTTGCCGCGTGTCAGACGCACCATCGTTTCATAAATGGCGGCGTCACCGTGCGGATGCAGATGCATCGTTTGTCCGACGACGTTTGCGCTTTTGATGCGATGTCCCGTCAGAAGTCCCATTTTATACATCGTATAAAGCAGCTTTCTGTGTGAGGGCTTAAAGCCGTCGATGTCGGGGAGCGCACGCGAAATGATAACGCTCATAACGTACGGCATATAGTTCTTTTCAATGGTTTCGGTGATCGGCTGATAGGTCACCTCCGCCTCGGGAATGAAAAGCGGTTCTTCATTTTTCTTTTTTCTTGCCATGGGTACCTCGCTTTAGAGTTTTAAGATTTGATGTGCCGCGGCGCGGATCATTCGGTTATAGAGTGCGAGCCCCATTCCGTCCATAGACGGCAGAGGGGCGAATATGACGTCGGGTGAGAGCGCGTCCGCATCCCGAAGCAGGGAAAACAGACGGTGTGCCTGCGTTGCGGTATCCTGTCGACCGCCAACGTCAAGCAGAATGAGATCGTCCCGATCGGAAAGCAAGGACAGCTCCTCACGGTAGGAAAGCACGGCAACGCGCCCCTTCGCATTCCTGATATGCGCGATGCGTGCCTCGGCGTCGCCGTCAAGAAGGAAAAGCGGCGCATCGGGCGCGTAGTGACGGTATTTCATACCCGGGGAAAGGACCGTCTGTCCCTCCTTCAGCGCACCCGTAACGGCATCGGCAACGCGGATATCGGGGCATACGGTGCGAAGATCGTCGACCGTGATGCCTCCGGGGCGAAGCAAAAGTAGACCACCGTCCTTTTCGATCTTCACGATCGTGGACTCAACACCGATCGATGCGGCACCGCCGTCAAGGATCACGTCGACCCGTCCATCCATATCTGCACGCACGTGACGTCCCTCGGTCGGGGACGGCTTGCCCGAAAGGTTGGCGGAGGGAGCGGCGACGGGAACGCCCGCCGCGCGGATCAAGCGATTGGCAAGCGGATGTGCGGGGCAACGGACAGCAACCGTCGGAAGCCCTGCGCGCACCTCCTTCGGAACGTTTTCGCGCGCCTCCATAATGACGGTGAGCGGCCCCGGCATAAAACGTTCTGCCAAGGAATAATATAGCAGATCTGTATAAGTATACGTCTCTGCATCCTTAGGATCAGCAATATGTATGATCAGGGGATTGTCGGATGGACGCCCCTTGGCGGCGTAGATCTTCGCGGATGCGGTGGGATCGAGGGCATTGCCGCCAAGTCCGTAGACGGTTTCGGTCGGGAAAACGACAAGACCGCCGTGGCGCAGAACGTCTGCCGCGTGACTGATGGCGGCATCGGTCTGTTTTGCGTCTATTTCCTCTATCTGATAAGTAACGGTGTTCAAGAGGTCGCCCCTTTCAAGCGTTCTGCAGTGTCGGCGGTTGCAAGTGCGTCAAGCATCCCCGCGATCTCTCCGTTCATAAAGCGATCGAGGGTATAGAGCGTCAAGCCGATGCGGTGATCGGTCACGCGCCCCTGCGGGAAATTGTAGGTGCGGATGCGCTCGCTACGGTCGCCCGTACCGACCTGACTTTTACGGTCGGATGCAATTTTTTCGTTTTGCTCGGTTTGTTTGATCTCGTATAGCTTTGCGCGGAGCATACGCATTGCCTTGTCTCGGTTTTTGAACTGACTGCGCTCCTCCTGACACTCCACGACGATCCCCGAGGGGACGTGCAGAATGCGGATCGCAGATTCGGTTTTATTGATATGCTGACCGCCCGCCCCACTGCTCTTGCAGGTCTCGATCTTTAAGTCGGCGGGGTTGATCTGTACGTCGACCTCCTCCACCTCGGGGAGAACGGCGACGGTGACGGTCGAGGTCTGGATGCGCCCCTGTGCCTCTGTTTCGGGAACGCGCTGAACGCGGTGAACGCCGCGCTCGAATTTGAAGCGTGAAAAGGCGTTCTCGCCGCTGATCAGAAAGGAGATCTCGCGGAAGCCTCCAAGCTCGGTCTCGTTTGCGGAAAGCAGTTCGGTGCGGTAAGAGGCACCCGCCGTATACATCGTATACATACGGTAGAGGTCGGCGGCAAAAAGCGCCGCCTCCTCACCGCCCGCCCCTGCGCGGATCTCCATAATGACGTTTTTATCGTCGTCGGGATCACGCGGGAGCAGAAGGACGGTCAGCTCCTCCTTGCATTTTTCGGCGCGTGCCTTTTCAGCCTTGTACTCAGCCTGTGCAAGCTCGCGCAGCTCGGTATCGCCGCCTGCGGTGCGTGAAAGCTCCTCGGCTTCTGTCATATTATTCTCTGCCCCGATATATTCCCTGTATTTTTCAACAATAGGAGTTAGGCTCTTGTACTCCTTCATCAACTGCAGATATTTATCGGGGCTTGCCATCAAGTCGGGGGCGGCAAGATTGCTCTCGATTTCCAGAAAGCGCTCCTCTGCCCGTTTCAGTTTTTCAAGCATACTTATTTGATGAACGCGGCGAATGCCTCGTAGGTCGTATAGAGGTCTGCCTTCGAGATCACCTCGTACGGCGCGTGCATCGAAATGACGGGAACACCGATATCGACGGTGTCGATATTCAGCTTTGCAATATACTTGGCAACTGTACCGCCGCCACCCGCATCGACGCGGCCAAGCTCAGCGGTCTGCCAAAGCACGCCCTCCTTTGCAAACAGGCGGCGGATATAACCGACGTATTCGGCAGAGGCATCGTTGGTCGAGGATTTGCCGCGTGCGCCCGTGTACTTGGAGAGCGTAGTGCCGCAGGAGATCATTGCGCTGTTGCGGCGTTCGTAAACGTCGGCAAAATTCGGGTCGTAAGCCGCGTTGACGTCAGCGGAAAGGCATTTGGATGCGGCACGCACGGCGGCAGGATTCAGGTTTGCCGAAGCCGCGATCGCATCGAGCAGGTCGCGGATCAGATCGCACTGCATACCGCTGACGCCGTCGCTTCCCACCTCCTCCTTATCCGCTAAGACGATAAGGACGGTGCGGTCGTCGCTTTCCGCATCGAAAAGGGCGGTAAGCGCAGGATATGCACAGACGCGGTCGTCATGACCGTAGCCGCCGATGAGAGCGCGGTCAAAGCCGATATCACGCGCACGATATGCG
>JAZSGY010000033.1:0-4957 GCA_045532985.1 Eubacteriales bacterium | reverse complement strand
CATTTTCTTTCGCCGTTTTCGGGACTCGACGTACCAAGTACGCCTCACGTCCCGAAGAACGACGAATTTTCCTCTAAATCTGACAAGCCCTTTATCAAACAAGGGGCTGTCTCAAATTTTGCAATTTGAGACAGCCCCTTTCCTTTATTTGTGAGCAAGCGTTCTTTTTGCAATATCGATAACGCGATGGATCGTCGGTGCCAATACCATATTGATGGCGAATTCGAGCAAAAAGTTCGTGCCCGCCATAAAGAGGATCAAAAAGGCGATGGCAGAGGTCCCCGTTCCGGCAAGTGCCAGCGTCGTATTTTTAAAGAAAACAGCCATCCCAAGCACAAAAATGCCCGTGTTGGTGATGGGAGCGACCGCCCCCGCAAGCACTGCGGCAAGCGCGTGGCGCTCGGGTGTCAGAATTCTGTGCGTGACGTTGCCGTTTGCGTCCTCGATCTGCGCGATCAGCCGTTTGCGCGTGAACAGGCGGTAGACCGCGCCCGATGCCGCACCTGCGGCGATCGCCTTGCCGAAGCAGAGAAGGACGGTCGCAACCGCATTCTCCTGCATCAGAAGCTGAATGAAGCCGCCGTCAAGATTTGCCATGCCCTGAATAAAGACGACGAGCCCGAATACGAAGCCGAGAAAAGCCCCCGAGCCAACGCCGTAAAGCGCCGCGCCAAGCACGATCGGCACGAGCGTGAGCGTGATGCTGACCGCCCCGATGCGAATGTAGCCCGAAACGAACTGCAATACGACGATGATGGCGGACAGGATCGCAAGAACGACCAATTGTTGCGTTTCAATTTTTTTCTTTTTCATTTTTCTCTCCCGTGCCAACTCCGCACCGCGGCAGAAATCGGCAAAAAATTTTACGTTGCCATTATAACAGAAAAAGACGGAAAATGCAAGAGACGAGTGCGCCTTTTTGAAAAAAGGCGCGCAAAAACTTTAAAACGGTAAACGAAAAGGACTCACAATGCGTCCTTAAAAAACCGTCGCGTTTTTGAAAGAGCGCGAGAGAGCTTTTCGAAAAAAGCTCCCTCGCATTTCTTTTTAAAGGGACTCTTCTTTCACGTATTCGATCAGATCGGAAACGTCGCAGGCGAGCGCCTCGCAGAATCTGTTCAGCACGTAGCTGTCGTAGCGCACGACCTTATTTTTGTAGTAGTTGTTCACGATATGAAATCGAACGCCCGTCCGTTTTGCCAGCTCATATCGGGTGATCCCGTGACTGTCGAGAAATTTGTCTACCGTTAACCGTATCATAAGCCTTCCCCTGTACGTTTTTGAAAGAGCGCGAGAGAACTTTTCGAAAAAAGTTCTCTCGCATTTTTTTTGCTTTCTATCTTACCCTTCGTAGTCGTAGCCGCTTTTGAGCGCCTTGAGATTGACCTCGAGAAGCTCTGCGCGCTTTGCCGAGACGACCTTTTTGAGCGCCGCCTCAAGGCAGTCTGCGCCAAGACCCGTCTCCTTCATCATCTTACCCATCAGCACCATATTGGCGAGGGTGGGGTAGCCTGCATCCTGCGCCATCTTCGTGGCGGGAATGTAGAAGGCGTCGACGTCGGTGCGCTCGACCTTACGGGCGATGAGCGTCGAGTCGATGAAGATCTTGCCGCCGGGGACGGTGGCATTCTCGTACTTATCGAGCGAGGGCAGGTTCATAACCATCAGCACGTCGGGGGTCGCAACGATCGGCGAGCCGACGGGCTCGTCGCTGATGATGATACTGCAGTTGGCAGTACCGCCGCGCATTTCGGGGCCGTAGGAGGGCAGCCAGCTGACCTGCTTGCCCGAGATCAGTCCGCCGTACGCGAGAAATTTACCTGCGAACAGGACACCCTGTCCGCCAAAGCCTGCGATCAGAATTTGCGTCGTCATGCCTGTTCCTCCTCCTTCGATCTGTCCTTATATACGCCGAGCGGGTAGTAGGGGATCATCTTCTCGTCGATCCACTGCAAAGCCGCCTCGGGCGTCTTGCCCCAGTTGGTGGGACACGAGGAAACGACCTCAACGAGCGAGAAGCCACGGCCCTCAACCTGATTCTGGAAGGCACGCTTGATCGCCTTTTTCGCATTTCTTACGTTTTTAACGTTGTTGACGGCAACGCGCTCAATGTAGTAGGGCGCGTCAAGCGAGGAGAGAAGCTCTGCCACCTTGATCGGAAGTCCGACGGTTGCAACGTCGCGTCCGTAGGGCGAGGTCTGCGTGACCTGACCGGGGAGCGAGGTCGGTGCCATCTGACCGCCCGTCATACCGTAGATCGCGTTGTTGACGAAGATGATGGTGATGTTCTCGTTACGCGTAGCGGCGTGTACCGTCTCCGCCATACCGATCGACGCGAGGTCACCGTCGCCCTGATAAGTAAAGATAATGTTATCGGGCATACAACGCTTCAGACCCGTTGCGACGGCAGGTGCGCGGCCGTGTGCCGCCTCTACCATATCGCACGCGAAATAGTCGTATGCCATAACGGCACAGCCGACGGGCGCAACGCCAACGGTGCGACCCTCAATATCAAGCTCGTCGATCGCCTCGGCAACCAGACGGTGAATGATACCGTGGGTACAGCCGGGGCAGTAGTGGAAGGGCTTGTCGGTCAATGCCTTCGGTTTTTCAAAAACTGTCATGCTTCGCACTCTCCTTTCAGCTTGTTCAGCGCATCAAGCACCTCTTCGGGCGAGGGGATCATACCGCCTGCGCGGTTGCAAAGATGCACGGGGCGGCGGCAAGCGGTTGCCAGACGCACGTCCTCGATCATCTGTCCCATCGAAAGCTCGACCGAAAGGAAGCCCTTGACCTGCTCTGCGGCCTTCGCCAGCACGTCCTTCGGGAAGGGCCAGAGGGTGATCGGACGGATCATACCGACCTTGATCCCCTGTGCGCGTGCGGCGTTGACGGCGTTCTTCGATACGCGTGCGGCGATACCGAACGCGACGACGCAGTACTCAGCGTCCTCCATCTTGTAGGACTCGTAGAGCACCTCGTTTTCCTCAATGGTCTTGTAGCGCTCGTAGCGCTCAAAGTTGGTGCGCTCCAGCTCCTCGGGATTGAGGTAGAGCGAGTTGACGATATTGTGTCGGCGCTCCTTCTTCGTACCCGTGACCGCCCAGGGCTTTTCCACCTTCGATTCGCTCGGCTCGGGCAGCTCAACGGGCTCCATCATCTGTCCCATCGTACCGTCCGCCAGAAGCATTGCGGGCATTCTGTACTTTTCGGCAAGCTCAAACGCCTTCGCCGTCATATCCGCCATCTCCTGCACCGACGAGGGAGCCAGAACGATCAGACGGTAGTCGCCGTGACCGCCGCCCTTGGTTGCCTGGAAATAGTCGGACTGAGAGGGCTGAATACCGCCAAGACCCGGTCCGCCGCGCTGTACGTTGACGATCAGCGCAGGCAGGTCGGCACCCGCGATGTAGGAGATCCCCTCCTGCTTCAGCGAAACGCCGGGGGAGGAGGAGGACGTCATGACGCGGAAGCCCGCGCCTGCAACGCCGTAGACCATATTGATCGCAGAGATCTCGCTCTCTGCCTGAAGAAAGACGCCGCCGATCTTCGGCATACGCTTCGCCATATAAGCGGCGATCTCGGTCTGGGGAGTGATCGGGTAGCCGAAATAGTGGCGGCAGCCCGCGAGGATCGCGGCCTCTGCGATCGCCTCGTTACCCTTCATTAACACCTTATCTGCCATATCGACACCTCTTACTTCTCAACCGTGATGACACAGTCGGGGCACATCGTCGCGCAGAATGCACAACCGATGCAAGCCGCCTGATCCGTGATCTCAGCGGGAGAATGTCCTTTCTGATTGATTTTGTCCCGTGCGATCACGAGCAAATGCTTGGGGCAAGCGGAAACGCAGAGCCCACAGCCCTTACAAAGATCCACGGAAAAAGTTACCTTTGCCATTTCTCTTCTCCTTTGATATCAAAATATTTGCTTTGCAGAGTCAGGGGGAATACACCGTCAAGCTCGTTTGCGATCTTAGCCTCCGCCGCCGAAAAGCGGATCGGCAGTCCCGAAAGCCGAGAAAGCTCAGCAACAGCCGCTTCGGTCTTTTTGAGCGTGTCCGTGTCCGAAAGCTCCCCGAGGTTTGAGTTGTTGACGATCCCCGTGAAGGGGATGCCGCCTGCCACCTCGATCTCGCGCATCACCTCAAGGGCGTCCGCGGGTGTTTTCGTCAGCGGACGGTGAAGGTTCACGACGAAAAGCATCTCGTAGTCGTTTTCATCAAGGATCATCGGCGCGTAACGACCGAGCGCGTACGCACCGCGGTCGTCGCCGCCGATGTCAAGCACCGCGTAGCGGTCACGTCGCGCGACCAGCTCGTAGACCTCACGCGGGAGGGCGGGCAGATCGACGTTCGTGTTCGCATAGGCGGGTGAGATCAGCGGAATGCCTGCGCGTGCAAGCAGCTCTGCCGAGTCCTTCGTGCGGAAATAGGGGTTGACGATGTCAAGGTCGGCGATCGTGACCGCCTGCCCTTGCTCTGCAAGATGTAAAGCGAAGTTTACAGCAAGATTGGTCTTGCCGCTGCCGTAATGCCCCGCGAACAGGGTCACACGGCGAGGGATATACTCGAATTTTTTCATCAGATGACCTTGTGGCACCAGCCGAGCTTGTCGTCAGCCTTGCCCCACTGAATGGCGGTCAGCTCATCGTAAAGCTTCTGGGTCAGCGCGCCGATCTTACCGCCCGTGACGGTGTATTCGGCATCCTTGTAGCAGAGCTTGCCGATCGGAGAGACGACGGCGGCAGTACCCGTACCCCACGCCTCCTCAAGCGTGCCGTCCTTTGCGGCGGCGAGCAGCTCGTCGACCGAGAACAGACGCTCCTCAACGGTATAGCCCCAGCTCTTCAGAAGCTCGATGCAGGACTTACGGGTAATACCGGGGAGGACCGAGCCCGTCAGGGCGGGGGTCACGATCTTGCCTGCAACCTTGAACATAACGTTCATGCTGCC
>JAZSGY010000005.1:0-2485 GCA_045532985.1 Eubacteriales bacterium | reverse complement strand
ACCGAGCTTATCCTCCTTCATAGCCACACCACCTTCCAAATCCAATTATACCATACTTTCGGTTAATAATCAACTATAAATCAGCGAACCGAACAAATGGTTACGATTCCGTTTGCGCGAAGCGCAACATCGTTTACGCCGCAGGCGTAACATCATTACGAAGTACATCGTTTGCGACTTGTCGCAACCTCGTTCATTTGTGCCGCAAGCGGCAATGATGTCCTTGCTTCGCTCGAAATGATGTTGACCTTCGGTCAAATGATGTTGTGCCTGTCGGCACAAATGAAAAAATCCAACTCTTACGAGTTGGATTTTTTGGCTGCGGAACTAGGATTTGAACCCAGACATACAGAGTCAGAGTCTGCTGTGCTACCCTTACACAATTCCGCAATGTGCCCTCACCTTTGCAAGGACTCTCACATTATAGCAAGCCTTTCTCCGTTTGTCAAGGGGTTTTTGAAAAAAAGCCGATTTTCTTTTCTTCCGTCTTAAAAAAATGCCGCGGTGCAACGTCTGTAAAGGAATGGCATTCACCGAGTGCCATTCCTTCTTTGTTTTTCCGTATGTTCGTCATAACGAACATACGGATCTTTTTTATGTTCGCCAAGACGAATAAAAAACGCTGAAAAAGCGTCACCGCTTCCAAAAAACGGGGGCGGCGGGTGTCCGATCGCACGGGAAAAGCGGCAAAAAAATCTGTCGGAATTTCGCCGCGCGGGGTGTTTGCAAAAACGGATGGGTCTGATAAAATGGTAACAGATAAAAACGCGCAGAGCTTGACGGGAGGAGGATGCTATGAGGAACGAAATCAAGGAGGGCGAGCTTTACCGCACGCTGACGGTGGCGGGGCGCGACTTTCCGATCTATTACGGATATTACGAGGAGCGCGACCGCTACGGCAAGTACGGCGAGCCGCTTCCGATCTTCCCGAACTTTCTCGCGTCGCCGCAGTACACCGCGGACGGCGTGCCCTACGCAACCGAGATGCAGGATATCTGCGAGCATTACGACGGACTTGACTGCGGCGACTGCTGTGCCGATTGCCGTCAGTATGAAAGGGGCGAGGATCTGATCGGACTCTGCCGATCTGCCGCCCGCAAAAAAACCACCGATCTGTTAAAGGAGAACACGCTATGAAACACACGATGAAAGCGATCACGACGGTCCTTATACTGCTTTTGCTTGCGACGGCACTCTTTGCCTGCGGCGAGGATCAGCCGCCGCACACGCACGCCTTTGCCGACGCCGACTGCGACAGTCCGAGGACCTGCGCCTGCGGCGCGACCGAGGGCGCGGCACTCGGGCACGACTGGCTTGCCGCCGACTGCGATACGCCGAAGACCTGCAAGGTCTGCGGCACGACCGAGGGCGATGCACTCGGGCACGCCGACGGCGAGATCAGCTACGTATGGAGCGAGGATCTTTCCGCCGTGACGGCGACGCTCGTCTGCGCAAACGATGAAACGCACGTGCTTGCGACGGAATCTGCCGCCGCGGTACGCGTCGGCAACCGTATGGTCGCGGCGTTCACGGGCACGGCGTTCTCCGAGCAGAGCGTACCGACCCCCGCGCTCCCCGTCGCTGACGAGGCGGCGCTGATCGCGGCGCTCACGGCGGGCGAGAACGTCAAGCTCACGGCAGACGTCACGCTGACGGCGGCGCTGGCACTCGAAAAGGACGCGGTCGTCGATCTTGCGGGCAAGACCCTCTCGTACGGGGACGACGAGATCGCGATCGTCGTAAATGCGGGGCACCTGACGCTCACCGACTCGCTCGGCGGCGGCAGGCTCGCGACGCAAAGCGCCGCCGTCGGCGTTCTCTCGGGTGCGCGCTTCACGCTCGACGCGGGCGAGATCTCGAGTGCCGATAGCTTCGCGATCGTGAACGAGGGCAGCCTTTCGCTTTCGGGCGGCAAGCTCTCCGCCATCGCCCTGCTCCAGACCGGAGAGGGAAGCGACGCCGCGCTCACGGACACCGAGCTGAACGCATCCTACTATTTTATGTTTTACAGGGGCGGGCGCGTCGATCTTTCGGGCGCACCGCTCGGGGAGGAGACGGTCCTCCTTCTGGAGGTTCCGATCGAGCTTTCCGACCCCGCGATCCTTCTGCCCGAGGGCTACGGCTTCTATTCGGTCGCCTACAACGAATATACCGAGGGCGAGATTCGGGACGTGGTGCTGGTTCTTTCACCCGCAGATCCCGAGATCGGGACGGCGGAGCAGCTCGAAATGGCGCTTCAGCGCGGCGGCAGCTATCGGCTTACTGCGAATATCACGCTGACGGGGCCTTTGGCCGTCACGTCCGAGATTGAGCTTGACCTTGCGGGTCACGCGATCGAAAGCACCGTTTCAGAAGCGTTTTTCGTGACGGGAAGCGGCGCGATGACGCTGACCGACTCACTCGGCGGCGGCACGGTCACGGGCGGCAACTACGTTATCATCAACGACGGCGTCTTCATTCTGCGCGGCGGCAGCGTCACGTCGAC
>JAZSGY010000093.1:0-25773 GCA_045532985.1 Eubacteriales bacterium | reverse complement strand
CTGCTTGCCGACCGCAACGGCTGGAGCGTCGTTTTCACCGTTCCGCTGGCGATCTGCGCTCTGCCCGCCGCCTACGCCCTGCTTCGCATACCGATCCTGTTATATTTGAGAAAAAAGGCGTCGGAATGACGCTTTTTTCTTGCCTTGTCGGAATGTTTATGTTAGAATACTACGGCTCAAACCGATCGGATGCAAGCTCAAACTCACGAAAGCCACCAAAGGAAAAAGGCGAACCGAAGTTCGCCTTTTTCCTTTGGTGGGCCATCGGGGACTCGAACCCAGGACCGACCGGTTATGCTCCTTTTCGGCGCAAGACTTTCGTCTTTGGTGCTTCGCACTCTGCTTGACTCCGTCAAGCCGCCGAGGAGCAATCTGCGCTTGGCTCGCTTGTGCGAGCACAGACTCGCTCAAGCTTGATTATGTAGCCGTACCGGCTCGACCCGGTCGGGCGGTGCTACGCTCGCGCCTTAATGGTGCGACAACAAAAGAGAGGCAACCACAAGGGCTGCCTCTCTTTTGTTGGTGGGCCATCGGGGACTCGAACCCAGGACCGACCGGTTATGAGCCGGTTGCTCTAACCAACTGAGCTAATGGCCCGATACAAGAAGGTATTCTATCAAGGAAATATGAACAAACAGAAAACAAAAGGCGTCTGTCGAAAAGTTTTTTGCAGAAAAGGGCGCGTTAGCATGCATGGTATCAGCCGAAGGCTGTATTGTCTTCCGTGGTGATTATACATTGCTTCGCATTGATTCCATCCGCGACGAGGCGGGAGCGGCGACGAATATCTGTTACAGTGACGGCTTTATGCCGCAAAAGGCTCTTGAAAAAGAGCGCCCGGTGTGGTATAATAAACTGTCGAAGAAATTGAATCTTTGCAAAAAAGGGGGACGGAGCGATGAAATGCTACGTTTTGGAACAGGGACAGAGCTTTGCTGCGGATATGGCGAAGGCAGAGATCTCCGCGGAGCCGGAGCGGGAGATCTTGGCGCTTTGCTCGGTGTGGCAGGCGAGAGATCTTCACCAAGAGGGGCCAAACTCTGACGATTACGAGGGGCGGACGTTGTATGACCCTCTGGATGCGGAGAACTTCGTGGTATCAATGGGGCGCGTAGTGGGATACTATGCCGTCCATTTTGACTGCGCTAAGTACGTGCCCTTTCCCATCACAGAGGGGAAATACCGCTTGGGAGATTACGATTATACCGATTACAGCAATTCGGGGCGTGTGAATCGCGGGCACGTCAATATCGTTCCGAAGCCCGATACCGACCTCAACCCCTATCACGACGAGGCGAGGTTTCACAGTCAAGAGGAATATGACGACTACATTAAATGGAGAGATTGATCTTTTGGAGATCATATGAGGAGCAAAAAACGGCGCCGCGTGAGCGGTGCCGTTTTTGTCAAGCTTTGTTTACATCCTTCCTGCGGTAGGAGAGGGGGGCGGTGCCGAAGTGGGACTTGAACATTTTCGAGAAGTTCGCGGGGTCGGGGTAGCCGCAGAGCGCGCCGCTCTCGGCGACCGAGTGCCCCTCGGAGAGCAGGCGGCACGCCTGCTCCATGCGGATACGCGTCAGGAATTCCTTCATCGGTACGCCGTGGCGTTGCTTGAAGATGCGCGAGAGGTAGCGGCGGTTGAGCGAGAGGCTGTCGGCGATCTGCTCGACCGTGATGTCCTCCATATACATCGCGCGGATGTAGTTTTCGACGCGGTTGACGTAGTCGGTCTCCTTCTGTCGGGTGGCGATCAGCTCCGCGTAGACGCGGTGAAGCACCGAGGAAATGAATTCCTCACGCGCGGCGCCCCAGTGGGCGAAGTTGTCCTCGACGGCGGCGTACAGCTCGTGAAAGATCTCGGGCGGCAGCTTGCCGACGGGCGAGGGGAGATCGTCGAGGCGCTCGGCGAGCGCACCGTCAAAGCCGATCCAGATGTAATCCCACGGCTGCTCGGCATCGGCGACGTAGCGCGTGATCTCATCGGGGTAGATGAGGAAAAATTCCCCCGCGCGCACCTTGAAGCTGCCGCGCGGACACTCGTAGATGCCGCAGCCGTACCGCACGTAGTGCAAAAGATAGTAGCGGCGCATATAAGGACCAAAGCTGTGCTCCGGCTCGCACTCCTGGGCGCCGCAGAGGATCGGATTCAGATCGGTAAAGCCGCGGTTGTTCAGAATATTGTCAACGTATTTCAAAGCAATCACTTCCTTTGGTTACATTTTAACATAAAAGCGTGACAAAATGCAATGGAAAAGCAAAATTTTTTTTGCTACAATGAATACGATATCAAATTTTTCTGAAAGGATCTTGCTATGAAGATTACCTTTATGGGTGCGGGTAGCACCGTATTTGCGAAAAACGTTCTCGGGGACACGATGCTCTCAGAGACCTTCCACGACGTTGAAATCGCGCTCTACGATATTGACGCTGCAAGGCTCGAGGAGTCCTATATTCTCATCGACGCGATGAACAAGAGCATCAACGAGGGACGCGCGACCGTGAAAAAGTTCCTCGGCGTCGGGGAGCGCCGCGCCGCGCTGAAGGACGCGAATTTCGTCGTCAACGCCATTCAGGTGGGACTTTACGAGCCCTGCACCGTGATCGATTTTGAGATCCCGAAGAAGTACGGCCTGCGCCAGACGATCGGCGACACGCTCGGTATCGGCGGCATTATGCGCGGTCTGCGCACCATTCAGGTGCTGAAGGACTTTGCCAAGGATATGGAGGAGGTCTGCCCCGACGCGTGGTTCCTCAATTACACCAATCCGATGGCGATCATCGCAGGCTTTATGCAGAGGTATACGAAGGTCAAGACGGTCGGTCTTTGCCACAGCGTACAGCATTGCTCCTCCTCGATCCTCAACCAGCTCGGCATGGAGGACAAGCTCGAGGGGCGTCTTGAAAAGATCGCGGGCATCAACCACATGGCGTGGCTGCTTGAGCTGACCGACAAGGACGGAAACGATCTGTATCCCGAGATCCGCCGCCGCGCGAAGGAGAAGAACGCGGGCGAGAAGCACGGCAACATGGTGCGCTTCGATTACATCGACAAGCTCGGCTACTACTGCACCGAGTCGAGCGAGCATAACGCCGAATACAACGCCTTCTACATCAAGCCGAACCGCGACGACCTGATCGAAAAATTCAACATTCCGCTTGACGAGTATCCGCGCCGCTGTATCGACCAGATCAAGCGCTGGGGCGAGCAGAAGGAAAACATCCTCGCGGGCGGGAACGTCGAGCATACGCGCTCGGCTGAGTACGCCTCGCACATCATGGAGGCGATCGTGACGGGCAAGCCCTACCAGATCGGCGGCAACGTCATCAACAACGGGCTGATCCCGAACCTGCCCGCCGAGGCGTGCGTTGAGGTGCCCTGTATGGTCACGGGTACGGGCATTCACCCGACCTACGTCGGCCCCCTGCCGACGCAGCTTGCCGCAATGAACGCATCGAACATCTATCCCCAGCTTCTGACCATTGAGGCCGCCGTCACGGGCGACAGACAGAAGGTTTACCAAGCGGCAATGATGGACCCCCACACGGGCGCCACCCTCTCCACTGACGAGATCGTTGCAATGTGCGACGAGCTGCTTGATGCACACGAAAAGGCAGGCTATCCTTGCCTTTGATGCGATGCTTCCGTCGGAGCATTCGCGTTCAGCTATGATTCCCTACGGGCAGTTATGAGTTATGAGATGCTTCGCATCGTTATGATCGGGCAACGCCCGAGCTTCAGGCTGCCAAGGCAATCATATCATAACGCTTGCTGTGTAAGCTCATAGCGGCGAGCAAAGCGAGCCTCACAACTCGAAACAAAAACGAAAAAAGAGCAAACACGATTTGTTTGCTCTTTTTCGTTTGCATTTGGGGTTATTTTTGCAGATGCGATTTCAAAAGGTCGATGGCGTCGAGGTAGCCGTCGAAGCCGCGGCCTGCGACCGTGCCGATACAGGCGGCGCGGACGTAGGAGATCCGGCGGAAGTCCTCACGCGCGGCGACGTCGGAGACGTGGACCTCAACGGTCGGCGTGCCGACCGCCTTGACCGCGTCAAGGATGGCGATGCTCGTGTGCGTGTAGGCGCCCGGGTTGATCACGATGCCGTCGCAGGTCTTGTAGGTGGACTGGATGGCGTCGACGAGGTCGCCCTCGTGATTCGACTGGACGAAGGAGACCTCGATTCCCTCGGCGTCGCACTTCTTCTGTATGCGTGCGCAAAGGTCGGCGTAGGTCGCGTTGCCGTAGATGCTCGGCTCGCGGATCCCGAGCATATTAAGGTTTGGACCGTTTATAACCAATATTTTCACAGAATTCCTCCAGGATCTCGTCGGCGCAGGTGTCGGGGGTGTTGTTTTCCACCGTTGCGTCGGAGAATTTTAAGTAGAGCGGCAAGCGCTTCTGGTACATTTCGGATAGGTTTGCGTTTTGCGAGAGCGGTCGCCCGTCCCGCGCGAGCGTGTCGAGCGGGCGCAGAAGGAAGTAGAGGCGTCCGTTTTGCGTCAGGGGGTTAAGATTTTCCTCCCGCAGGACGGCGCCGCCGCCCGTGGCGATGATCTTGCCGCTTTGCTTGCCTGCCTCGGCGATCGCCTCGCATTCAAGGTCGCGGAATTTTGCCTCGCCCAGCGTTTGGAAGATCTCGGGGATCGGCATCCCCGCGCGCTCCTCAATCATTTGGTCGGTGTCGAGGATCTCGCGCCCCGTTTTTTCCGCCAAGGCGCGTGCGACGGTGCTTTTGCCGACGCCCGGCATACCGAGCAGGACGATATTCGCCTTCTGCCGCAGGATGCTTTTGTAGACCGCGTCGATCTCCGCCTTCTCGGGCTTGTCCCCACAGAAATGTCCCGCGGCGACCGCCGCCTGCGCGACGAGCATATAAAGACCGCCCGTGCAGGGAATGCCGCGCAAGCGTGCCTCGCGCAAGATCGGGGTCTCCAGCGGATTGTAGATCACGTCGATCACGCCGAGAAGGCTATGAAAGGGCGCGAGCGATACCGCCGACGCGCCGTTTTGCGGGTACATCCCGACGGGGGTGGTATTGATGAGGATCTCGGCATCGTAATGCCGCGGGAGCGTGTCGTAGGTATTTTCGCCCGTGCGGGAGATCACGACGATCTCGCGCGCGCCGCAGTCGCGTGCGACGGCGGTGGCGGTCAGGCAGGTGCCGCCGCTACCGAGGATGACGACCTTTCGCCCGCCAAAGAGGATGCCCGCGCGGTACGCCATTGCGAAAAAGCCGAGATAGTCGGTGTTGTGACCGACGAGGCGGTCACCGTCGCGGATGACCGTGTTGACGCTGCCGATGCTTTTTGCCTCCTCGCTGATCCCGTCAAGGAAGGGAATGACGGTCTGCTTGTAGGGGATCGTGACGTTGAGCCCCTCCCACTCGCCGTTTTTCAGAAAGTCGCCGACCGCCTCTGGCGGCAGATTCTGCAGGGCGTAATCGTAGCGGCCGAAGGCGCGGTGGATCTCCGCCGAATAGCTGTGCGCGAGGCTTTTTCCGATCAGATAAAACATTTATACCTCCGCATATCCGCCGAGGAAGGTGAAGCTCTCACACGACGCCTCAAGATCGTCGAGCAGTGCCAGCGCGCGCTCGGACAGCACGGGCGCCTCGAAATCAAAGTAGAAGCGCACGTCGAAGTCACTGCCCTCGATCGGGCGGTTCTCAAGCTTCGTCAGGTTAAAGCCCTCCGCGCAGAACTTGGCGAGCAGATAGTAAAGCGAGCCCGGGGTGTTCGGCACGGTGACGGTCAGGCTGACGCGGTTGGCACCGGGGAAGATCTGTCCCTCCTTCGAGATGCAGATGAAGCGCGTGTAGTTGCCGTCGTTATTCGCGACGTGGACGGAGAGCGGCGAAAGCCCGTAAAGGCGCGCGCAGGATGCCGAGGCGATCGCGGCGACGTCGCGGCGGTCCGAGTCGGCAACGCGCTTCGCGGCGACGGCGGTGTTTTCGCAAACCGTCACCTTGATATTCGGATGCTCCGCAAGAAATCTGCCGCACTGACCGATCGCCTGTGCGTGCGAGAAGACCTCGGTGATCTCGGACAGCTCGACGCCGGGCTTCGTCAGTAGCTTATGGTCGATGCGCAGCTTCAAGGAGCGCACGATGCTGAAGCGGTGCTTTTGCATCAGGTCGTAGACCTCGTTGACCGTGCCGTAGGTGCTGTTTTCGATCGGCAGAACGCCGTAGCTGCAAAGCCCGCTCTGCACGGCGGCAAACACGCCCTCAAAATCCTTGAAATAGAGGATCTTCTGCAAGCCGAAGAGTCGGTCGGCGGCGATCTGCGAGTACGCGCCCTCGACCCCCTGGCAGGCGACCGTGCCCTTGTTCGGGAAGATCGCGGGGGTAGCGGCGACCGCCTCCTTGATTTTCAGGGAAATACTGCCCTGACGGTCAAAAAGACGCGTCTGATAGGAGCGCGAAACGTCCATCAGCGTCTGAAAGAGGATCTTGGCGTAGGTTTCAAGCTCCTCACCTGCCGCCTCTGCGACGTCCGCCAAGATCTCGCGCTCCCTTTGTCCGTTGAAGATCGGCGTGCCCGTCTTTTTCTTATCCTCCGCGACCGCGCGGACCGCCTCCATCCGTTTTTTGAAAAGATCGAGGATCTGTCGGTTGATGCCGTCGATCTCTTTTCTTGCTTCCGTTAAATCCATAGCTTTTATCCTTTTTACCGTTGTTCGGTCAGAAAATCAAGTAAAACGAGCGCCGCCTGCGCTTCCACACAGGGGACGGCGCGTACCGCGATGCAGGGGTCGTGCCGACCCGTGACCGAGAGGGTCACCTGCTCCCCCGTCCTTTGCGAGAGGGTGGTCTGCGGCATCGAGATCGAGGCGGTCGGCTTGAACGCCACGCGAAAGAGGATCGGCATTCCGCTGCTGATCCCGCCGAGAATGCCGCCGTGGTGGTTGGTGACGGTTTGAATCTTGCCGTCCCTTTTCACGAAGGGGTCGTTATGCTCGTGACCGCGCATTGCGGCGGCGGCAAAGCCCGTGCCGAACTCAACGCCGCGCACGCCGCCAAGCCCGAAAAGGGTTGCCGAAAGACGGTTCTCGATCCCGTCGTAGAGCGGATCGCCAAGCCCTGCGGGGAGTCCTGTGACGGCGCATTCGACGATGCCGCCGACCGAGTCACCCTCCGCCGCGGCGGCGGCGATCGACTCCATCATTTTTTCAGCCGCGCACGCGTCGCGCGCGGGGAAGTGCGAAAGATTCCGGAAATCGGCAGGGCAGACCGCTACGGGATCGTAGGGCGTATCCGCCGCGTCGCCGACCGCATACAGGTGCGCGCCGACCGAAATGCCCCGCTGTGCGAGGGCGGCGAGGGCAAAGTAGCCCGCCACGCAGACGGGCGCGGTCAGCCGCCCCGAGAAGTGGCCGCCGCCGCGGATGTCGCATTCCTCCCCAAAGCGGAGAAGCGCCGTGTAGTCGGCGTGCGAGGGGCGCGGGGTGTCGCGGAAGCGGTCGTAGTCGGACGAGCGCTTGTTCTGATTCTCAATTGTAAAGCAAAGTTTACATCCATCGGTTTTTCCGTCGGTGATGCCCGCGGTGAAGATCGGACGGTCGGCTTCCTTCCGCGGGGTGGTCATTTTGCCGCCGCCCTGACGGCGGCGCATAAACGCCATCAGCGCATCCATATCCAGCGGAATGCCCGCGGGCAGATTTTCGACACTGCCGCCGATGCACTCGCCGTGCGATTCGCCGAACACCGTGACCTTGATATGCTTACCGAAGCTCGATTCCATCGACGTTTCCTCCAAGCGTTTGATAGTCCGCGAAGAACGCGGGGTAGGATTTGTTGATCGCCTCCGCATCCGTAATGACGACGGGTGCGTCGGCAAGGATCGCGGCGACCGCCGCGCTCATCACGATGCGGTGGTCGTTGACACCGAGGACGGTGCCGCCCGAGAGTCTGCCATTTCCAAAAATGGAAAGCGAGTCGGGATGCTCCGTGACCGTACAGCCGAGCGCGCGCAGAAGCGACGCGGTCGCGGCGATGCGGTCGCTCTCCTTGTTGCGCAGGCGTGCCGCGCCGAAAAGGTGGCTCTCTCCCTCCGCCGCGGCGGCGAGGATTGCCAGAATTGGAAAAATATCGGGACAAGCCGATACGTCAAAGCTGAAGGGGCGGAGTTTTTGCGCGCGCACGCGGATACGCCCTTCGTTTTCGGTTATCTCCGCGCCCGCGAGGGCGAGCGCATCCAGCACCGCACGGTCGGCTTGCAGGCTGTCTTTTCCTAAAATGGAAATTTCCGTATCGCCGCCGAGTGCGCCCGCAACGAGGTAGAAGGCGGCACCCGAATAGTCTCCCTCGACCGTGTAGGTGAGGGGACTGCGGTAGGCGGCACCCGCGGCGAGCAGATAGGTGTTTTCACGCTTTTCCCAATGCACGCCGTAGCGGGAAAGCACCGCGCGCGTCATTTCAACGTATTTTTCGCTTTCAAGCTTACCCGTGACCGTGACGCGGCAGGCGTCGCCCGTCAGGGGCAGAGCAAAGAGCAGTCCCGAAATAAATTGCGAGGAAAGGTTGCCGGGCAGAGTGAAGTCGCCGCCCGTGAGCCGTCCCGTCATCGAAAGCGGCAGACGGTCGCTGTCAAAGACCGCGCCGTGCGCGGAAAGCTCCGACAGAAGCGGCGCGATCGGCCGCTCGGGCAGTCTGCCGCGCCCCGTGACGCGTGCGTCAAGACCGAGGGCGGCGGCAACGGGGAGAAGGAAGCGGAGCGCCGAGCCGCTCTCGCTTGCGTCGAGCAGGGGCGCGCTTGCCGTCTTGCCGATCGGGTTGACGGTCAGCACGCCGTCCGTATGTGAGAAGGACGCGCCCATTGCCGTAAGGCAGTCGAGCGTTGCACGCGTGTCGGCGCAAAGCTCGGATAGCTCAATTTTCGTCGCACGCTCGGAAAGCGCCGCCGCAATGATCGCGCGGTGCGCGTCGGATTTCGACGCGGGTGCGCTGATCGCACCGCGAAGCGGGCGTGCGGGTGAAACCGTAACCGTCATAGCGGATCCTCCGCCGAAAGCAGTGCGGGAAGCTCGGAAAGCGGGAGCGTGTGCAGAATACAGTCGCCGATCCCGCGCGGTAGGATCAGCGTGATCTCGTCCCCGCCGCGCTTTTTGTCGCTTTTCATATAGGGCAAAAGTGCCGTCAAGGGGTAGGGGCATTCGTCGGGAAGCCCGTGCGACGAAAGGAGCTTTTGCAAAGAATTTGTAAAGTTTTCTTTACAAATTCCGCTCTTTACTGCGGCGCGGGTGACCAGAAGCGTGCCCATTGCCACCGCCTTGCCGTGCGAGATCCTGCCGCACGAGCATTTTTCGATCGCGTGGCCGACCGTGTGGCCGAGGTTTAGAAGCTGACGGCGACCCGTGTCGCGCTCATCCTGCTCAACGACCGCACGCTTGAGGTCGACGCATTTCGCGATCACCTCACACAGATCGAAGTCGCCAAGGAGCGATTCGTAAAGTGACGGGTCAAAGAGGACGGCGTATTTGATCACCTCTGCCATTCCGTCGGCGTAGTCGGCGGGGGGCAGGGTACGGAAGGTTTCGGGATCGCACAAAACGAGTGAGGGCTGCCAGAAGGCGCCGACCTGATTCTTGAGTCCGTCAAGATTCACGCCCGTCTTGCCGCCGACCGAGGAATCGACCGCCGCAAGCAGGGTGGTCGGGAGCTGAATAAAGGGGATGCCGCGCAGATGGATCGCGGCGGCAAAGCCGCAAAGATCCCCGACGATGCCGCCGCCGAGGGCGACGAGAAAGTCGCGGCGCGTGATCTCCTTTTCCACAAGGTAGGATAAAAGCGCGGTGACGGTGTCCATAGTCTTATGCCCCTCACCGTGGGGGAAAACGAATACGTCGGTGCGGATGCCCGCCGAAAGAAGATCGGCACGCAGTGCCTCGGCATACAGCGGTGCGACGTTGTCGTCGGTGACGATCACCGTGCGCCGCCCCTCCATACGTGCCGCGATCTCTGCGGCGGCGCGGGAGAGGATGCCGTTTTCAATTTTGACGGCGTAGGGTCTGCCCGTGCGAACGTTGATGGTCTGCATCAGGACTCCTCCTCAATCTTTTTAAAGCATTCCTTTTTGCGGTCGTTGCCCTCCTTCATCAGGCGGCGGAGCAGGTCGCGGTCGTTTCCCGCGATCCCCGCGCGGAAGGCGGAGAGGCGGTCGATCAGTCCGTCGATCTCGGACAGAAGCGGCTCGCGGTTGGCAAGAAAGATCTCGCTCCACATCTCGCCGTTGATCGTGGCAACGCGCGTCATGTCCTTGAACGAGCCCGCGGAAAGGCCGCGATGCTCCTCTGCCGTCGCACTGCCGATATAGGCGCTCGACAAAACGTGCGCGAGCTGTGAGGTGTAGGCGATGATGCGGTCGTGGTCGGCGGGGGTGCGGACGGTGATCCTGCCGAAGCCGACCGAGAGGAAAAATTCCTTGACGCGCGCGAGGGTGCGGATGTCGATATCGCCGCGCGGACAAAGGATCATTGACGCGCCGTTGAAAAGCGTATTGGTCGCGGCGGAAAAGCCCCAGACCTCACGCCCCGCCATCGGGTGGCCGCCGATGAAAGTGAAGCCGTAGCGGTCGGCGAGTGCGCCGCCGAGGGCGCAGATGTCGCGCTTGATGCCCGCGCAGTCGATCACGACGCCGTGCGGGTTGAAAAGCGGCGCGTTTTTTTCAAGGAAGGATAAGACCGCGGCAGGGTAGAGCGCGATCAGAAGATAGTCGCAATCCTTATACGCTTCGGGGGTCAGCTCCCCCTCGATGACGTCGGCGACCTTCGCCTTCGCCATCGTTTTGGGGTCGAGATCGGCACCGAGAACGCGGTATGCTCCCTCGGTGTTCTTGCGGATCGCCTTCGCAAGGCTGCCGCCGATCAGACCCATTCCGACGATCCCGACGACGGGCTTACGCTCTGCCATACGCGTGGGGGAGGATCGCATCGACGTGCTTGACCACGTCGGCGAAGGCGTCGGGGGTGAGAGACTGCGCGCCGTCACAGAGCGCGCGCCTCGGATCGTTGTGCACCTCGATCATCAGGCCGTCGGCACCGCAGGCAGCCGCCGCCATTGCCATCGGCAGGACCATACGGGCAATGCCGCAGGCGTGCGAGGGATCGACGACGATCGGCAGATGCGTCATCCCGCGCAATACGGGGATCGCGGAGAGGTCGAGGGTGTTGCGCGTTGCCGTCTCAAAGGTGCGGATGCCGCGCTCGCAGAGGATGACCTGCTCGTTGCCGCCCGCCATGATATATTCGGCGCTCATCAAAAGCTCCTGCAGGGTGTTGGCAAGGCCGCGCTTCAAAAGCACGGGCTTACGCAGGTGTCCGACCTCCTTTAAAAGCTCGAAGTTCTGCATATTGCGTGCGCCGATCTGAATGACGTCGACGTCCTCAAACAGCGGAAGCTGAGAGGGATCCATCGCCTCGCTGACGATCGGCATCCCCGTTGCCTTTTTTGCCTCGAGCAGAAGCTCGATGCCGTCCCCGCGCAGACCCTGGAAGGCGTAAGGCGAGGTGCGCGGCTTGAATGCGCCGCCGCGCAGAAGCGCGGCACCCGCCGCCTTTACACTGCGTGCGACCTCGCAGATCTGCTCCTTCGACTCGACCGAGCAGGGGCCTGCGATGTACTGAAAATGACCGCCGCCGAGCAGAACACCGCCAACGTTAACGACGGTATCGGCAGGGTGAAACTTGCGGTTTGCGCTCTTGTACGGCTCCTGAATACGCTTGACGTCGTCAACGATATCGAGCGCGCGCAAAAGCTCCATATCGACCTGCGACGTATCGCCGACAAGACCGAGCAGGGTGTGATGCTCACCCTCGCTTTTATGAATGGACAGCCCGAGCGACTCCAGCCATTCGGCAAGGTTTGCCAATTGCTCGCGATCGGGGTTTTCCTTGAGTACGACAACCATAACAGATCCCTCTTTTTTAAAAAAATTGACAGAGCGGCGCAAAAAGAGCCCCGCGGCATTCGCCGCAGGGCTCTCGATCAAAAACCGATTTACGCCTTGCAGGTGAACGCCGAAAAAGCCTTACCGAAATAATAGGTAAAGCTAAAAAAGTATGCGTATGCGGGTGCAAGATACTTCATCACGGGTTCCCTTTTCTGACTTGATGCAAGTAGTATAGCACAAAAAAATGCGATTTGTAAAGGGGTTTTGCAAAAAAAATGAAAAAATATGCAAACTTTTTTCGCACCGCCTTTACTTTTTCGACGAAATATGCTATCCTTATAGAGTAAAAAGAGAAAAAGGAGAGAGCTATGCTTTCAAAGGTATACAGTGCGGGTCTTCTCGGCATCGACGGCTACGAGGTGACGGTCGAATGCAGCGCGCGAAACGCCGTTCCGTCCTTCGAGCTGGTCGGCGTGCCCGACACGGCGGTGAAGGAGGCGAAGGAGCGCGTTGAGACCGCCTGCCGCAACAGCGGCTACAATTTTCCGCAGAAGGAGCTGCTCGTCAACCTCGCGCCTGCGGCGCGGAAAAAGGAGGGGGCGGGCTACGACCTCGCCATCATCCTTGCCATTCTGCAGGCGGGTGACGTTCTGCCCGCAAGCCTTGCCCTCGAGCATCGCGTCTTTATCGGCGAGCTGTCGCTCTCGGGTCAGGTGCGTGCGGTCGACGGCGTGCTTTGCCATACGCTTGCCGCGCGTGCGGCGGGCAGAAGCGAGATCTACGTGCCGATGGCGAACGTGAAGGAGGCGGCGGTGGTCGACGGCATCACGGTCTTTGGCGTGCCGAGCCTGCGACGGCTGTGCGAGCATCTTTGCGGCGAGGCACCGCTTTCCCCCGCAACCTACGACAAGAGCGATTTTTTAAGAGCGAACGCGCATCCGCGCCTTGATTTTTCCGACGTGCGCGGACAGACCGTCGCGAAGCGTGCGATGGAGATCGCCGCCGCGGGCGGACACAATATACTCCTGATCGGACCGCCCGGCTCGGGCAAGAGCATGCTTGCCAAGCGACTGCCGACGATTCTGCCCGACTTCACCTTCGAGGAGGCGCTTGAAACCACGAAGATCCATTCGGTGGCAGGAATGCTTGCGGGCGGCGAGCTCGTGCGTGAGCGACCCTTCCGCTCACCGCACCACACGGTCAGCGCCGTCGGAATGGTCGGCGGCTCTGCCAATCCGCGCCCCGGCGAGATCTCGCTGGCACACAACGGCGTTTTGTTCCTTGACGAATTTCCCGAATTTCCGAAGAGCTTGACCGAGTCGCTCCGTGCTCCACTTGAGGACGGCGCCGTGACCGTCACCCGTGCCGCGGGGCGCGTCCGTTACCCCTCCCGCTTTATGCTGGTCGCCGCGATGAACCCCTGTCGGTGCGGATATTTCGGCGACGATTCGGGCACCTGTACCTGCCGCCAGGGCGACGTACAGCGTTATCTTTCGCGCATCAGCGGCCCGATGCTTGACCGTATGGATATCGAGGTCGAGCTTCCGCGCGTGACCTACGATCAGATGAGCGGAGGCGGGCGCTCGGGCGATTCCTCGCTCACCATCCGTGCGCGCGTCAACCGCGCGCGTGCCTTTGCCGCGGCACGCTTTGCCGCTACGGGGGATACGGGGGTCTTTTGTAACGGACAGATGTCGCCCGCGCAGATCCGCCGTCACTGCGTGATGGACGAGCTTGCAGAGGAGATCCTCCGCCGTGCCTTCGACGAGCTCGGTCTGTCGGCGCGCGGTCACGACCGTCTTTTGCGCGTGGCGCGCACGATTGCCGACCTTGCGGAAAGCGAGGTCATCCGCGCGGAGCATATTGCAGAGGCGATACAATACAGGAGTCTCGACAAAAAATATTGGAACGCATAAATAAAAAAACGACTGCGGCAGTCGTTTTTTCGTTTTCCGTGTCTTTTTTGCGCCGCCCTGCATATCTTATAACAGAGGCCGCCGTCACGCGCCTCAATGTAAATGAAGCTTTACAAAAGAGGTGCGTATGAAAGCAAAACCACTCTGTCGGATCCTTGGCGTCTCCCTGCTCTCGTTCGGTGTGGGGATCCTTTTGTCCTTCTTTCTGCCCGAGACCGTGCTTTGCGTGATCGAGGCTGTCGTGATCGTTTCGGTGGGGCTTCTGTATTTTCTGCAAAAATAAACGAAAAGAGGCGAACTATCCTTGAAGATCGTCGTTTTGCGCTCTCCGCGCTTTTTTTCTCCAATGCTGCGGGTGCTTTTTCGTATGCATCCCAAAAACCGATGAAAAAGGCGGCACGGTTCTCCGTGCCGCCTTTTTCATAAAAAGCAGTTTTTGTATGTTGACAGAAAAAAAGCGATATGGTATACTTATATCAATACAGTATAGTACGGCGTCAGCCGAAGGAGAGATATATGAAAAATATCAGAAGGATCGGGATCTTTATCGCACTTTGTACGCTGCTTGTCCTTGCGTTTGCCGTCTTTGCCGACGCGAGCGAGCCCTGCGGCGACGGGTTGACCTATACCTATCAAAACGGCACGCTGACAATCAGCGGCGGCGGTGCAATGACGAACTTCGATAACGCGGGGAACAAGGCACCCTGGGCGGACAAGCGTAGCGAGATCACGCGCCTCGTGGTCGGGGAGGGCGTGACCTCCATCGGCAGCTACGCCTTCGCCTACTGTCAGAATCTTTCCTCCGTATCGCTCCCCTCGACCCTGCGCTCGATCGGCAACGACGCCTTCGTGGAGTGTAAGTCGCTGCCCGAGATCACTCTGCCCGACGGCGTGACCTCGATCGGCGTCTCCGCCTTTCAGGATTGCGAGCGGCTGACGGCAGTCCACTCGCTCGGCAGCATCACCGCGCTTTCGGCGTCGGTCTTTCAGAACTGCGACGCGCTTGCGACCGTCCATTTCCCGACGGAGCTTTTGCGCGTGGATACCACTGCCTTCTACCGCACCGCGACCTCGGCGATCTCTATCTATTACGCGGATTCCCCCGCGAGCCTTTCGGCGGTCGAGCTGTATAACGGCACCCACCCCGCAGGAAGGTTTGACCCGACGAAATTCGGGCAGATCTATTACGGTGTGCGTGTGAACGTCACCTACGTGATGGAGAGCGAAGCCGAGGCTCCGACGCCGCCTGCGACCGTCGTCGGCTTTGCCGACGGGAAGGATCGCTATGCGATCCCCGTGCCCGAGGTGACGGGGCATACCCATAACGTCACGGGCGGCGTGCTGACGGGCAGCTTCGTCGGTCACAGCAATTACGAGATCAACCTGACCGTGACCTATACGCCGAACTCGCATCGCCTTACGCTCAGCTTCGTCGATCACAACGGCGCACCCCTGCAAAGCGGCGGTGCGGCGCTGATCTATACCGCGGACACGACCTACGGCGACCGCTTCAGCCTCGATCTTGCGGCATTGCTTGCACAAAACGGGCTGTCGCTCTATACGCCCGAGCGGAGCGCGTACGACGGAATGCCGATCACGGGCGATTACAGCGAACAGATCCGCTGTGTGCCGCCGAAATATACGCTGGTGGTCAACTATATCGACACGCTCGGCCGCGCGGTCGCTGATCCGCACGTCTCGGAGGTCTACTATACCGACCCCTATTCGGTCGATTCCCCCGCGCCCGATTACTTTGACAGAGAGGTGGGGAAGGACGCGATCAGCGGCGTGATGGGTGCGAAAAACGAGGTGTATACCGTTCTGTATACGCCGCACACCTTTACCCTGACCGTCGTTTACGTGGATGAAAACGGCGCGCCGATGACCGATAGCGAGGGGGTGCCGCTTGAGACGGTGCTCGGTGAGTATCTGTACGGAACCGATTACAGCGTAGAGTCGCCCACGGTCCTGCACTATACGCCCGATGCGCTGACGGTGGCGGGCAGAATGGACGCCATCACCGAGAGCGAGGGCGCGACCCACAGCCGCACCGTGACCGTCACCTATACGCTCAACTCCTATTTCGTCATCGTGTATCTGCAGGATGCGAAGGGCAATCAGCTGAGAGAGCCGTATTTCCACCCCGTGCGCTACGGCGAGGATTTTGCGTTTGCGCCGCCGACGCTTGAGGGCTATGAGACCGAAACGCTCGAGCTTTCGGGAACGATGGACGACGGTGATACCGTCCGCGTCGTGACCTACACGGTCATCACCCCGCCCGAGGTGATCCCCGACCCGCCGAAGACCCACGTCTGGCTGATCGTTTTGCTGGTCGTGCTGGGGGTAGGAACGGTTGCGGGGGCTGGCATATGGTCTTATAAAAAGCTGAGATAAACACCCAAGGGGCTGTCACATTTAGGTAAAACCGAAAATGGCAGGATTAAGACAACAAGCGGCACGACTACGCTTTGTTGCATACTTGAAAAACTGTAAGGTTGAAATTCTACGACTTTCTCCACCCCATTTATTTGCCATTTTCTTTCGCCGTTTTCGTTCCGCCCCAGCCGCATAGTCGTCTGCCTTCGCCACCCAAGCGGCGGCTTGGCATACTCCTTGCTTTGTGGGGTATCGCTTTGAAAAAACACCGCACTGCGGTGTTTTTTCTTTGCTACCTCTCGGAGTATATTATACACCTTCGGAGCGAAAACGACGAATTTTCCTCTAAATCTGCCGAGCCCTTATCAAACTAAGAAGAAGCAAGCGGATCGCTTGCTTCTTCTTTTCCTGTTTTTATAAGGCTTTACGGACGAAATGCAAGGAAACGGTGGATTATTCTTGACTTTTTTGGAGCTGACCGATATAATAAAGGAAGAATACGGCATTGCCGCAAAAGGAGTTATTATGAAAGATAAACGCTGTGTACATCTGGATTTCCATACGTCGGGCGAGATCGAGGGCATCGGCCGCGATTTTGACCACGACGAGTTCGTTGCCGCGCTGAAGGAGGCGGGTCTTGATTCGATCACGGTCTTTGCCAAGTGTCACCACGGTAATCTTTATTATCCGTCCGAGAAGTTCAAGGGCTCGGTGCATCCGCACCTGGAAAAGCCCCTGCTCGATCTGCAGGTTGCGGCGTGCAAGGATGCGGGCGTGTCGGCAAAGATCTACATTTCCGCAGGTCTTGACGACGTGATGGCGTACGAGCATCCCGAATGGCTGCACGTCGATTTCGACGGCACGGCAAAGAATCTTTTGAAGCCGCATTTCAAGCGTCTTTGCTTCAACTCCCCCTACCTTGATTTCCTCGCCGAGCAGACGATCGAGGTCACCGAGCGCTATATGCCCGACGGGCTCTTTTTCGACATCGTCGGCGACTATCCCTGCTCTTGCATCAACTGCCTGCGCGATATGAAGAAGAAGGGGCTCGACTACACGAGCTACGAGGACTCCAAGAAGCAGGCGAAGGACGTGTTCAACAAGTTTACCAAGCGCATCACCGAGGCGGCACGCTCCGTGAAGCCCGACGTGATGGTCTTCTATAACGCGGGCGATTTCCCCGTCGGCCGTGACGACCGTATGGACTGCTGTGACCAGCTTGAGGCGGAATCCCTGCCGACGGGTGGCTGGGGCTACGACCACTTCCCGATGAGTATGGCGTACATCCGCCGCCGCGGCAAGAACTGCATCGGTATGACGGGCAAGTTTCACAAGACCTGGGGCGAGTTCGGCGGCTTCAAGTATATGGACGCCCTGCTTTACGAGGGCGCACAGTGTCTGGCGTTTGACGCAGGTCTTTCGGTCGGCGATCAGCTCCACCCCTCGGGTCGCGTGGATATGTATACCTACAAAAACGTCGGCAACGCCAACCGCTACCTCGCCGCAAGAGACGCGTGGCGCGGCGGTGACTTCCGGGCAGAGTTCGCGATCCTCTCGGATCACCCGAACGGCCGCACGGGCACGGGCAGAACGGGTGCTGCGCGTATGTTCTTCGAGGCAAAGTACCTCTTTGATATCATCGAGGCGAAGGAGATCTCGAACAAGTATCCTCTGATCGTGCTTGCCGATAACACCGAGCTTGACGACGAGGAGTATCCGCGCCTCGTTGAGTACGTGAAAAACGGCGGCAAGCTGCTTGCCGTCGGCAAGTCGGCGCTTTATAAGGGCGAGAACGTCTTTGACCTCGGTGCAAAGCTCCTTGACAAGGATCCTTACAGCCCCACGTATATTCAGCCGAAGTACAAGGTTGCCGCGGCGGAGGATACCGCCCTCGCGGTCTACGCCGAGGTCTACGATATCGAGCCGACGGGTGAGGTGCTGGTCGATAAGATCACGCCCTACTTCCAGCGCGGCGGTATGCACTACTGCTCGCACAACAATACCCCCGGCGATTACAGCAAGGTCAGCGCCGCCGTCACCGCGGGCAAGGACGGTATCCTTCTCGGTGCCGATCTGTTCACCGATTACTGCGACGTCGGCTCGCTCAACGCGAAGGTGACTGTACTGCCCCTGATCGAGCGTCTGCTCGGCGGCAAGAAGACGGTCTGCACCACGCTCCCGTCCTCGGGCAAGGCAACGCTTTACAAAAAGGACGGTGCGTATATTCTGCACCTTCTGTACGCGAACACGGTCGTGCGCGGTAAGAATATGGAGGTCATCGAGGATATCGTGACGCTCGCCGACGTGAAGGTCTCGCTGGCACTGCCCGAGAAGATCACGAGGGTCGTTTTGCAGCCCGAGGGCAAGGAGCTGCCCTTCACGGTTGAGGACGGTCGCGTGAATTTCACCCTTGACAGATTCCATTGCCATCAGATCGTTGAGTTGAAATAATAGTAAAGCAAGCAAGAATCGGGCGATTTCGCCCGATTCTTTTTTGCAAATAATCATTTACATCCCCTTTCTCTGTGAACAAACTATTAATTTTTCAAAAGTATGCTTTGCCTACTTGCGTTTTATACTAAATATGGTATAATACTGTTACAAAACAACAAGATGTGGTATTTCCAGGAAAGGAGAAAGAACCGTGAAGATCATCAAAAGAAACGGCTCGGAGGTCATCTTCGACCGTGAAAAGATAGAGCGCGCCATTGAGAAGGCGAATCTTGCGGGTGAGGGCACGCCCGAGCTGTCGCAGAGCGAGATCGCCGCGATCGCGCTTGAAATTGAAAGGAGCTGCGAGCGCTTTGGCCGTGCGATGACGGTCGAGGAGGTGCAGGAGATGGTGGAGACCGCCATCGTCAAGCGCGGCGCGGCAGAGACCGCGAAGCGTTATATCCGCTACCGCTTCACCCGCAATCTCGCGCGCGTGGCGAACACGACCGACAACAGCATTCTGTCCTTGATCGAATGCAATAACGAGGAGGTCAAGCAGGAAAACTCGAACAAGAACCCGACCGTCAACAGCGTTCAGCGCGACTATATGGCGGGCGAGGTGTCGAAGGATCTGGCGCGCCGCATCCTGCTCCCCGAGCATATCGTGAAGGCGCACGAGGAGGGCATCATCCATTTCCACGATATGGACTATTTTGCCCAGCATATGCATAACTGCGACCTCGTCAACCTCGCGGATATGCTGCAAAACGGCACCGTCATCAGCGGCACGCTGATCGAAAAGCCGCACAGCTTCTCCACGGCGTGTAACATCGCCACTCAGATCATCGCGCAGGTCGCGTCGAATCAGTACGGCGGGCAGAGCATCTCGCTCTCGCACCTGTCGCCCTTCGTTGACGTGTCGCGCCGGGCGATCCGTGCGGATATTCTGCAAAGCTTTGCCGATGCGGGGCGGGACGCAGATCCCACACTCGTTGAAACGCTCGTCGAGCACGAGCTGCGCCGCGAGATCGCAAAGGGCGTGCAAACCCTGCAGTATCAGGTCGTCACGCTGATGACCACGAACGGGCAAGCCCCCTTCATCACCGTCTTTATGTACCTCGGCGAGGCGGAGGACGAGCGCGCACGCGCCGACCTGGCACTCGTGATCGAGGAAACGCTCCGTCAGCGCTACAAGGGCGTAAAGAACGAGAAGGGCGTGTACGTCACGCCCGCCTTCCCGAAGCTGATCTACGTGCTGGAGGAGGATAATATCAACCCCGACGCGCCCTACTACTATCTGACGCGGCTTGCCGCATCCTGCACCGCGAAGCGCTTGGTGCCCGACTACATCTCCGAAAAGAAGATGAAGGAGCTGAAGGAGGGCAACTGCTTCCCCGTAATGGGCTGTCGCAGTGCGCTCTCTCCGTGGAAGAACGAAAAGGGCGAGTATCAGTTCTACGGCCGCTTCAATCAGGGCGTCGTGACGATCAACCTGCCCGACGTCGCGCTCTCCTCGGGCGGCGATACCGAGCGCTTCTGGCAGATCCTTGACGAGCGTCTTGCGCTCTGCTACGAGGCGCTGATGTGCCGACATAACCGCTTGAAGGGTACGCTCTCCGACGCCGCGCCGATCCTCTGGCAGCACGGCGCGATCGCGCGTCTGCCGAAGGGTGAGCCGATCGACAGTCTGCTTTACGGCGGCTACTCGACGATCTCGCTCGGGTACGCGGGGCTTTGCGAGTGCGTGCGCTATATGACGGGAAGATCGCATACAGATCCCGCGGCGACCCACTTCGCCCTTGACGTGATGCGGCGTATGAACGCCGCGTGCGAGAGCTGGAAAAAGGAGACGACCATCGGCTTCGGCATCTACGGCACGCCGCTGGAGTCCACGACCTATCGGTTTGCAAAATGCCTGCAAAAGCGCTTCGGCGTGATCGAGGGCGTGACCGATAAGGCGTATATCACGAACAGCTACCACGTCCACGTGACCGAACAGATCGACGCGTTCGAGAAGCTCGCGTTCGAGGCGCAGTTCCAGGCACTCTCCACGGGCGGCGCGATCAGCTATATCGAGGTGCCGAATATGCAGAACAACATCGAGGCGGTGCTGTCGGTCATTCGCTTTATCTACGATCATATTATGTACGCTGAGCTGAATACCAAGAGCGACTACTGCCACGAATGCGGCTACGGCGGCGAGATTCTGATCGTGGACGACGCCGACGGCAAGCTCGTCTGGGAGTGCCCGAACTGTAAGAACCGCGACCAGAGCAAGATGAACGTCGCGCGCCGCACCTGCGGCTATATCGGCTCGCAGTTCTGGAATCAGGGGCGCACGCAGGAGATCCGCGAGCGGGTACTGCACCTATAATGTATTACAGTGACATTCACCGTCGGGATATCGCCAACGGCACGGGCGTGCGCGTGTCGCTCTTCGTCTCGGGCTGTACCCACCGCTGTCGCGGCTGCTTTAATCCGGAAACTTGGGATTTCAAAAACGGACAGCCCTTCACCGAAGAAACCGAAAACGAGCTGCTCGATCTTCTCGCGCCCGATTATATCGAGGGGCTGACCCTGCTTGGCGGCGAGCCGATGGAGCCCGAAAACCAGCGCGCGCTGTTACCCTTTTTGCGCCGCGTGCGCGCCGCATATCCGCACAAAAGCATCTGGTGCTATACGGGCTATACCTACGAGCGCGACCTGCTCGCCCCCTCCCGCGCACGCTGTGAGGCGACCGACGAAATGTTAAGTTTAATTGACATTTTGGTGGACGGCGAGTTCATTGAGAGCGAGAAGGACATCAGCCTCGCGTTCCGAGGGTCGCGGAATCAACGGATCATAGACTTAAAAAAAACAAGGGGAACCTTTTGAAAAAGGCTCCCCTTTTACTTCTTTAAAACGGGTTTTTATTTCAACCTTCTCGGGGTGTCGATCAGCCCCGCAAGATAGTCGAGAGACACGTTGTAGTATTTCGCCAAAACGACCATACGCTCAAATGGAATGGATCTTTTTCCGTTTTCATATTGAGCATAATAGGATTGGCTGGTGCCGATGACCTTCGCAATTGCTTCCTGACTTTGATCGGCGTCCTCTCGAAGATCCTTCAGTCTTTGGTATACGCTCATTCTTAGCACCCCTTTTTTGAAAAATTATAGCACAAATGAACTAAAAAGTCAACTTTGATTCATATATGCCTTGCTTTGAATCAAACGCGATTTTGCAAAATCGGACGCAAGAGCGTTGACAGATCGCGCTTTTTGTATTACAATAAAGAAAAAACACCGAGGAGCTTTTTATGAGTACACCGAGCTTTGGATTTCATCATATTGCACTGAAATGTGCCGATTTTGAAAAGAGCATCGCCTTCTATCAGGCGATCGGCCTTAGGCTTTACGCGCGCTGGTGGGCAAATCCCACGCGCGAGATCGCGCTTCTGACCCTGCCCGGCGGCGGGATGATGGAGCTGTTCTCTGACGGCGGCGATCTGTTCCCCGAGGAGGGCAAGTACGTCCACTTCGCGATGAAGTCAAGCGACGTCGAGGGCGACTACGCCCGCGCCGTTGCCGCAGGCGGCACGCCGCTGACACCGCCGAAGACGGTCGATCTTGACTCCTCGCCCGTCAAGCTGCGCCTGCACCTTGCCTTCGTCAAGGGGCCCGACGGCGAGCAGCTCGAATTTATCGAGTCGACGGAAATATGAATAAAAGGAAGCGGTTGCAACCGCTTCCTTTTATTCTTCCGTTTGGTCGAAATAATCTTTTGCGAAAAACTCCGCGAGCGTAATGCCCGCACCCTCGCAAAAGCGCTTGACCGTGATGACCTTGGAGCACTTCGTGCGTCCCTTCATCAGGTCGTAAATGGCAGACGGCGACATCCCGCCGCCAAGGCAAGCGTCACATACCGTCGTATTCTTTTCGCGGCAGATCTCGCCGATCCGCCGAATGATCGCTTCGTTTATCGTCATACAGATCCCCATTCAAGTTTTGAAGAGCGCGAGAAGCTTTTTTAAAAGCGTCTCGCCTTTTCTTCGCCTTTTTGATTTCTCAAAGCACCTCGAGCTTGGCGTAGGTTGCCATGAGCTTTTTGACGTCGCCGCCTTCAAACCGTACCTCGTAGAGGATGTCGGCGCCGAAGTCCTTTGCCGAGAGGATCACGCCCGTGCCGAAGCGGATATGGCGCACCCGCGTGCCTGCCGAGAGACGCTTGACGCCGAAGGCGGCGGGGGTCGGCGGCGTGGTCGGGGAGAGGGTCGCGCGGCGCGAGAACTCGCGCGAGACGGGCTCGCTCCGATGCTCGGTGCGGGGCTGTGCGGAGGCTTGACGCGTGCCGCCCATACCGAAGTGTGGGCGCGCGGCGTAGTCGAGCCGTAAGAGTTCCTTCGGCATCTCCTCCCGCACGAAGCAGGAGAGGGGGTTATGCCCCGTTCTGCCGTAGAGCATACGCTCCTCGGTATGGGTGAGGAAAAGACGGCGCTTCGCGCGCGTGATGGCGACGTACGCCAGACGGCGCTCCTCGTTCATCTCCTCGGTGTTGCCGATGTTCTGAAGCCCCGGGAACACGCCGTCCTCCATCCCCGAAAGGAATACGACGGGGAATTCCAGCCCCTTCGCGCTGTGAATCGTCATCAGCACGACGGCGTCGGCGTTTTCATCGTATTTGTCGGTATCGGAGACGAGGCTGACCTCCTCCATAAAGCCGACGAGGGTCGGCGTTTCCACGCGTGCCTCGTACTCGGCGGCGGCGGAAATAAACTCGTGCAGGCTGTCGAGCCTGCCCTGCTTCACGATCTCGTCCTCCGAGGACTCGTGCAACATCATCTCGTAGCCCGTCGCGGCGTAAAGCTCCTCCATCAGCTTCGAGGGCGGGAGCGAAAGCGCGCGCAGACGCGCGATCATATCGGTAAAGGCGATCAGCTTGTCCGCCACCTTCGAGAGGGCGGGGTAGCGCAGACTGTTTCGCATGATCTCCATCATCGACACGCCCTCCTCATCCGCGATCGAGGAGACGGCGGCGAGGGTCGCCGCGCCGATCTTGCGCTTCGGCTCGTTGATGATGCGGAAAAGCGCCAGCGTGTCGCTGTCGTTTAAGATCAGCTGTAAGTACGCCTTGATATCCTTGATCTCCTTGCGGTCGTAGAAGCGCTGACCGCCCAGCACGCGGTAGGGAATGCCGCTTTTGGTAAAGCCGCTCTCCAGCGCGCGCGCAAGCTCGTTGAGGCGGTAAAGCACCGCGAAGTCGCGGTAGCGGTATTTTTCCTTGACGACCAGCTCGAGAATGCGGTCGGTGATGTAGCGTGCCTCACCATTCTGGTCGCGGCACTGACAAAGCACGATCTTTTCGCCCTCTTCGGCGTTGCACCAGAGCTTTTTGCCGTAGCGGTTGCGGTTCTTGTCGATCACGGCGTTTGCCGCCGCGAGGATGGTCTTCGTGCTGCGGTAGTTCTGCTCGAGCTTGATGACGATCGCGTCGGGATAGGTCGAGTCAAAGCTCAGAATATTCTCAACCGTCGCGCCGCGGAACTTGTAGATCGACTGGTCGTCGTCGCCGACCACCATCAGATTTCTGTGCTTCGCCGCAAGCAGATTCGTAAGGGCGAACTGCGCGGGGTTGGTGTCCTGATACTCGTCGACCGAGACGTAGCGGAATTTGTTCTGGTAGTACTCGGCGATCTCGGGATGACCCGAGAGCAGCTCGACGGTCTTCATAATAATATCGTCGAAATCGAGCGCGTTTGCTGCCGAAAGCTCCTCCTGATACTTCTCGTAGATCCGGCAGATATGCTTTTGGCGCAGGTCGCGTCCCCTATCCATCCTGTCGGGCGGAACGAGGTTGTCCTTCGCCGAGGAGATGGCGTTCATCACCGTGCGGACGGGCAGATTCTTCTCGTCGATATCCAGCTCCTTCATACACTTAGTGACGAGTCGCTTCTTGTCGTCGGTATCGTAGATCGAGAAGCCGGGCAAAAGCCCCGCCGTCTCGGTATGGCGGCGCAGAATGCGCATACAGATCGAGTGGAAGGTGCCAGCCCAGATCTCACTCGTGACGTCCTCGTCCTCAAAGGTCTTTGAAAGACGCTCCTTGATCTCGTTTGCCGCCTTGTTCGTGAAGGTGATGGCAAGCATACACCACGGCGGGCAGGGCTCCGTGATAAATTCGTCGAGGATCTCTGCAAGCTCCGTGCGCGGAAGCGATGCGGCATCCTCAAGCGCGCGCACGCGCGCCTCGGTCAGCGCGTCGGGCACGTGCGTGTCGTGGTAGGCGTTGCCGTAGCGGATCTGAAAGGCGATGCGGCGCACCAGCACCGTCGTTTTGCCGCTCCCCGCGCCCGCGAGGATCAGAAGCGGACCGTTGACGGCAAAGACCGCCTCGCACTGCTTTTCGTTCAGAAAGTCGCTGTAATACAGCTCGAATAAGCGGCGCTTCGCCGCGAGATATCGCTCCTTGAGTTCCATAAACGCTCCTTTTGCTTTAGAAAACGAGATCCGCCCACGGGGAACGGATCGCGCGTATGCTTTTCACCTTTTGGGGAATACTTTTCCTATATATTTTATCATAGAGGAATGGATAAGTCAAGTGAAAATGCTTGAAAGAGGCGTGCCGCTTTTCGGTCTTTCCTTCTTTGCCGAGGGGGTCGCGGCGGCATCGGAGCGGGCGCTTGCTACCCGCGCGCTCGTCTTTACGCCGAACGCCGAAATGATTTTGCGCGCACGGCGCGAGCCTGCGTTTTTCGCTCAGCTTGAGAGGGCGACGCTTTTGCTACCCGACGGCGTTTCCGTGACCCTCGCGGCGGCAATGCAGGGAAGACGTCTGCCGCGTGCCGCGGGGGTCGAATTCGGCGAGGCGATCGCCGCGTATCTTGCCGCACGCGGCGGCACGCTTTTCCTTTACGGCGGCAAGGAGGGGGTCGCCGCGCGTGCGGCGGCGCGGCTACGCGGGCGGGATCCCGCGCTTTCGGTGTCGGGCACCTGTCACGGCTATCTTGACGAAAAAGAGCGCGCCGCGCTCCTTGCGCGGCTTCGCGCGTCCCCGCCCACGGTGCTGTTCGTCTGCCTCGGCTCGCCGCGGCAGGAGGCGGTCGCAGCGGAATTCAAGACGCATCTGCCGCATACGGCGATCGCCGCCCTCGGCGGCTCGCTCGATCTGTATGCGGGTGATC
>JAZSGY010000021.1:0-2003 GCA_045532985.1 Eubacteriales bacterium | reverse complement strand
AATGCCATTTTCTTTCGCCGTTTTCGGGACTCGACGTACCAAGTACGCCTCACGTCCCGAAGAACGACGAATTTTCCTCTAAATCTGACAAGCCCTATACCGCGGTGGCACGATCGCATCCCGCTGAGCTTCAAAAAAGTCCCACGGTATCTGTTCGATACGAAAATGACAAGCAACAAGGCACACCGCCACCTCTTTTCGCTCACGCTCTCTGCCGTCGCCGCCGCACTCGGCGTGGCACTCGCCTACCTTCCGCACGTGATCTCGCTCGGCTCCGCCGCACGGCTCGACCTTGCGATTCTGCCGATCATCGTCATTGCGGTATGGGTCGCGCCCCCCTACACGGGTGCAGCCCTCGCGGCGGTCGATCTTTTGAGCTGCCTTACGGTCGGGGATGAGATCTATCTGCCGATCACGCTCGTCAAGCTCGCAACAGGACTTCTTCTGGGACTGCTTTTATACAAGCGTCCCGTAAAGGTCTTACGGGGCGTTTTGATTTTTACGGCAATCGCCGTGGCGCTTGACTTCGGGCTGATGACGATGGCGCTCTATCCGCTTTTCGGCTCGTTTTTTGCCGTGATCACGGCGCGTGCCGTCAGCGTGCCCGTCAATCTTCTTTTGCGGATCGCGTTTTATCTTCTGCTCGTGCCGCGCGTGACGCGCATTGCAAGGCCTTACCTCGTCCGCAACGGACTTCTGCCGAAGGAGGAGTCAAAATGAGCACGCGTACCTATAACGACAGCTTCCATCAGGTTGTAAACCTTGGTTTACAAAGAATCGACGCGATCCTCGAGACGCTCGGGCGTCCCGAGCGCGGTCTTCGCCATCTGCATATCGCGGGCACCAACGGCAAGGGCTCGGTTGCCGCGTACCTGACGGCAGGACTGCTTTGTGCGGGCTACCGCGTCGGCACGTTTACCTCGCCGTCACTCGTAAGAACGGGGGAACGCATCCGAATCGACGGCGAGCCGCTCTCGGACGGCACGCTTGACGCCTATATCGCGCGTGCGGATGCCGCGGCGCTGTGCGTGAAAGAACGGCTCGGCGAGATGGCAACGCCCTTTGAGATCTGGACGGCGGCGGCGTTTTTAGCCTTTGCCGAGGCGGGCGTTGATTTCGTGGTGCTGGAGGTCGGGCTTGGCGGTGAGTTTGACGCGACCAATGTCATCGAGTCCTGCGAGGCGGCAGTGATCACGCGCCTCGACCTTGACCACACGGGCTATCTTGGAAGCACGCTTGCCGATATCGCAAGAGCGAAGGCGGGGATCTTAAAGCCCGCGCGTCCCGTCTTTACCCTTGATCAGACAGAGGAAGCTATGGCGGTCATTCGCGCGCGCGCAAACGCACTTGCCTGTCCGCTTTCGGTGGTCACGCCGCCCGCGCCCACGGCGCATACGGGCATTTACGAGATCTTTGATTTTGACGGAATGACGGCACTTCAAACCGCCCTCGGCGGTGTTTTCCAGATTGAGAACGCCTGCCTTGCGATCGCGGTGCTGAAGGCTCTGGGTCTGTCCGAGGAGCAAATACGGCAGGGACTTCTCTCGGCACGCCACCCCGCGCGGCTTGAATTGCTGGACGAAAATCCGCCCCTGCTCTTTGACGGGGCGCACAATCCAAACGGCGTAGCCGCCCTCGTCGCGGCGCTTGACCGCTACTATCCCGATACCGAGCGGCATTTCGTCTTTGCCTGTATGAAGGACAAGGACTACCTGCCCTCGCTCGAAATGCTGAACCGCGGAAAATGTAAATTTTACTTTACAACCGTCAGCGGCAACGAGCGTGCGGAGTCACCCGCGGCGCTTGCCGCCGCGGCGGAGAGGATCGGCATCGAGGGCAGACATTACGAAACGCTGAAGGAAGCCGTCGCCGCCGCGCGTGCGGACGGCACGCTGACCGTCATCTGCGGCTCACTGTATCTTTACCACGATCTGTACGGCGAGAATTACGAACGGCTGTTTTGACGCGCCCGTTTCAAACGAATATAAACGGCAGACACCGCG
>JAZSGY010000035.1:0-7940 GCA_045532985.1 Eubacteriales bacterium | reverse complement strand
GAATTTTGAAACAAAATTCGGGCGTGGAGAACCTCCGGCTTTATCAGTACCAAAAAGACCAGGACACCTTTTGGTGACCTATTCTTTTTGGTGCGGGTAAGAGGACTTGAACCTCCACGAAGTTGCCCCCACTAGAACCTGAATCTAGCGCGTCTGCCAATTCCGCCATACCCGCGTAGCTCCTTTCGGAACATTGCTATCTTACCATACTGCCGACGTTTTGTCAAGCCCTTTTGTGAAAAAACTTTTTATTTTCTGTGAGCGTTTGAAAGTACATCAAGAACGGTTTTGCATACGGCGGTATATAAATTCACTTTAGGGCTTTACAAACTTGAAAAAGTATGATATAATAACCATATCTTTTTTATTTTTTACCTTTGAAGGGAGTCAATTATGACGGGGAATCAGGTGCAGATGCTGATCGCGATGATCGTTTATATGGCGGCGGTCATCGGAATCGGCGTGTATTATTACAAGAGAGCAAACAAAAGCTCGGAAAACTACTTTTTGGGGGGACGCTCGTTCGGTCCGTGGGTGACGGCAATGAGTGCTGAGGCATCGGATATGAGCGGATGGCTCCTGATGGGTCTGCCCGGCGTTGCGTATTGGTGCGGTCTTGCCGACGCCTTCTGGACGGCGCTTGGTCTTGCCATCGGCACCTATTTTAACTGGCTGATCGTATCGAAGCGTTTGCGCCGTTACAGCGTGCGTGCGAATAATTCCATTACGCTTCCCGAATTCTTCTCTAACCGTTTCCGCGAGAAAAACAAGATCATTCTGTCGATCGCGGCGGTCTTTATCCTGATCTTCTTTACGGTTTACGCGGCAAGCTGCTTCGTGACCTGCGGCAAGCTCTTCTCAACGCTGTTCGGTGCGCCCTATTGGGCGATGATGCTGATCGGTGCGATCTTCGTTCTGGCGTACACCTTGATCGGCGGCTTCCTTGCCGAGAGTGCGTCCGACTTTATGCAGAGCATCGTGATGATCGTGGCACTTGCCGTGATCGTGATCATCAGCACGGTGTCGGCAGGCGGCATCGGTGCCGTGATCAACAATGCGAAGGAGATCCCCGGATTCCTCGAATTCTTCGGTATGGCGGACCCCACGACGGTGGACGGCGTACAGGCGACGGTTGCCGGTAAGCCTTTGTTCGGTGCGGCAAAGGATTATTCGATCCTTTCGGTCTTCTCGATGCTTGCGTGGGGGCTTGGCTACTTCGGTATGCCGCAGGTACTGCTTCGCTTTATGGCGATTCGCAAGGAGAGCGAGCTGAAGATGTCCCGCCGCATTGCAATGGTGTGGGTCGTGATCTCGCTTAGCGTTGCCGTGTTTATCGGTATCGTTGGGCGTCAGCTGTATCCAACTGCATTTCTTACCAACGGCGATGCGGAGAATATCTTCATCCTTCTGGCGCAGTCCTCTCTGCCTGCGATCCTTGCGGGTCTCGTTATGGCAGGTATCCTCGCGGCAACGATCAGTTCGTCTGACTCCTATCTTCTCATTGCGGCATCCTCGGTGTCGAAGAACATCTTCCAGGGCATCGCAAAGAAGAACGCGAGCGACAAGCAGGTCATGTGGGTTTCGAGAATTACCCTGCTTGCAATTGCTGTGATCGCGGCGCTGATCGCACTTGACGAGGACAGCGTGATCTTCAACATCGTATCCTTCGCATGGGCAGGCTTTGGTGCAACCTTCGGCCCGCTGATGCTCTTCTCTCTGTTCTGGAAGCGTACCACGCGCGCAGGCGCGATCGCAGGTATGCTCGGCGGCGGCGGCATGGTCTTCCTTTGGAAATTTGCCATCGCAAGACTTGGCGGTGCGTTCGCGATCTACGAGCTGCTTCCCGCATTCATCTTCTCGGCGATTCTGATCGTCGTCGTCTCGCTTCTGACGAAGAAGCCCTCCGCTGAGGTCGAAGCCGACTTCGACGCGGTCGTAACGGGCGACGTTGAGGCGGCGGCCGAATAATTGACTTTCAAACAAGAAGAACCAAACGCGTTTAGCGTGATGTCCTTAACGGACAATCACGCTAAACTATGATTGCCCATGCGGGCAAGCTATGAGTTATGGGATGCTCCGCATCGTTATGGTTGGCTTCGCCAAGTGGAAGATTGCAAGGGCAATCATATCATAACGTTTGCGATAGCAAACTCATAACTCATAACTCTAAACTGAAAAGCAGAAAAAGAGAGTGCCTTACGGAATTTTGCTTCCGAAGCACTCTCTCTTCTGTTTTTATTGCAAGTTTCGCATTTGTTTTACAAATGCATCGGGCTAAGGCCATGCCCTTATTTTATTTCTCCGCTAAGAACACCACGCGTTTCGCGTTTGGTTCTTTTCGTTTTATTCGCCGAACAGGGTCGGGAATTCGCTTTTCAGGAAGTCGTAAAGCTCGGTTGCCTGGACGGCGGCGCCGTCGGCGGAGGGGTGTCCCTTATTGCCGTTTGTGTTGGGGGTCAGGGTCACGAAGTGCAGATCGAGATACGAGAATTCCTCGTCGAGGATCGCTCCCATACGGTCGGCAAGCTGAATGTTTGTCGAGGCGTAGGCGAACACGATCGGGACGTTGACGCCGTATATTTCGGTGAGCGTGTTGATAAAGGCAACGAATTCGTCGCGGAAGAAGGTGTCTGCCTCCTCACCCTCGAGCGTCGTGCCGTCGGGGAGAATGCCCCAGCGGTTCTTATCGTTGGTGCCGAGGTTGATCACGATAAGATCGGGTGTGGTCGAGAAGTCGTACGCGGTATCGCCACGGACGAAGGATGCCTTCTGATAGACCTCGGGGACGTTGTAGGTGTTCCAGCCGTAGGCGAAGCCAGAGCCCGAGAAGCCCGATACCGAATATCGCGCGCCGAGCGCATGCGCCGTTTTCACGGCAAAGGCAAGCTCCGCATTGTCGGAAAGGAAGGAGAGGTAGCCGCCCGTTGCATCCGCATGATTGACGGTTCGATAGATGCCGTAGCCGCAGGAGATCGAGTCGCCGATAAATTCAATGTAGGGGGCGTTATCCGTCATTTTCTGCAGCTCACCGCACAGGGTGATGGCGTGAAGGTCGGCGGTGGCGTTCATGATCTTGCTCTGGCGCAGAAGGCGGAAGGTGTGCGTGCCGCGCGGCAGATCCTCTGCAAGCGTCAGCGTAACGGTGCCGTCCTCCTCGTAAACGAAGTGGCGGTCACCGATCCTTTGCCCGTCGACCGTGATCGAGAAGGCAACGGCAACGGTAGCGTCTGCCTTCTCATCATCACTGTATTCGCCCGTAGAACCGACCGAAAGGGTAATGGCGACATCGCCCTCACAATCCGCGGTGAAGGTCAGGGCGTTTCCGCTCCAGTCAAAGGCGATCGCGCCGTCAGCAAGGGAGTGGGTGCGGCCGTCCAGCAGGCAAAGCGGAAGGGCTGACTGCATTGAGACGGTCTTTTGCGAGTAATCGGTGCCCGCAGGGGGCGGCGTCGGGGTGGACGAGGATGAGGACGGTGCTCCGCCGTTGCCGCAGGCGGCGAAGGAAAGAAGCAGACATAGAATCAGTGCGATTGAAAAAATTCGTTTCATAACAGTTCTCCTTTTTAATTTATCGGATCATACCGACAACGTTATATTCCCAATTGCGTTTGGTATAGATCAAGGCATCGCTTTTCTTTTCCTCGGCGTTTACCGCGACGTCGCCGATCTTTTGGTCGAGCAGATCCTGATATACGAAGGAGGAAAAGACCGATGCAAAGGAAGGAAAGGATTTGTCGCCGCCGAACCAATAGCTCGTAGGATCGGCGTAGGCATCATCCTTAAGGGGACAGCGGTAGAAGAAGTAGCTCCCCTCGTCGACTGTGACCTCGACCGCCTTCCCGATCTCAAGCGAGCGGATGGTGGAGAGGATCTCTGTATTTTTGAGTCGGGCGGCCTCCGCGTCCTCGCCGTCCTTGTCGTAAATCACGTAGGACGCACCCGAGAAGAGGTAGGCACCGTCGCCGTAGACGGTCGTCATATTCGCCTCGGCGTCGTAGTTTTCGATAAAGAGATCGAATTGATTTTCATCGACGGTGGGCAGTGCGTCGCGCACGATATGGCGCGCCGCGTTGTTCGCCTGATCGTTTGAGATGAAGACCTGCTTGAAGCGAACGTAGTTGTCGTTATAGAAGCGTTCGGCATCCTCACGCAGGCTTGCGTCAAACGCGCCCGAGAGGTCATAGCCGAAGACCTTGTAATAGTAGGCAATGTATTTGTACTCGTAGAGGGCGACGGCGCGCACGTCCTTTTCATCCGCACCGTAGATTTCCTTTAGATACTCCTTCACCGCCTTTTCATCGGTGCCGTAGACCTCGCTGACCCAGCTTAGAATCTCGTCGGTCTCCTCCTCGGTCAGGCGGTAGCCCGATTTATCAAAGAGAGCGGCGGCAACGATGCGCTGCTTGATCTGGCGGTCGATCTCATCCGTATAGTAGGAGAGATAGGTGCCGTCGCCGTAGGCGGTGCTCCAGCCCGACGGCGTATCGAGAAAGCCTGCCTTTTCGTCGTACTTGACGCTTGAGGACTTGTAGCAGCCGAGCCAGTAGGAATAGGTGTTCGTATCCACGCGGACGTTCTCGTAGGAGAAGACCGTCGGCGCGCGGAACAGAAAATAACAGAGCGTTCCCACGGCACCGCCGACTGCGAGAAGTGCGGCGACGATGATCGCGATCAGCCGGTAGGGGATCCTTTTGCCCGTCGGCGCGGGTGTTGCCGCTTTGACGACTCTTTTCTTGGTTGCTTTCATTCGTTTTCTCCTTCGGCTTTCGCAAGCTCGTATTTTTTGAGCAGGTCGAGTGCCGTGCTCAGCACGTCAGCCCCACTGCGAAGTCGCCGCGCGACGTAGGGGGTGCGCAGGGTCGAAACAAGGCGCAGATCGCGCTCGGTAAGGAAAACGCGCGACCACGCGGTCAGATCGATCTCGGCGGGGATAAAGCGCAGCTCGCCGTTTTTGACCTCAACGCGTGAGAATTCAAGGGCGGCGGCGCGTGCGCGGATCACAGCGATCGAGAGAAGTCGCTCGGTCACGCGCGGCACCTCGCCGAAGCGGTCGGACAGCTCGTCAAAGACGTCGTCCCGATCCTCCTCGTTTCGGATGAGGGATATTTTCTTATACATCTCCATACGCAGGGAGAGGGCGGGAATATAGCGCTCGGGAATATGCGCGTCAACGCCGAGGTCAACGCTCGATTCAAACACGGGCTTCGGCTTTTCGCCGCGCTCCTCCAGCACCGCCTCGTTCAAAAGGCGGACGTAGAGATCGTAGCCTACCGCGTCGATATGACCGTGCTGCTCCGCGCCGAGCAGATTGCCCGCGCCGCGGATCTCAAGGTCGCGCAGAGCGATGCGGAAGCCCGCGCCGAACTCAGCGTACTCCTTGATCGCCGACAGTCGGCGGCGCGAAATATCCGAAAGGGTTTTGTCGGGCTTATAGGTGAAGTAGGCGTACGCCTGCCTCGTCCCGCGCCCAACGCGCCCGCGCAGCTGATGCAGCTGGGAAAGTCCCATTCGGTCGGCGTTTTCAATGATGAGAGTGTTGGCGTTCGGCAGATCGACCCCCGTTTCAATGATAGTCGTGCAGACTAAAACGTCAATGTCGCCGCTGACGAGCTCGCTCCAGATGCGCTCGATCTCATCCTTATCCATCTTGCCGTTTGCGATCGCAACGCGTGCCTCGGGGATCTCGGCAAGGATGCGGCTCGCGGGAAGCTCCATCGTGTCCGTGCGGTTGTAGAGATATAGCACCTGACCGCCGCGGCGTAGCTCCTTACGGATCGCCTCCATCACGACGGCATCACTGTGCTGGGTGACGAAGGTCTGCACGGGATGGCGGTCCCCCGGTGCCTCGTCGAGGATCGAGAGGTCGCGGATGCCGTTCATCGCCATGTTCAGCGTGCGGGGGATCGGGGTTGCGGTCAGGGTCAGAATGTCAACGTTTGTTGACATTTTCTTCAGCTTTTCCTTCTGCCCGACGCCGAAGCGCTGCTCCTCATCCACGATGAGGAGCCCGAGATCGCGGAAGGCAACACCACTGCCAAGCAGGGCGTGCGTGCCGATAATGATGTCGATCTCGCCGCGTGAGAGTCGGCGCAGAATTGCCGCACGCTCCTTCGGCGTGCGGAAGCGCGAGAGCATTTCGATGTTGACAGGATAGCCGCGCATGCGCGAAAGGCAGGTCTGGTAGTGTTGCATCGCAAGGATCGTGGTCGGCACGAGGATCGCGACCTGCTTGCCCGCGACGACCGCCTTGAAGGCGGCGCGGAGCGCGGCCTCGGTCTTGCCAAAGCCGACGTCGCCGCACAGAAGGCGGTCCATCGGCACAGCCTTTTCCATATCGGCGAAGATCTCGGCAACCGCATCAAGCTGCGGCTCGGTCTCCTCGTATTCAAAGGCGTTTGCAAACTCGCGCTCGTAGTCGCAGGTCGCAGGGTAAGCAAAGCCCGCGCGGCGTTGCCGCTCGGCGTACAGAGCGATCAGCTCCTTTGCCATATCCTTTGCCGCCGCCTTCGCGCGCGATTTTGATTTTTGCCAATCGGTGCCGCCGAAGCGCGAGAGCTTGACCTTGCTGTCCTCGCCGCCGCCACCGATATATTTCGAAATATTTTCAAGCTGGTCAGCAGGCAGAAAGAGCTTGTCGGTGCCTGCGTAGCGGATGGTGATATAATCGCGTGAGACGCCGTCGACGGTCAGCTTTTCCATTCCCGCAAACTGACCGATGCCGTGTACGGCGTGTACGACGTAGTCGCCGACCGAAAGATCGGCGTAGGAGAGGATCTTGTCGCCCGCGTTCTTGTGCTTCGGACGGGTGCGTCGACGCCCCTTTTTGACAGCCCCCGCATCCTCCTCGGCACGGGTAGACAGCACGGCAACGCGCGCCGCGGGAAGCTCAAAGCCCGCAATGCCCGTGGTTGCCGTGACGATCACGCGTCCCTCTGCGGGCTCCTCACGCTCTGTGAGCGCGGTGATCCCCTCGTCGGTCAACGCGGCAATCATCGAGGTGACCTCAGCTTGATTGTTCACGCAAAGAACGACGCGGTAGCGGCTTTGCATCAGCTGTCTCAGATCCGATAAAAGTAAACTGAAGTTTACACCGTAAGAGGGGGCGCGACGGCAACGGAAGCCAAAGAGCCCCGCCATCCGCATCCCGACGAAGCCGCCCGAAAAGGTGTTGGCGTAGACGGCGACACGCTCCTTTAAGAGTGTATCAAGGTCCGAGCGCTTGGCGGAAAAGGCGGCGTGCTTCGGGTGCAGAAATCCTTCTTCCGTCAGCACGCGGACGTCCTCGGCAAGCAGCTTTTGCGCGGCGTCAAATTTTTCGGTGATCGCGTCGCTCTCACGCAAAAGGATGAGCGCGCGCGGATCAAGATAGTCAAAAAGCGTCGCCTTCGGATAGATCAGGGAAAGGTAGCGGTCGGCGAAGGGCAGCTCGTCGCCGTCAAGCAAAGCAAGCTCGCCCCGCAGATCCTCGATCGCGACGGCGTTTTCTGCGGTTTTCAGCGCCGCTTCGATCGCGCGGCGGATCGCCGTGCGTGCCTCGGCATTTGGCAATACCTCACGCGCGGGCAAAAGGGAAAGTGCGCCGCAGTTTTCAACGACGCGCTGGGTCAGCGGGTCGAAGTAGCCCATACGGTCGATCTCGTCGCCAAATAGCTCAATACGCACGGGTGCGTCGGCGTTCGTGACCCAAACGTCGGCTATGTCGCCGCGCGTGGAGAATTGTCCCGCACCGTCGACCATATCCACGCGGGCGAAGCCGAGAGCGAGAAGCCGATCGGCAAGCGCACTCGGCGCGATCTCGTCCCCCACGGCAAGTGAGAGTGAATGTGCGTCAAGGACGGCGGGCGGCACGGTATACTGAAGCGCGGCGGCGGCCGTGGTGACGACGGCGTCGAGCTTATGAGAAAGCAGGTCGTGCAAGACCGAAAGCCTCTCACGGTCAA
>JAZSGY010000067.1:0-19009 GCA_045532985.1 Eubacteriales bacterium | reverse complement strand
AATGGGAATAACAGAGATTTAAACGTCGAAACAATAAGAGGAAAAGGCCGCGAGGGGGACCCGCTCGCGCCACTCTTTTTGCACGCATACATTTTTTGACATAAACTCTTGAAAAAGGAAGGTGGACGTGGTATAATGGTCTTGCCAAACTAGTTGAATATTTTTGAGTGCGTTATACCAAGGGGGTAGTTTACCTTCTTGGCGTACCCGCATAGTTGAATTTGATAAAAACGCAAATTCCGGCTATGTGGGTGTACACGCACTTCGTGGACTAGTTTGGCGACTGATCGGAGTTTGCGCTTTTTGTGCGGCATTCTTCGGTTTGCCGCACTTTTTATTTTTAAATAAAAAAGGGGAACTGGCTATGAAAAAATCGGTACTTGCACTTCTTTTGCTTCTGGTTTGCGTTTTAGCATTTTCCGCTTGCGACGGTGACGAGCCGCCTGCAAATTCCGAAGCGCCGCAAAAACTCACGGCGCCCGTCGTTACGCTTGACGGCAACCTTGCAAGTTGGACGGCGGACGGTAATGCTGACAAATTTGAGATCAGCCTTGACGGTACGCTGTCCTACGTAGAAAACACGGTCACGAGCAAGGCGCTTGCAAGCGGTCAAACGCTCAAGGTGCGCGCGGTCGGCGACGGCGCCTCTTACAGCACGAGCGATTGGAGCAACAGTGTAACCTATGATCCCGCACCCGGCGGTAACGGCGGCGGCAATGCGGGTGGCGGCGGAGCATCCGGCGGCGAGCCGAGCTATCTTGGCATTTTCGCATCGAACAGCGAGCCGAGCGCGATGAACGGTGTACCCGAGACCCTCTCGGCGGACACGCTTTCGTACAGTCTTCTGTCAATGAACTCCTATCGCAGCTTTGACGAGGTGCTGAAGGAGCATTTTGAAAACAGCGATCACTATCTCGGCACGACCTACCCGAGTGCATCCGACTACGGCGTTTACAGCAGAGCGGGAGAGACCGTTTACGTGCAGATCTGGCTTGACAATCCCGATCAGCACACCATTTTGTCCCTCAAGCTCAACGGCACGAAGTATCAGGTGGGCGGCGGACTTTCTTCCTTCTTTATTGAAGAAGGCAACAAGCATTACAACTGCGTATACGTTGCCGTGACACTTCCCGAGGATGCGTACACGGAAAAGAGCTATACCGTTACCGACATCGAATACATCGCCGACACCTTTATCAATGCGGACGGTACGAACGAGTTTATGAATCAGAACGATACCGTTAAGATCGGTCTGCCCTACGCCGCCGCGCTTCCCTCGGTATCGGGCTACGAGCAGCTCTCACTGACGTCCAACAGCTACTCTGCATCCTTTGATCTGACCGATGCGCAGGGCTTTGCCGCGCTGACGGGCGGCTGGCTCGGCGTCGCGCTCTACGACAATTACAACCTGCTCTCCAATCAGCCCGTCACCCTCGGGAACAACACGGTAAGCGTTACGGGACTTGTCGAGGACACGGAATATAGGCTTGTCATCTATCTGTTCGCCGATCTGCACGACGGCGGCGGCGTACGCGCGCACTACCTGCGTGTCGAATGGATCAACGCATCCGCGGCGATCACGGTGGATGAGATGGATCAATCTGCCGTGCAAAACCCAACGAAGACCGGCTATTATAAGGCGATCAAGGTCAAAACGACCCTGCTCAGCCCGACGGCAGAGTATATCAAGCTTGAGATCCTGACCGAGGAGGGCGAGGTTCTTTATACCGACACCGCCTACGGCGGTACGGCAACCGTGACGGAGGGGATCCGTTGCGGTCACTCACACCTCGTGCGCGTGTATTATAAGGATACCGAGTATCCCGAGGGCAAATACGTAGAGCATCGCGTATACGTCGATCAGCTTGCGGACCCGAATCTGACCGACGAGACGGTCTACGGCTTCGTCAACGACGCGATCTATTCCTTCAAGCTCTATAACGAATACGAATCCTTCGCGGCAGTGAACGGCTTCACCGTCCGCTTCTACGACAACGAAGCGTCGCAGTATATCGCCGAGCAGGTCCTCGAGCTGATCGCGAACCCGAATCTGATCGACGAGCTGCACGCATATCTCATGCAGATCATCCGCGATCCCGACAAGCAGGCGGAGGCACACGCCCTTGACGACCGACTCAGCGTGCTTCGCAACGCTGAAAACGTCTGGAACGAGCTGTTTGAAAGAAACGACGACGAATCCTTCTGGCGCGCCGAGGCGGCAAAGGGCAAATACTTCTACGAGTACACCTATGCGGGCACCGACACCGAGCACATCTTCCGCGTCGGCAACACCTATTACGTTCTGCTTGAGGATGCAACCGAGATCGACGCCGTGTGGTGCGAGATGGACGTCGTTGCAACCCTTGCAAGGAATGACGAAAACGGTGCCGTAACAAAAACCTACGAGCACGGCGGCATCAAATTCAAAGGTCTCTACACCGAAGAAAACTACGGAAGGATCGAGGTCAAGGACTACACCCTTGACGGCGATCGCTTCACCGTCACCCTTCACAACAACTACGACTCGCGCACGGACGAGAACGGCGAAAGAGAGTCCGACAAGAACAAGTGCTTCGTCTATAAGATCGAGGTAAACGGCAAAACGGTCTATTCGAGAGAAGCAAAGACCGCGCCGACGCTCGACGAGGCGGCTTGGATCGCCGAATGGATCGCAGACGCGAAGGACGGCACGCTTGACGCCCCCGCGCTGTATGACAAATACGTCTCCGATTACACCGCTGAAACCCTCACTCTTGATTTCTCGGAGCTTTCCGCAGGCAGTTACCAGTTCCTGATCGGCGTCCGTATGTATGACGAGGTCTACGAGGAAGATGATTGCGAGGCGTGGGTCGCCCTGTATAACGTCGAGGTCTATAAGCAATACGGCACGCCGACGCTTGAACGTGAGGGCACGTACCTTTACGTAAAGGCACCGAGTGACGCCACCGACTACTACGTGGTGCTGGACGCGAAGGATGCAAACGGCGATCCGCTCACCCTTGAAAGGACCTGGGATTATGATAAAGGGGAGTACCGCTACGATTTCGCATACTTTGGCGCAACCGTCAGAGTAAAGCTGTCCGCGACCGACCCGCTCGCGGGTGACGAGGGCGGTGAGCCGCAACAGAGCTATTGGACCGACAGCGATTGGAGTCCCCTCTACACCTCGGAGGCGGTGCGGCTGAATATGCCCGTCGTTACGCCCGAGGGACGTAATACCCTTCGCTTCTCCTCCGATAACGCCAATCTTTACGTTGAAAAATGCGTTTATACCGTCAACGGCGGCGAGGAGCGCGAGGGCTTCTCCTGCTCCTACAACATCAACCAAAGCTGTACCGTCAAGGTCAAGGTAGTCGCTTCCCACACCGGCAAGCTGGCGGGCTACTGCGACAGCGAATGGACGACCTACCATTACGTATATTCGGGTAGCACCGACAAGAAATAAAACCCAAGGGCTGTCGCAAGCGACAGCCCTTTTTTCGCGGTGATGCACTTCTTTTGCAAAGGGGATTGCTTTTTTTGCGGGGGCGGATACCTATTTGCACAATATTCTCACCATCGTCGTGGGACTTGAGTTCGTGCGAATGCTCATCAATCTGACGCCCGCGAACACGCTGGAGGTGCTGATCGTCGCGATCGCGCGGCAGGTCATCGTGGATCATCAGGATCCCATCAGCAATATCTCCTGCGTTTTGTGCATTGGCGGTCTGTTTGCCATTCGCAAATTCCTCATTTCCAAGAAGGATTACAAAAAGGAGCTGTCCGAGGACGGCGTGGAGGAATCCTCGGGTGAATAACAAAAAAGCTGTCGAAAGACAGCTTTTTTGTTATTCAAACAGCGGCGTGGAGAAATATCTCTCTGCCGTATCGGGGAGAACCGTGACCACGGTCTTGCCCTTCCCTAATTTTTTCGCGAGCTTGATGGCGGCGGCGACGTTCGTGCCGCTGCTGATGCCGCACATAATGCCCTCTTTTTTGGCAAGGCTCTTTGCGGTTTCAAGCGCCTCCTCGTCGGTGACGATGCAGATCTCGTCGTAAATATCGCGATTGAGGATCGGCGGAATGAGTCCGTCGCCGATGCCCATTTGCACGTGCGTACCGATCAGCCCACCCGACAGGATCGCGGCAGCGTCGGGCTCGACTGCCCAGATCGTCATATCGGGGTTGTGCTCCTTTAAGCGCTCGCCGATACCCGTGAGCGTGCCGCCCGTGCCGATGCCCGCGCAAAAGCCGTGGATCGGTCGGTCGACCTGCGAAAGGATCTCCATCGCGGTCTGATCTCTCTGGATCGCGGGGTTCGCAGGGTTCTCAAACTGCTGAGGGACGAAGACCCTCGGGTCCTCCTTCTGCATCCGCAGAGCGAGTGCGAGGCACTCCTCAATGCAAAGCCCGATGTTGCCCGCGTCGTGGATCAGAATGACCTCGGCGCCGTAATGCTCAACGAGCTTGCGGCGCTCCTCGCTGACCGAGTCGGGCATAATGATCTTGGTCTTGTAGCCGCGCACGGCACCGACAAGTGCGAGTCCGATGCCCTGGTTACCGCTGGTCGGCTCAACGATGACCGTATCGCGGTTGATCCTCCCCGCGCGCTCGGCTTCCAGGATCATACTGTACGCGGTGCGCGTTTTGATCGAGCCGCCGACGTTGAGTCCTTCAAACTTGACGAGGATCTCGGCGCTGTCGGCGTCGGTCATATGCTGAAGGCGGATCATGGGGGTGTTGCCCATCGCCTCTAAAATATTGTTGCAGATCATAGTGTTACCTCAAAAGCATTGTTTGTGATCGTTTATACTGCTATTATACACGCAGAAAGCGCAATTTGCAAGCGATTTTTGGATTTCAACGTAAAAAAAGCAAAAAGGCTTGCTATTTTTCTAAAAATATGATACAATGAATCAGTTTGTAAAATCTCAGAATGGAGAAAAATCATGGAACAGAACCAAAAGGAATTCAAGCCGTATGTTCCCGCGGAGCGCATTACGCCCGAATTTACGGTCACGTCCATCATTATGGGTGTGCTTCTGGCGGTCATCTTCGGTGCCGCGAACGCATACCTCGGACTGCGCGTCGGTATGACGGTATCGGCGTCGATCCCTGCGGCAGTCATCTCGATGGGTGTCATCCGCGTTATCATGCGCAAAAACTCGATCCTCGAAAGCAATATCGTGCAAACGATCGGCTCTGCGGGCGAATCGCTCGCGGCGGGTGCGATCTTCACGCTCCCCACGCTCTTTCTGTGGGCGGCTGAGGGCAAGATGGCGAAGCCCACGCTGCTTGAGATCACGCTGATCGCTCTGCTCGGCGGTCTGCTCGGCGTCTTCTTTATGGTGCCGCTGAGAAACGCCCTGATCGTGAAGGAGCACGGTATTCTTCCCTACCCCGAGGGAACGGCGTGTGCCGAGGTCCTGCTTGCGGGTGAGGAGGGCGGTTCGAACGCCTCGAAGGTCTTTGCAGGTATGGGCTTTGCCGCTTTCTTCAAGTTTATCATCGACGGCATCAAGGCCGTACCCGGTGAAGTCTCGCTTCGCATCAAGAATTTCACGGGTGAGATCGGCACGCAGATCTATCCTGCCGTTATGAGCGTTGGCTTTATCTGCGGTCCGCGCATCTCCTCTTATATGTTTGCAGGCGGTGTGCTTGCCTGGATGGTACTGATCCCGCTGATCGTCGTATTCGGCGGCAGCATCGTGATGTATCCCGGCACGGTCTCGATCGGTGAGATGTACGCCGCAGGCGGCGCTTCCGCGATCTGGGGCAGCTACATCCGTTACATTGGCGCGGGTGCGCTTGCCGCGGGCGGCATCATCAGCCTGATCAAATCCCTGCCCCTGATCATCCGCACCTTCGCGGGTGCCGTTAAGGGAATGAAAAGCGGCGGTGCCGTCGCACTTGACCGCACCTCGGCCGACCTCAGCATGAAGATTGTGCTGATCGCCATTGCCGTGCTGACTCTGCTCGTATGGCTCGTGCCTGCCGTTCCCGTTTCCTTCCTCGGCGCGATGATCATCGTGATCTTCGGCTTCTTCTTTGCAACCGTGTCCTCCCGTATGGTCGGACTCGTCGGTAGCAGTAACAACCCCGTATCGGGCATGGCGATCGCAACCCTGCTCGTCGCGACCCTGCTTCTGAAGGTCACGGGCTCGACGGGTGCTGAGGGCATGCGTGCCGCAATTGCGATCGGCTCGATCATCTGCATCGTTGCCGCGATCTCGGGCGATACCTCGCAGGACCTCAAGACGGGTTATCTGCTTGGCTCGACGCCGAAAAAACAGCAGATCGCCGAGGTCATCGGCGTTGCCGCCTCTGCGCTTGCCATCGGCGGTACGCTTTATCTGCTTGATGCCGCTTGGGGCTTCGGCTCTGCCGAGCTTGCCGCACCGCAGGCAAGTCTGATGAAGCTGATCGTTGAGGGCGTTATGGAAGCAAACCTGCCCTGGAATCTCGTGATCATCGGCGCGCTGATCGCCGTGGTCGTAGAGCTTGTCGGTATCCCCGTTCTTCCCTTCGCGATCGGTGTGTATCTGCCCGTGCATCTGAACGCCTGCATTATGGTCGGCGGTGTCGTTCGTCTTGTATATAATAAGATAAAGTGGAGCGCCGAGAAAAAGGAGGAGGCAACGCAAAGCGGTATTCTCTTCTGCTCGGGTATGATCGCGGGTGAGGGTCTTGTCGGTATCCTGCTGGCTCTGCTTGCCGTATTCGGCGTTGCAGACGTGCTTGACCTTTCGAGATTTATGAATCTGCCGACGTGGGCGACCTCGATCTTCAGTCTGTTCACCTTTGCACTCGTCATCGCATCGCTCGTCTTCTTCTCGGTACGCAAAAAGAAGGTAGCACCCAAAGATGGCGAATAAGCGCTCCGAAAATTATCTTGAAAAGATCCCCGTGCGCCCCGCGCACTTGAAGTGGGTGACCGACGAGGACGGCAGCGTCACGCTCCTCGTCGAAAACCGCGGGCTGATGAACCGCATTTTCCAGATCCTTTTCTTCAAGCCGAAGGTGTCGCGCATCCATCTGGATGCAAACGGCAGCTTCGTGTGGGAGAGGATCGACGGTGTGCGCGACGTTTCTGCGATCGGCGCACTCGTTGAGGAGCATTTCGGCGAGGCGGCGCACCCGACCTACGAGCGGCTTTCAAAATTCTTTCAGATCCTCGAAAGCTACAAATTCGTAGAGTGGAAGAAATAGAATAAAAAAAGAAACCGAGCGATCGCTCGGTTTCCTTTTTTATTCTTCTTCCTCTGCGAGATCCGCCAGCTTATGCACGCGGAGCTTCGAGGCGCAGTGCGACTCGACCTCGGTGACGGTGATCTCGTAGTTTTCGTAGGTGACGGTGTCGCCGACGTCGGGGATCTTTTCGAGCAGCTCGACGACCCAGCCGTTGAGCGAGATGGCGTCGGACTCGATCTCAAGTCCGTAGTGGTCGATGAAGTCGGAGAGGTCCATCGAGCCGTCAACGACGTCGGTGTCCTCGTCGATCTCGGTCATATCCTCGGGCACCTCGTCGTGCTCGTCGTAGATCTCGCCGACCAGCTCCTCAAGGATATCCTCCATCGTGACGATACCGTGGGTGCCGCCGTACTCGTCAACGACGACGGCGACGTGCGATTTACTTGCTTGCAGAAGGCGGATCATTTCGCTGATCTTCACGTCCTTGACGACGAAGATCGGGGTGGTGATGATCTCGGACAGCGGCAGCTCGGTGACGTGCGCACCGTGGTAAAGGTCCTTCTGATGCAGGACGCCGACGATGTGGTCAATATCCTCGTCATATACGAGCAGGCGGGAATATTTTGATTCGTAGAAGATCTCGGCGATCTTTTCCTTTTCGGTGTCAACGGGAATTGCCTCAAGATTCACGCGGTGGGTGAGGATATCCTCCGCACGCAGGTCGGTAAACTCAATGGCGTTGCGAAGCAGCTGGCTTTCGTTATGATCGATACTGCCGTCCTGCTGTACCTCGTCAACGAAGGTGAGCAGCTCCTCCTGGGACATTTTGCGGTCATCCTTCGATTTGAAGATGCGCTTGATAAGGTTCTGCCAGAACGAAAAGAGCGCGCCGAAGGGGAGAAAAACATACATCAGAAGGCGCATAAAGGGTGCTGAGAACATCGCAAAGCCCTCTGGATGCTCCTTCGCGATCGTTTTCGGCGTGATCTCGCCAAAGATGAGGACGGCGACGGTGATCACGGCGGTGGAAACGGTCGCACCGTTATTCTCAAGCAGCTTGACGAACAGGACCGTGCCGAGCGAGGCGGCGGCGATGTTCACGATATTGTTGCCGATCAGAATGGTGGAGAGCAAGCGGTCGTACTGCTCCTCGAGCGCGAGCGCGAGCGCGGCGCGGCGGTGCTTTTCCGCCTTCGTTTTCATGCGCGTTTTGTTCATCGTAGTAAACGCAGTCTCGGTCGCCGAAAAGTACGCCGAGAAAAGAACCATCACAGCGATCGCTATGACATATCCGTAAATACCCATTTTAATCTCCTGTTCTTCCTTCTAAAATCTCAAAAAGGACGCAAAAGGCAGACCTACCCGCTTTAGCGCGGTAGACCTGCCTTTATATCTATGAAAGAACTGCAATTGTTACAATCGCCGTCCGTACTGTCGCCGTCCATTTTAAGCTCCGTTCTTAATAATGTATTCAGTATTATAACACGCAAGACGGTTTTTGTCAAGGGGTATCCTATTTTTTCCGTTTTTTCATAAAATCCTTTGACAAACGCTGATCGATGTGCTACAATAAAGGTTGAAATAAAAAACCGAAAGGACGATATATCATGGCAAAAGTTGTTACATTTGGTGAGCTGATGCTCCGCCTTGAGCCCTACAACTATCTGCGCTTCGTGCAGACCGAGGAGTTTCAGGCGACCTTTGGCGGCGGTGAGGCGAACGTTTCGGTCTCACTTGCCAACTACGGACTTGACAGCAGCTTCGTGACCAAGCTTCCGAAGCACGAGATCGGTCAGATGGCGGTCAACTCCCTGCGCCGCTATGGCGTTGACACGGCGAAGATCACCCGCGGTGGCGATCGCGTCGGTATTTATTTTATTGAAAAGGGCGCAAGCCAGCGTCCCTCGAAGGTCATTTACGACCGCGCACATTCCGCGATCGCTGAGGCTACCGTTGCCGATTTCGATTGGGACAGCATTTTCGAGGGGGCTGATTGGTTCCACTTCACGGGCATTACGCCCGCTTTGGGACCGAACGTTGCAGAGATCTGCAAGGTCGCCTGCAAGGCGGCAAAGGCACACGGTCTTACCGTTTCCTGCGACCTCAACTTCCGCAAAAAGCTCTGGAGCCGTGAGCAGGCGCGCGCTACGATGACCGAGCTGATGCCCTACGTTGACGTCTGCATCTCGAACGAGGAGGACGCACACGACGTATTCGGCATTGACGCAGAGAACACCGACATCGATTCGGGCAAGCTCAATCACGAGGGCTACAAGAGCGTTGCGCGCCAGCTGATGGAGCGCTTCGGCTTCAAGAAGGTCGCGATCACCCTGCGCACCTCGATCTCGGCGTTTGACAACGACTGGGCGGCACTTCTCTACGACGGCGAAAACTACTGCTTCTCGAAGAGCTATCATATGCACATCGTTGACCGCGTCGGCGGCGGCGACTCCTTCGGCGGCGGCCTCATCTACTCCCAGCTGATGGGCTACTCCACGCAGGACAGCATTGAGTTTGCGGTTGCCGCAAGCTGCCTGAAGCACTCGATCGAGGGCGACTACAACTTCGTCTCGGTTGACGAGGTGAAGGCACTCGCAGGTGGCTCGGGCTCTGGTCGCGTGCAGAGATAAGGGGGAGATTGCAATGTTAAAGGGTATTCCGAAGCTGCTCTCACCCGAGCTTCTCAAGGTGCTTTGCGAGATGGGTCACAGCGACCGCATCGTGCTTGGCGACGGAAACTTCCCCGCCGAGACGATGGGCAAAAACGCGAAGGTCATCCGATACGACGGACAGGACATTCCCGCTCTGCTTGACGCAATTCTGACGGTCTTTCCGCTCGACGCCTACGTTGAACAGCCCGTACAGCTGATGGAGCTGATGGACTGCGACAAGGGCAAGGTCGAAACCCCGATCTGGGATGAATACAAGTCGATCGTTGCAAAGCACGACGACCGCGGCGCTTCCGCCTTCGGCAACATTGAGCGCTTCGCCTTCTATGAAGAAGCAAAGAAGTGCTACGCCGTGATCGCGACGGGCGAATCGGCGATCTACGCAAACGTCATTCTCCAAAAGGGCGTTGTAAAGGATTAAAAGCAAAACAAGGGGAACCTTTTTCAAAAGGTTCCCCTTTTACCCCTCGAAAACCAAATGGGGTAAAGAAGCGAATGAAAGCCGTTCCGTCATCTCACGCGCGTTCCCCTGTGAGGGGGTAGGGGGAGTGATATACGTATCCGTATCCGTATCTGTATCCGTATCTGTATCCGTATCCATACGATCGTATGGGTTGGTATTCGTTGGCATCGCTGCCACGTTTTTTGTATCTGTTTTTTACGTCTTTTTTTCTCGCTTTTGTTCCGACGTTCAGTTTCACGTGGAGTGTAACAGACTCGTCGCAGGCCTGTTACAGATCTGTTGCGATAAACGTTACAGGCAAACAAGAGGAGCCGCTAGCTTTCCTTCTATGAAGAAGCAAAGAAGTGCTACGCCGTGATCGCGACGGGCGAATCGGCGATCTACGCAAACGTCATTCTCCAAAAGGGCGTTGTAAAAGACTGATCAAAAACAAAGGACAGAGAATTTGAAATTCTCTGTCCTTCGTTTTTGGATTTATTTTCCGCTATGACCCCAATGTACTGTTGCCGCGCAGCCCCGTTTCCAATTGGATGACCAATTTTTAGGCTGTGCTTCTGCCTCGCAGTAAATGTCCTTTAAAGCCGTACAGTTGCGGAAGATGCAGCTTCCGACCGAAAGGATGCCGGCTGGGATCGTGACGCTCTCGAGCGTTGTGTGGTCAACAAAGGCATCAGAGTAGATGTACGACACCGTCTTTCCATTATAGGCAGATGGAATTACGACGCTTGTGGCAGACCCCAGATACGCCTTGACACTGTAATAGCCGTCGTAGTCCAGTTCCAGCAAGAAGCCGTCCTTTTCAACCGTTCCCCATCTTATGACTGACATATCTTGCCACCAATCTTCCATCCAACCGAAGGGACGCTCCGCCACTTCACAGTAAACGTTCTTTAAACTGTCTTGACAGCCGTCAAACACTCCGAAACCGATCTGTGTCACGCTGTCGGGAATGATAACTTTTTGAAGCGAAATGCAACCGTAAAAAGCCGCGTCGCCAATGCCGATCAGCTTTCCGCCCTCTCGAACGGCAAAGGAAAGGAGTTCCGTACAGTCCTCAAACGCATGACAGTAGATAAACTTCGTATCCCTTAAAACGGTAAATTCGGTGATCGATCGGTCGGTGACTTCCATAAGCACAAGATACGGATTGTCTGCATTTCCAAGATAACGGGCGTTGCCGTCGCTGAAATAGGAAAGCTTGGGACACCCATCAAACACATCGTTTCCCATGCTGATCACACTGTCGGAAATTACAATTTCCTCAAGTGCCGTGTGATCCTTGAATGCTCCGTCGCATATGACCCGAGTTTCCTCGTGTGGCTCGAAGCGCTTTGCCCACTTGTCGGTAGATTTCACAAGGATCAAATACGGATTCTGTTCATTGCCAAGATGCCATGCGTATTTGTAAACCGAATAAGAAAGCTTATTGCAATTCTCAAATGCATCCGTGCCAACGCTCAGGATACTACTCGGAATGTTGATGCTAACAAGTGCTTCACATCCGTAAAACGCACTTCTGCCGATGGCAAGCAGTGTATTCTCATCGCGGAAGGTCACGTTTTTTAGCTTAATACATTGATAAAATGCCGCATTGCCAATGTGTGTTACACCTGCGGGGATCGTGATCTCCGCAAGCATGTAGCATCCCGAAAACGCCCCGTCCTCAATTTCTTTCAGACGGCTGTCCTCGTGGAAAGTTACGCTTTGCAATACCTTACAGTTGCGAAAGGCATCCGCACAGATCCTTTGCACGCCTGCGGGGATCTCTACGGCCTTCAGCGCAGAGCACTCCGCAAACACGCCGTTACCTATAAATATACCGTCATCCGTCGGCACAAAGTGCACTTCACGCAACGCACCGCATCCGACAAACGCATAGTTGCCCAACCAATCAACGCCTGCAGGGAAAGCGATGCTTTCAAGTGACGTACAATGGGCAAACGCATACTCCCAGATAGAAAGCTCCGTATCACCGTCCTCAAAGCTCAGCTCGTTCAAGCGGACACACGAAAAAAATGCGCGATATCCGATGGAGCGGAGCGTACGCGGGATACAAATGCTTTCAAGAGACGTACAGCGCTCGAATGCGTTCTCCCCAATGCTTTGAAGCGCACTATTCTCTGCAAAGGTCACGCTCCTTAGGGAATCACACTGCGCAAAGGCTTCTTTTTCAATGGACGTCACATGGCTTGGGACCGTGACGCTCTCAAGCGTATCACAGTCACAAAAGGCTTCTTTGGATATGACGATGACCTTGTGACCGTTGATCTTCTCGGGAATCTCCACGGTGGTTGCGCTACCCGTGTATCCTATGATGTGCGCGCCGTTATCCCGCACCGTGTAGATAAAGTCCCCGTATTCTTGCGGCGCCGAGGAGTAGGAGAATGACGGCGAGGAATCATCCGCCCCACAGCCAAACAGAAGCAAAAGAGATAGAAGCGAAAGCAAACACAGGGCGATTTTTTTCATAGCCAATCTCCTTTCATCTGGGATAAAACACCCTTCACCTATATAGTACCTTTTTTGCGGCGACGGTTGCGTTTTTTGAACAAATTCTGTTTTTTGCAGTGCAAAAAAACGCATAGAAAGGGTACCGTACACCTTTCTATGCGCTATTCGGGTCTTGCCTTACATAAAAAGGTGGAATGGGCAAAACTGGAATCTTCTCTTGTATTTTCAGTATATCATAGTTTGACCGTGCTGTCAACCGCTTTTTCACAAAGGCTTTTGCGGGGTTTTAAAGGGGAGCTTTTTGAAAAAAGCTCCCCTTTTATCTATATCTATTGCTTATGCCAATTTTGCCTCGAGGCGCGATCTGATCGCCTTGATGAAGTCGGCGGAGTTGACCGCCTGCACCTTGAAGCCCGGCTCGACGAGACCGACGAGGTCCTTCGTCATAATGCCTGCATTGAGGGTCTCGATACAAGCCGCCTCAAGCGCATCGGCGAAGGCAACGAGGTCGGTAAGACCGTCCATCTCACCGCGGCGGCGGAGTGCGCCCGACCACGCGTAGATGGTTGCCATCGGGTTGGTCGAGGTCTCCTCGCCCTTGAGGTAGCGGTAGTAGTGACGGGTAACGGTGCCGTGCGCCGCCTCATACTCATACTTTCCGTCGGGGGAAACCAGCACCGAGGTCATCATTGCAAGCGAGCCGAAGGCAGTCGAGACCATATCGCTCATCACGTCGCCGTCGTAGTTCTTGCACGCCCAGATGAATCCACCCTCACTGCGGATGACGCGTGCGACCGCGTCGTCGATCAGGGTGTAGAAGTATTCGATGCCGAGTGCCTCAAACTGTGCCTTGTAATTCTTTTCATAGATATCCTGGAACACGAGCTTGAAGGTCTGGTCGTACTTTTTGGAGATGGTGTCCTTGGTTGCAAACCAAAGATCCTGCTTTTCAGCAATGGCGTATTGGAAGCAGGCGTGGGCGAAGGACTCGATCGAGGAGTCCTTGTTGTACTGTCCCTGCAGGACGCCGCCACACTCGCAATCGTAGATGGTCTCGCGGAAGGTGGTGCCGTCCTTGCCCGTGAATACGAGCTCAGCCTTGCCCTCTCCCTCTACGCGGTACTCGGTCGCCTTATAGACGTCGCCGTAGGCGTGACGGGCGATGGTGATCGGCTTCTTCCAATTGCGGACGACGGGCTTGACCGCGTCGATCAGGATCGGCTTACGGAAGACCGTTCCGTCAAGGATCGCACGGATCGTGCCGTTCGGGCTCTTCCACATTTCACTGAGGTTGTATTCCTCAACGCGCTGCTTGTTCGGAGTGATGGTCGCGCACTTGACCGCAACACCGTATTCCTTTGCAGCGTTGGCGGAGTCGACCGTGACCTTGTCCTTCGTGCGCTCACGCTCGGGAAGCCCTAAGTCAAAGTAAACCGTTTTGAGATCCACGAAGGGCAGAAGGAGCTCATCCTTGATCATCTGCCAAAGGATCCTTGTCATTTCGTCGCCGTCCATTTCGACGAGCGGCGTTGTCATACGAATCTTCTGCATCTTATTCTCCTTTGGTATATTTCAAGAGTCCGCCTGCGCGCAGGATCGCTCTCTGGCGCTCCGAGAAGCTGCAGCAGAGTCTTATTTCCTTGCCCGTCGTGAGGTTGCGAAGGACGGCACTGCCCGTCTTGATCGCCTCAAACAGACCGACAAGCTCGAGCGAGTCGCCCTCGGTGAGGCTATCGTAATCGGCGGGATTCTCGAAGGTCAGGGGCAGGATACCCGCGTTGATGAGGTTTGCCACGTGGATACGCGCAAAGCTCTTGGCAACCACGGCGCGCACGCCGAGGTAGAGCGGAACGAGCGCCGCATGCTCACGCGACGAGCCCTGTCCGTAGTTGATGCCGCCGACGATGATCGACTTGCCGTTTGCCTTCGCACGCTCCGCAAAGCTCTCGTCGCACACGGCGAAGCAGAACTTCGACAGATAGGGGATATTCGAGCGGTAGGGCAGGATCTTCGCGCCTGCGGGCATAATGTGGTCGGTTGTGATGTTGTCGCCGACCTTCAGCGTCAGGGGCGCGGCGATCTTATCCTCAAGCGGATAGGTGTCGGGGAACGGCTTGATGTTCGGGCCGCGCAGGATCTCAAGCTCCTTTGCCTCGTTTTCATCTGCGGGGAGCAGGATCGAGGTATCGTCGATCTTGAACGCCTCGGGCATCGTGATCTCGGGATACTCGCCGAGGGTGCGGGGATCGGTAATGTAGCCCGTCAGCGCACTTGCGGCTGCAAGCTCGGGCGATACGAGGTAAACGCCCGCATCCTTCGTTCCGCTTCTGCCTTCAAAGTTGCGGTTGAAGGTACGAAGCGATACGCCCGCAGAATTGGGCGAGAAGCCCATACCGATGCAGGGGCCGCACGCGCATTCGAGAATACGCGCACCCGCGGCGATCAGATCGGAGAGCGCGCCGCAGTCGGCAAGCATGGTCAGCACCTGCTTTGAGCCGGGGGAGACCGAAAGGCTGACGCCGGGGGCGATCGTTTTACCGCGCAGAATGGCGGCAACGCGCAAAAGGTCGGCAAGCGAGGAGTTGGTGCAGGAGCCGATGCAGACCTGATCGACCTTAACGTCCGACAGCTCCTCTGCCGCCTTGATGTTATCGGGAGAATGGGGGCAAGCAAGCAGGGGGCGAAGCGTCGACAGATCAATGTCGATGATGCGGTCGTACACTGCGTCGGGATCGCTTGCAAGCGGAACGTAGTCCTCCTCACGTCCCTGCGCCTTTAAGAAGGCGTGCGTGATCTCGTCCGAGGGGAAGATCGAGGTGGTAGCACCAAGCTCGGTGCCCATATTGGTGATGGTAGCGCGCTGGGGGACCGTCAGGGTCTTGACGCCCTCGCCGCCCCACTCGATGATGGCACCGACGCCACCCTTGACCGAGAGAATGCGCAAAATTTCAAGGCTGACGTCCTTTGCACTCACCCAGGGGGAGAGCTTGCCCGTCAGATTGACCTTATACATCTTCGGCATCGTGATGTAGTACGCGCCGCCACCCATTGCAACGGCAACGTCAAGTCCACCCGCACCCATTGCGAGCATACCGATACCGCCGCCCGTGGGAGTGTGGCTGTCCGAGCCGATCAGGGTCTTGCCCGGCTTGCCGAAGCGCTCCAGATGCACCTGGTGGCAGGTGCCGTTACCGGGGCGCGAGAAGCGCAGACCGAATTTTTTTGCGACCGACTGAATGTAGCGGTGGTCGTCTGCGTTTTCAAAGCCCGACTGCAGGGTGTTGTGGTCGATGTAGGCGACCGACAGCTCCGTGCGGACGCGCGGAATGCCGATCGATTCAAATTCAAGATACGCCATCGTGCCCGTTGCGTCCTGCGTCAGAGTCTGGTCGATGCGCAGGGCGATCTCCGTCCCTGCCTTCATCTCCCCCTCAACGAGGTGGGCGGCGATGATCTTTTGTGCGATGGTAAGTCCCATATGTATGTTCCTTTCTGGGAATTATTTTTTCAGTGCGACGGCGGCACGCGCCTTCGCGGCGATGTTTTCTGCGGTCAGACCGTATGCCTCCAGCAGTGCGGGAACGGTGCCCGAGCGACCGTAAACGTCCTCAACGCCGACGCGCAGAACGGGTACGGGGCAAGCGCCCGCGAGATACTCGGTCACAGCGCCGCCAAGACCGCCGATCACGCTATGCTCCTCCGCGGTGACGAGTGCGCCCGTCTCCCTTGCGGCGGCAAGGATGATCTCCTCATCCAGCGGCTTGATGGTGTGGATATTCAAAACGCGTGCAGAGATGCCATCCTTTGCGAGAAGCTCACGCGCCTCAAGCGCCAGATGCACCGTAAGACCCGTAGCAACGATCGTGACGTCGGTGCCGTCTGCCATTTGCATGCCCTTACCGATCTTGAAGCTGTAATCGGGGCGCTCGCTCGTCAGATCGGGAACGGCGTATCTGCCGAAGCGCAGATACACGGGTCCCTCGTGAAGGATCGCAGCCTTAACCGCCGCCTTCGCCTCGTTCGAGTCAACGGGGTTGATGATGATCATGCCGGGGATCGTGCGCATCAGGGCGATATCCTCGTTGCACTGGTGCGTTGCACCGTCCTCACCGACCGTGATGCCTGCGTGCGTTGCACCGATCTTTACGTTCAGGTGGGGGTAGCCGACCGAGTTGCGCACCTGCTCAAAGGCGCGGCCCGCGGCAAACATTGCAAAGGAGCTGACAAAGGGGATCTTCCCCGTTGCGGCGATGCCCGCGGCAACGCTCATCATATTGCCCTCTGCAATTCCGCAGTCGAAAAAGCGCTCGGGGAACTTCTTTTTGAACACACCCGTCTTGGTTGCCGCCGCAAGGTCTGCGTCCAGCACGACGAAATCGTATTTTTCACCCAGCTCTGCGAGAGCCTTACCGTAGCCCTCTCTGGTTGCCATTTTCTCAGCCATTGCAAATACCTCCTGTCAGCTCTCTGATCGCGAGCTTGTACTGCTCCTCCTTCGGAGCGGCACCGTGCCACTCTACGGCGTTTTCCATATAGGATACGCCCTTGCCCTTCGTCGAATTGGAAATGATGACGGTGGGCTTGCCCTTGACCGATCTTGCCGCGGTATACGCCGCCTCGATCTGGTCGAGGTCGTGACCGTCGATGACGATGACGTTCCAGCCGAACGCCTCGAATTTCTTATCAAACGGCGTGGGATCCATAACGTCGGTGATCCTTCCGTCGATCTGCAGACCGTTGAAGTCAACGAGGGCGCAAAGGTTGTCAAGCTTATAGTGCGCGGCAAACATAGCCGCCTCCCAGACCTGTCCCTCCTCGCATTCACCGTCGCCAAGGACGGTGTAAACGCGGTAGGAGTCACCCGACACCTTTGCCGAGAGCGCCATACCGCAGGCGGCGGAAATGCCAAGCCCGAGCGAGCCCGTGCTCATATCCACGCCGGGAATATGCTTCATATCCGGATGTCCCTGCAAGCGGCTGTCGATCTTGCGAAGCGTTTTCAGCTCCTCCTTCGGGAAAAAGCCGCGCTCTGCCAAAACGGCGTAAAGGCAGGGTGCCGTGTGTCCCTTCGACAGCACGAAGCGGTCGCGCGCAGGGCACTTCGGATCCTTGGGATCGACCCGCATCTCCTCGAAATAAAGATAGCTCATCACGTCGGCGATCGACAAGGAGCCGCCGGGATGTCCGCATCTCGCGCTGTAAACTCCCTCAATGATCCCGATACGGACGTTGTTCGCAATTTTTTGCAGTTTCTGTTTTTTAGTCGCTTCCATAAACTCCTCCGTACTGTTATCATAAATATACTATACTATTTTACACCCCCGCGCGCAAAAAGTCAAGTTGCTGTGCGCGACAAAAGCATCTTTTTTTGCCTTTTTCGGAAAATATATTCCTTTTTCGGCTCTTTTGCACCGCACGCGCCGCCTTTTCAACCATTTCCAATTGACATTTCGACGCTTGCGTGCTACAATAGCGTATATGAAATCACAAATAGGCGGCGCACGCCGCAACAAGAGGTCTACTATGGATCAAAAGAAAAAACCGGTATTCATATACCTTTGCGTGCTCGGCATCGCGATGTCCTTCATCGGCTGGCTTGCGGAGAATCTCGCGCGCTCGGTCATGGTCGGGATCTTTGACGCACGCTTCTATATTCTGCCCTTCATTTCGGCGTATGCGCTGATCGTTTTCGCCTTCTACTATCTGATCGGCGACCCCAACGACGTCACCTTCCTCGGACGGCGCATCTTCAAAACGAGGACGAAAAAGACGGTGATCCTTTCTAACCTCGTATCGCTTCTCTTCTGCTTCGCCTTCGTTTTCATAGCGGAGCTTGTCGTCGGCAATCTCTGGGATATCCTTTTCGGCGTGGAGCTATGGAACTATCTCAACCAGCCGCTTCATATCACGCAGTACACGGGCGTGCTTCCCATGCTGTTCTTCGGCGGCGGCGGGTTTCTTCTTTCCAAGTTCGTTTTTCTTCCCTCGCTCCGCTTTTTACAGAACAAAATGCCTTATAAGGCAGCGGTGATCCTCGTTTCTGTGCTTGGCTCGCTCATCCTGATCGATACCCTGCGGATGATCATCCTGATGCCGATCCTTGGCGAGGCACCCATCTATTGGTCCTACGATTCTCACGAAAATAGCTGGACTTTCAATTTTTGATCAAAGCATAAAAGATCCCTCACGGCTGCGCCGGATCTTTTTCGTTTTTTAGTTTTTCTCTTGGCTGATGAAATCCTCGAGTGAAATGTGC
>JAZSGY010000090.1:0-4516 GCA_045532985.1 Eubacteriales bacterium | reverse complement strand
CCTATCCCGTCGACGCCGACCGCACCCCCTACGCGACCTATCTCGCCGCGCAGAGCGACAAGAGTGACGCCGCGCGCCCCGTGCGGCAGAGTGCCGCCGCCCCCACCGACGCAAAGCTCGCCTACGAGGAGAAAAAGCGGCGCGACGCCGCGGAGCGCTCTCTCCAAAAAAAGATCGCCGCCGCAGAGCGGCGCATCCCCGTCCTCGAATCCGAGATCGAGGCGATCAAGGCGGAGCTGTTCGGCGACGCCGCCGCGGACTACCTGCGCGCCGCCGCCCTTCAGGAAAAGCTCGACGCGGCAGAGTCCGAGCTTCTCACGCTCTACGAGCTGACGATGTAAAGGAAGGTTTACAAAAACGAAGGTCTCAGCCCTTTTCGTAAAAAGGGCTTGCCCCAAAAGCTTTGATGCGGCTTCCTTCCGAAAGCCCCGATCTCCCTTTCCCATATCCAAATACTCTCTTGAAGGGATGACATTCACTGAATGTCATCCCTTCTTTTTGATCTCTTTTGAAAAAACGGCGTTCATTGAATGCCGTTTCTTGATTCTTCGTTTTTAAAAAACGGCAAGTTCAACTCTTTTCGTGGGATATTTTTTTGCATCAAATATCTGTATATTTTATCAAAAGCATCATATAATATTACTGTGTAATATTTTTTCAATACAGCGTATTGACATCTCGTATTTTTTATGATACAATGTAATTAGATATGAAGGAGGTGTACCAATATGGCACAAACTACCGTCAGCGTTCGCATGGATGAGACCTTGAAAAAGCAATTCGACTATCTCTGCAATGAATTTGGCATTAACACGAGCACCGCATTTACCATTTTTGCAAAAGCCGTCGTTCGTGAGAAGAAGATCCCCTTTGAAATCACAGCCGAGGATCCCTTCTACAGCAAATCCAACGTAGAACATCTGCTCAGATCCATCGCTTCGGTATCGTCCGCAAAACCGCATGATCTCATCGAGGTTTCCGACGATGATTAAATACTGGACGGATGAAGCATGGCAAGATTACCTTTATTGGCAAACGCAAGACAAAAAGACCCTGCGCCGTATCAATGACCTGATCAAAGATATTGAACGCAATGCGTACGTGGGGATCGGAAAGCCTGAGCCTCTTAAGCATGAGCTGTCGGGGTTCTGGAGCAGAAGGATCAACGATGCGGACCGTATCGTCTACAAAATCGAAAATGATGCGCTGTTCATCGTACAATGCCGCGGACATTACGAATGACTTCTTTTGCATCCCCCTTTCCCATATCCAAATACGCTCTTGAAGGGATGACATTCACTGAATTTCAAAATTTGAAAATGTCAGAGGAATATTATGTTTAAAAACAAATCGGAAAGCGGTCAGAACAACATTTGTGGGAAGCGCATCCGCGATCTGCGTCTCCGTCAGATTCCACGAATGTCTCAGCGACTTCTTGCCGCGCGGCTTCAGCTGCTCGGCTTCGACCTTGACAAAAACGCAGTTCAACGGATCGAATGCGGAAAACGCTTCGTCACAGATATGGAGCTGAAGGCGTTTGCACAAACCTTTGGCACGACCTGCGACGCCCTGCTCGAATGATTCCCCTTCCTTTTCACAAAAGAAAAAACGACATTCACTGAATGTCGTTATCGTATCCGTAAGATCTTCAAAACGAAAAAAGCGCATACCGAACGCGGTATGCTCTTTTTCCACTTACTTACACTCTTGCCTTGCCGCAGGACGTGCAGACCTTGGCGGTGCAGCGTGCGCCGCAGTCGGGACAGGCCCAGCCGTCGGCGGGCCTTTCCGCGCCGCAGGCAGTGCAGAAGCGGTCGCGGCAGACACTGTGACAGGCGCCGCAGATCCATACGCCGTCGCCCGACGGGCGTTCGCCCCCACAGCGGGTGCAGAAGCGGTCACGGCAGAGCGTCGCGCACTGCGGACATTGCCAGAGGTCGTCGTCCCCTGCCGCGCGTGCGGCGGGCGCGGCGGCGCCGTCCTCTGCCGCGATCAGGTTGTTGAGCTTATCCTGCATCAGCACGTACGCCGCGAGTGCGAAGAAGATCGACAGCACGAGGCAGATCGTCGAAAGATCGGAGGGGACGCCGCGCTCCTTCGCGTAGCCGTCGACGCGGCGCGCGTTGGTGTAGGTCCAATAGATCAGATAGTAGGGGACGAAGATGCAAAGCACGGTTTGCAGGGCGGCGTCCTGCGCGGGCTCACCCTTATAGCGGTTGAGATATGCCGTCGTGCGGTAAAACCAGATGTAGGTATAGATGCCGAGGGTCACGATCGACAGAAGGATGAATTTGAGGATACTGCAATAGCCCTCTCGCTCCTCAAGCGGTACTGTCGACGTGTACGTCTGCTCATTCATAATACGGTCTCCTCTTGCGTCGGTTTGTCGGGCACGGTTCGTGCCTTTCGCTTTATTTTATCATAAAAACGAAGCTCCGTCAATACGCAAACGCAAAAAAAGGGGGCGTTTGCCCCCTTTTTGCAGTCGCGTATAGCTCTTAGCAGCGGCCGCCCGACGTCTTGCCCTGTCCGTTGTTCTGATTGTTCTGCTGATTCTTGTTCTGATTGTTCTGGTTGTTCTGGTTGTTCTGGTTGTTCTGGTTGTTCTGGTTGTTGTTCTGCTGATTCTGATTCTTGTTCTGGTTGTAATTCTGCTGGTTCATATGACACCTCACGAATAAATTGCCGTAACGGCTAACGGGAGTATTGCCGTTTTTCGTGCATTTTATCCGCAACTTTCGCGCAGGGCTTGATTTTTTTCGCAGATTATGGTAAACTGTGCTTGAAAAACAAAGCAAAAGGAGATCCCTATGCAGGTTGTCATCGGAATTGACATTGGCGGAAGCACGACGAAGATCGTCGGATTCCGTGAAAATAAGGAGGGCGCACCGAATCTGATGTCGCCGCTGTTCGTGCGTGCGACCGACCCCGTGACCTCGATCTACGGCGCGTTCGGGCGCTTCGTTGCCGAAAACGGACTTTCGCTCTCGGACATCAAAAAGGTGATGATGACGGGCGTCGGCTCGTCGCATATCACGAAGCCGCTGTACGATCTTCCCTGTGAGGCGGTCTCGGAATTCCGCAGCATCGGGCTTGGCGGTCTTTACCTCTCGGGGCTCTCTGAGGCGCTCGTCGTCTCGCTCGGCACGGGCACGGCGATCGTCCACGCCAAGGCGGGGTGTGAGCCGAAGTACCTCGGCGGTACGGGCGTCGGCGGCGGTACGCTGATGGGGCTTTCGAAGAAAATGCTCGGCATCGAGCAGATCGAGCATCTCGAAACGCTTGCCGCGGGCGGCGATCTTTCGAACATCGACCTGCGGATCAGCGACGTGTCGCGCCGTATGCCCGATATGCCGACCGACCTCACCGCCTCGAACTTCGGCAAGCTCTCGGATATCGCGTCGGGTGAGGACGTAGCCCTCGGCATCATCAATATGGTCTTTGAGACCGTCGCGATGGTCTCGCTCTTCGCCGCACGCAGTATCGGCGTCAAGGATATCGTCCTGCTCGGCAACCTCACGAGCGTCAGGTACGCGCGTGAGATCTTCCCGACGCTCTCGCAGATCTTCGGCGTCAACTTCATCATTCCCGAAAATTCGCAGTTTGGTACCGTTATTGGAACCGCACTCTGTGGGTAACGCTTGACGTAAGCCAAGCCCACTCAAAGCTTTGATGCGAAAATAAAATGCAAGGAGAATCTCTATGAAGACGATCAACGTCCAACCCCTCACGCGTGACGCGTTTGCGCCCTTCGGCGAATTTTACGGAATGGATACCCCCGACGGCTATCCGCTTTGCGGCGCGATCCATAAATTTTATCCCGACCGTATGACCACCTCGTGTGAAAAACGGCTTGCCTTCTCGCCCCTCGTTGTAAAAAAGCCCGACAGGATGATCATTACTCAGCAGGAATACCACACGACGGCAGAGGAGCTTCTTTTGCCCCTTGACGATGACGTGATCCTTCACGTTGCGCCTGCCTCGGGCGGTGCGCTCGTCACCGACGAGGTCCGCGCCTTCCTCGTCCCCAAGAACACGCTGGTCAAGCTGAAGGCGGCGATCTGGCACTTAGCACCCCTGCCCGCCCAAAAGGATTCCGTCACCGTGATGGTCATCCTTCCCGAATGCACCTACTGCAACGACTGCACCGTGGTCGACCTGCCCGAAGCGGAGCAGTTTGAGATCATGGGGTAAAAAAACGGGGGACTTTCACGAAAGTCCCCCGCGCCCCAAAGCTTTGATGCGAAAATAAAATACCTTCTACGGTTTTCGAAGAGGGTAAAAGGGGCTGTCACATTTAGGTAAAACCGAAAATGGCGAAAAGAACAAAGGGTAATTGACTCTATTACGCTTTGTAATCGTTTGAAGTGTTACTTAAGGTTGAAATTCTGACGAATTTCTCCAAATATTGAATGCCATTTTCTTTCGCCGTTTTCGGGACTCGACGTACCAAGTACGCCTCACGTCCCGAAGAACGACGAACTGCCCTGTCCGAGTCGTGTGTCGCAGTCTGTCG
>JAZSGY010000039.1:0-2832 GCA_045532985.1 Eubacteriales bacterium | reverse complement strand
AGTTCACACTCGCAGGCAAGACATTCGTTGAGGGTGATTACATCTCCATCGACGGTTCTACCGGTGCTATTTATGACGGTATTATTCCCACAGTTGACGCAGAGATCTCCGGCAACTTCGGTATCATCATGGGCTGGGCTGACAAGTACCGCACCCTGAAGGTAAGAACCAACGCCGACACGCCTGCTGATGCAAAGCGTGCTCGTGAGCTTGGCGCTGAGGGTATCGGTCTTTGCCGTACCGAGCATATGTTCTTTGAGGCTGACAGAATTGCAGCATTCAGAGAGATGATCTGCTCCGACACCGCTGAGGAAAGAGAAGTTGCACTTGCAAAGATCCTTCCCTACCAGCAGTCCGACTTTGAAAAGCTCTACGTTGCACTCGAGGGCAACCCCGTTTGCATCCGTTTCCTTGACCCCCCGCTTCACGAGTTCGTTCCCACCACCGAGGAGGACATCGCCGCTCTCGCAAAGGCTCAGAACAAGTCTGTTGACGCGATCAAGGCGATCATTTCCTCGCTGCATGAGTTCAACCCGATGATGGGTCACCGTGGCTGCCGTCTTGCAGTTACCTACCCCGAAATTGCAAAGATGCAGACCTCCGCTGTTATCCGTGCCGCTATCAACGTTCAGAAGGCTCATCCCGAATGGACCATCCGTCCCGAGATCATGATCCCGCTGGTTGGCGACGTGAAGGAGCTGAAGTACGTGAAGAGCGTTGTGGTTGCTACCGCTGACGCTGAGATCGCAGCAGCAGGCACGAAGCTCGATTACGAGGTTGGTACCATGATCGAGATCCCGCGTGCATGCCTTACCGCTGACGAGATCGCTGCAAACGCTGACTTCTTCTGCTTCGGTACGAACGACCTGACGCAGATGACCTACGGCTTCTCCCGCGACGACGCAGGCAAGTTCCTCGGCGCATACTACGATGCGAAGATCTTCGAGAACGATCCGTTCGCGAAGCTCGACCAGACCGGTGTTGGCAAGCTGATGAACATGGCTGTTACCCTCGGCAGACCCGTTAACAAGGATCTGCATGTCGGTATCTGCGGTGAGCACGGCGGCGACCCGACGTCTGTTGAGTTCTGCCACAGCATTGGCCTCGACTACGTTTCCTGCTCGCCTTTCCGCGTGCCGATCGCACGTCTGGCAGCAGCACAGGCAGCCCTGAAGTAATCATAACAACGCCCTCGGATCTTGTCCGAGGGCTTTTTTCGTTGTTTTTTCGCGTCGTGATCCGGAAACGGGAAAAACGGTCAGCGCCGTTACCTACGAGGAGCTGCTCCCTCTTTTGATGGAGAACAAATTCATCCTGAAGGTTTGAGAGATTTTGAAAGAATTAGAAAAGAAAAAAATGACGAACTATATTCTTTACGGCGACGGTATTCACGACGATACCGACGCGATACAGGAACTGATCGACAGCGGTGTGTGCGAGCTTTCCTTGCCTGCACCTCAAAAGCACTATCTGATCTCGCGACCGCTGACGATTCCCTCGTGCTTCAAATTAAAATTGCCTCGCTATGCGGTGATCAAGCTGGCAGACGGAGCAAATTGCTTGATGCTTCAAAATAAGATGGTGGAAAAGCCCGCCGCACGGCTCCGCGATAATATCCCCGCGCGCCTACGGCCGCTTTGGTACTACTGTAATCTTTTTTCCGCGGAGAAAGAGGACGCTTGCCACGATTTTGAAATAGAGGGCGGGATCTGGGATTTCAACAACCGAAACCAGGATCCGAACCCGCTCCGAACGTGTGATTTTGGCACGCGTCATTATCTTGGTCACATTATGCTCTTTTACAACGTCAGAAGCTTCAGAATCTCCAACCTGACGCTGAAGGATCCTGCGAATTTTGCTCTTACACTCGATACCGCCTCCTATTTCACGGTTGAAAATATAACCTTTGATTTCAACTTTGGGAACCCCATCGCTTGTAATATGGATGGCGTACACCTGAACGGAAACTGTCACTACGGTGTGATCAGGAATCTAAAGGGGGCTTGCTACGACGACCTCGTTGCGCTCAATGCTCACGAGGGTACAGGCGGTGACATTACCAATATCGAAATAGACGGTATTTTTGCCGAAAAATGCCATAGCGCTGTGCGTCTGTTGACAGTAACCGATCGGATCGAGCATATTACCGTATCCAACGTTTTCGGCACGTACTATCAGTATTGCATCGGCTTCACAAAATTTTATTTGGGAGAGTCCACAGGATACTTCGATGCGATCTCGCTGAACAATATACACGCCGCAAAAAGCGAACGCCTGCCGATCCAGGAGGCGCATATGGGCAATCAAAAGAACCATCACTTCCCGTTCATCTGGATGCAGGGCGGTACGCTTATTAAGCGGATCAGCATTGAGCATCTGCACCGTCGGGAATACCAAAATCCGATCGATACGATTTGCATCGATAAAGACGCCGTGATCGACGAAATGATCGTGCGAGATCTGACGTTGGAAAATCACACGGGCGGCGACTGTGCAAAAATAAGCAATCACGGAACGATCGGGGTCCTTTACGCGGAGTGCATCTCCAAGGAGGAGATACACAATGACGGAAGCATCGGGAAGCTGATCTGATACGAAAAAAGAGGCTGTCACATTTAGGTAAAACCGAAAATGGCGAAAAGAACGAAGGGCAATTGACTCTATTGCGCTTTGTAATCGTTTGAGAAGTTGTAAGGTTGAAATTCTGACGAATTTCTCCAAATATTGAATGCCATTTTCTTTCGCCGTTTTCGGGACTCGACGTACCAAGTACGCCTCACGTCCCGAAGAACGACGAACTGCCCTGTCCGAGTCGTGTGTCGCAGTCTGTCG
>JAZSGY010000086.1:0-19998 GCA_045532985.1 Eubacteriales bacterium | reverse complement strand
CCTGACGCCGTCACGCGACAGCTCGGCGATCCTTGTCGCCACGCGGTCGATGAAGTAGCGGTCGTGCGAGACGGCGATCACGCTCCCCTCAAATTTGGCGAGGGCATCCTCCAGCACCTCACGCGAGGTGATGTCGAGGTGGTTCGTCGGCTCGTCAAGAATGAGAAGGTTGATCTTTTTCAAAACGAGGCGCGCAAGCGAAAGGCGCGCGCGCTCGCCGCCCGAGAGGGCGGTGACGGGCTTCCACACGTCGTCGCCCGTAAAGCCGAACAGAGCGAGCGTCGAGCGCAGCTCAAAGTCGGTCTTTTGCGGATAGGTGTCGGACAGCTCGGAAAAGACGGTCGCACCCGCGCGGAAGTCGTCGTTTTCCTGATCGTAATAGCCGACGGTGACGTTGTAGCCGAGCGAAAGCCGCCCGACGGTCGGCGCGAGCTTGCCGACGAGCAGCTTGATCAGCGTGGATTTGCCACAGCCGTTTTCCCCGAGCAAAAGCAGCTTTTCCCCGCGGCGAAGCAAAAAGGACGCGTTTTCAAACAGCGGCGCGGCACCGGGGTAAGCGAAGGAGATCCCCTTCGCCTCCAGCACATCGTTTGCACAGTTTTCTTCATATTGAAAGGAAAGGCGCATCGCGCGGGCAGGGGGCGGCGCCAGCTCGATCTTTTCCATACGGGCGAGCTGCTTTTCCTTCGCACGGACGGTGACGAAGTTATGCTCCTGCCCGCAACGGCGCTGAAAGTCTATATTTGCCTCGATCCTTGCGATCTCCTTCTGCTGCTCACGGTAGCGGTGAAGGAGCGATTCGGCTTCCTTTTCCCGCAGAAGGCGTGCGGCGGTGTAGCTACCGCCGTAAAGGGATGCCGTGCCGTTTTCGATCACCAGCGTTTTATTCGTCACGCGGTCGAGAAAATAGCGGTCGTGCGAAATGAGCAGGATCGTTTTCCGATAGTCCCTGAGATACTCCTCCAGCCACAGAAGCGAGCCTACGTCGAGATGGTTGGTCGGCTCGTCCAGCAGAAGCACGTCGGGCTCCATTGCAAGCAAGCGCGCGAGCGCCAGCCGCGTGTGCTGACCGCCCGAGAGCGCGCCGACGGGAAGCGACAGCTCTCCCTCGGTGAAGCCGACGTCAAGCAGCATCTGTCGGCAAAGCCCGCGGAAGATCTGTCCTTTGTTTTCATCGTAGCGGCGAAGCGATGCGTCAAGCGACGCCGAAAGGCGGAGCGTGGCGTCCGCGTCCGCCGTCGAAAGCTCCGACTCAATGCGTGCGATCTCGGACTCCAGCGCGAGCAGGTCGGGGAAGGCGCCGTACATATAGGAGAGCAGGGTGATATCCGCGCTTTTATATTCGATCGCGGTATCCTGGCGCAGGATGCCGACGCTCTTGCCGCCCGCGAGGTAGACGGCACCGCCGTCGCTTTGGTATTCCCCGAGCAAAAGGCGAAAAAGCGTGGTCTTACCCGCGCCGTTGCCGCCGATGATACCGAGCCTGTCGCCCTCGTTGACCGAGAAGCTCACGCCCGAGAGGATCGGGCGGTCGCCGACGGAAAATGACAGCTCGGATGCCGATAGAATAACCATAAAGCACCTCGTGATCCTGCGTTTTTCTCTATTGTAGCACAAACGGCGGAAATCTGCAAGAAAAAGATTGAAAAACATACGGAAAGCGAAGCTTTTTCGGTTGACAAGCGGCGCTTTACCGTGCTAAAATATAAGCGAAAAATATCAAAACGAAAAGAGACCGAAAAAAAGATGGAACAGATGAGCTTACATATCCGCCGCCTCGTCGATTACGCCGTGGCACGCGGACTTTGCGAGGACGCCGACCGCACCTATATGACAAACCGCCTGCTTTCACTGCTCGGCATGGACGACTACGGCGACAGCAAAAGCGAGGAGCCGCTACCGCTGGAGGGCATTCTTGCCGATCTGCTCTCCGACGCGCAAAAAACGGGGGCGCTCAAGGGGGACGGTACGGTGCTTCGCGACCTGTTCGACACGGAGCTGATGAGCGTGCTGACCCCGCGTCCCTCTGCCGTGATCACGGAATTCTTCCGCCTGTACCGAGAGGTGAGCCCTGCCGCGGCGACCGACTATTTCTACAAGCTCTCCTGCGACTCGGACTACATCCGCACCTACCGCGTAGCGCGCGATATGCGCTGGCAGACGGCGTCGGAGTTCGGGGCGATCGATCTGTCGATCAACCTCTCGAAGCCCGAGAAGGATCCGAAGGCGATCGCCGCGGCGAAGAAGCTGCCGCAGAGCGGATACCCGAAGTGCGCCCTCTGCCACGAGAACGAGGGCTACCGCGGCACCCTGTCGAAGGCGGCACGCGGCACTCTGCGCCAGATCCCCTTTACGCTCGAGGGGGACACCTGGTATTTACAGTATTCCCCTTACGTTTATTACAACGAGCACTGCATCCTGCTGTCCGCCGCGCATACGCCGATGAAGATCAGCAAGCAGACCTTTTTGCGCCAGCTTGACTTCGTGACCGCGCTTCCGCATTACTTTATCGGCTCGAACGCCGATCTGCCGATCGTCGGCGGCTCGATCCTCTCGCACGATCATATGCAGGGCGGCCGCTACGTTTTTCCGATGGAGCGCGCAGAGATCGAGATCCCGCTCTCCTTTAACGGCTACCCCGAGGTCACGGGCGGCATCGTCCGCTGGCCGATGTCGGTGCTGCGTATCCGCAGTCGCGACCGCGACGCGCTCACCAAGCTTGCCGATACGGTCCTTGACGCGTGGCGCGGATATACCGACGAGCGTGCCGTGATCTACGCCGTGACCGACGGCGAGCCGCACAACACGGTGACGCCGATCTGCCGCCGTCGCGGCGAGGAGTACGAGCTTGACCTCGTGCTTCGCAACAACCTCGTGACCGAGGAGCATCCGCTCGGTCTTTACCATCCGCACGCACAGCTGCACCATATCAAGAAGGAGAACATCGGACTCATCGAGGTGATGGGGCTTGCGGTCCTGCCCGCCCGCTTAAAGGACGAGCTGGAGGCTGTCGCCGCGCATCTATTGAAGGGTGAGACGCTGCTGTCCGACCCCCTGACCGAAAAGCACGCGGCATGGGTCGAGTCCTTCCGCGACAAATACAGCTTCACCCCCGCGAACGTGATGGAGATCTTAAAGGGCGAGGTCGGTAACGTCTTTGTTCAGGTGCTTTCGGATGCGGGCGTATTCAAGACCGACGCCGCAGGACGCGCCGCGTTTTTGCGATTCACCGACCGCATTGCGCGACGAATTTGACAAAATAGACAAAAAACAGATTCGGATATTGACATTTTGTTGATAGCGTAGTATAATAGGATATCTATATTTTATAGAAAAGATATCTTACGAAAGGAAATGCTATGAAAAAAGTAAAATGGCTCTGTCTTCTTTCGCTCCTTGCTCTCTGCCTTGGCGTGCTTCTCGCGTGCGGCGGCGGCGACGGCGGCTCGGCAACCATCGACAGCAACATCGTTAAGGGTACGCACTGGGAGGGTGTTGATCAGTTCGAGGGTGAGAAGATCAAGATCAGCCTCTCGGTCGAGCAGTACAACAACAAATCGACCATCCCCTCCTCCGACCGCTATATCCGCGGCTCAAACGAGGCAACGAGTGACGAGGTGCAGAACCTCGTGTTCAACCGTAACAAGAACGTGCGCGATATGCTCGGTATTGAGGTCGAGTATCAGGAGGTCAAGCACCAGTACGCGGCAGTCAACAGTTACATTGACGAGCTGGTCATGGCGGCAACCGACGAGACGCCCGACATCTTTATCGACGACGTATTCGGCAGCATCCGCTCCGCGATGAACGGTAACCTGCGTAACGTGCTTGAGGTTGACAAGTCCGAGGGTGAGAACTACTTCGTGAAGTTCGGTATGACCGACGAAAACGGCTGGTACGAGGACTATATGAACGGTTTGACCTTTAATCCCGCCGTCAAGTACATCCTTGCGGGTGACTACTTCATCGACGTTTTGCGTGAGGCACACGTCCTCTTTATCAACATTGACCGTTACGAGGAGTCCTCGGGTAGTTATATCGAGGTTCTGTACGACGAGATCAAGCAGGGACTCTGGACCTACGACCGCCTGACCGAGCTGGTTGACGGCCTGTGGCAGCCCGCGGCAAGCAACAGAACGGGTAAGGCAGCACTGGACGATGACCTGATCGGCTTTGCCATCGACTCGATCGCAGTCTATCCCTTCTTCTACGGATCGAACGATAACTCGCTCTACATCAAGACCCCGCAGGGCGGCTATGAGGTTCTGTACGAGAACCAGACCTACTTCACCTTCGCAAACCAGATCTTCAATATGCTGACCTCGCAGGGCGTATACCAGACCAGTGAGGACGGTCAGGGCACCGATAAGCGTACCTCAACGCTCTTTGCAAACGGCAACGTTGTGCTTGCTGAGGGCATGTGGCTCTCCGACCTTGAGAACCCCGAGGTCCGCGATATGAAGGACAACAAGGGCGTTATCGTGTATCCGAAGCAGACCGGCGGCTCCTCCTACAACACCTACATCCACGATATCGCCGAGGTTGGCTCGATCGCAATGTCGACGCAGAAGTTCTCCGCCTGCACCGCATATCTGCAGTGCGTCAACGAGAATTCCGACGAGATGGTCACCGAGTACACTGAGTTTGCTCTGAAGTTCAAGTACAACAAGGATGCCGCAACGGCAGATATGATCGACCTGATCTACGATACGATCGGCTCGCCGTTTGAGGGCATTATGGGCACGCTGGCGTTTGACCTCGTAGCGGTCGTCGGCGACGGCACCAACACGCCGAAAAACGCATTGGTCGGCTCGGTCCGTTCGCTGAACAACACCTTCGTTAATACCTATCAGACGAGTTACAACGTCTACGTTGCAGGTATTGCCGAGCTCATCTCGAGATTCAACGGCAAGCAGTCTTAACCGACACACGCTAAGCCAAAGGCTGTCTCGATCCGAGACAGCCTTTTTGGGGAGAAAAGGTATGAAAAAAACAGGCTTTCTTTTATTGCTCATCCTTTTGCTTTCGGTGTTTTGCGCCTGCGGCGACGACGGCGACGGCTCGGCAACCATTAACACGAGCCTGACGGAGGGCACGAAGTGGGAGAGCGTGACCGAGTTTGAGGGCACGGAGCTGAAGATCAGCATCTCTGCCATGCAGTCGGATTACAAGCCGACCGTCCCCGCCTCCGAGCGCTATATCCGCGGCTCAAACGAGGCAACGAGTGACGAGGTGCAGAACCTCGTTTACGACCGCAACAGAAACGTGCGCGATATGCTCGGCATCAGCGTTGCGTATCAGGAGGTCCGCCATCAGTGGGACAAGGTACAGGAGTACATTGACGAGCAGGTCATGGCGGCAACCGACGAAACGCCCGATATCTTCATCGACGATATCTACGGCAGCATCCGTTCGGCGATGAACGGCAACCTGCGTAACGTTTTAGATCAGGACGCATCCGAGGGTACGAACTACTTTGTGAAGTTCGGTCTCTCCGAGGAAAACGGCTGGTACGTCGACTATATGAACGGTCTTTCCTTCAATCCGTCGGTGAAGTATATCCTCGCGGGGGACTATTTTATCGACGTGCTTCGCTCCTCACACGTTCTTTTTATCAACATCGACCGCTACGAGGAGACCACGGGCGCCCCGATCGAGATCCTCTATAACGATATCAAGGAGGGTAAGTGGACCTACGACTATATGGCGACGCTGATCAGCGAGCATTGGGATCCCGCGGCGGGCAACACTACGGGCAAGGCGAAGATCAACGACGATCTGATCGGCTTTGCCATCGACGCGGTCGCGGTCTACCCCTTCTTCTACGGCAGCAGCGCCGACGCCGCCTCGCTCTACCTCAAAAAGGGCGACGGCAGCTACGACGTGCTGTACGAAAATCAGAGCTACTTCGGCTTTGCCAACGCGATCTTTACGCTCTTGACCCAGCAGGGGGTCTGTATGGTCGACGGCGGTGCGTCGGACTTTGAGACGCGCACCTCTACCGTCTTCGCAAACGGCAACGTGCTGATCGGCGAGGGCTTCTACCTCTCGGACTACGAGAATCCCGAGATCCGCGATATGAAGGATAGAAAGGGGGCGATCGTATTCCCGAAGTATCATAGTGGGGTGAAGACCTACAACACCTACGTCCAGGATATTGCCGAGATCGGCTCGATCGCGCTGTCGACGAAAAGCTTCGCCGCCTGCACCGCTTATTTGCAGTGCGTGAACGAGGAGTCGGAGGCGATGATCACCGAATATAAGGAATACGCGGTGAAGTATAAGCTCAACAAGGACGCCGCAACGGTTGAGATGATCGACGTCATCTACGATACGATCGGTTCGCCGTTTGAGGGCATTATGGGCACGCTCGCCTTTGACCTCGTAGCGGTCCCCGGCGACGGCACCACGACGCCGAAGAATGCGTTGGTATCCTCGGTCAAGACCGAGAATAACGGCTTCGTTAACAGCTATCAGACGAGCTACAACGTCTACGTTGCGGGAATCGCCGAGCTCATCTCGAGATTCAACGGCAAGCAGTCTTAACCGACACACGCTAAGCCAAAGGCTGTCTCGGATTACGTTGTGTCCCCGAGGGCACAACACGATAAAGATAGCTGCTTTTATAAAAAACAGAGCAAAAAACAGCAATCTTTCCCCCCGCGAGCGGTTGACTTTTTGCGAGCGGTGTGGTAAGATATTGAATACGGACGTTTTTTCGTTCGACAAACTAAAAAAGAGAGGTCTAATACTGAATGAAAAGAAACTTACTCACGCTTTTGATTCTGCTTACCCTTTGCCTCGGCGCGCTTTTTGCGTGCGGCGACGACGGTAAGGGCTCAGCCTCCATCAACTCGGACCTGACGAAGGGAACGAAGTGGGAGGGTGTGACTGAATTTGAGGGGGAAAAGATCAAGATCAGCCTCTCGATCGAGCAGTACAACATGAAAGCGACCATTCCGTCCTCCGATCGCTACATCCGCGGCTCAAACGAGGCAACGAGTGACGAGGTGCAGAACCTCGTGTTCAACCGCAACAAGAACGTGCGCGATATGCTCGGTATCGAGGTCGAGTATCAGGAGGTCAAGCACCAGTACGCGGAGGTGCAGGAGTACATCGACGAGCTGGTCATGGCGGCAACCGACGAGACGCCCGACATCTTCGTTGACGACGCATTCGGCAGCATCCGTTCGGCAATGAACGGCAACCTGCGTAACGTTTTAGATCAGGACGCATCCGAGGGTACGAACTACTTCGTGAAGTTTGGTCTGACCGAGGAAAACGGCTGGTACGTCGACTATATGAACGGTCTGACCTTTAATCCCGCGGTCAAGTACATCCTCGCGGGCGACTACTTCATCGACGTATTGCGTGAGGCACACGTTCTGTTTATCAACATTGACCGTTATGAGGAATCCACGGCAAGCGTGATCGAGATCCTTTACAACGATATCAAGGAAGGTAAATGGGACTACGACTATCTTTCCGCGCTCACAAGCGGGCTTTGGACACCCGCGCCCGGCAATAACGGCTCGGCGGCGGTGGATGACGATCTGATCGGATTGGTGATCGACTCGATCTCGGTCTATCCCTTCCTTTACGGCTCGAATGAAGACTCGCTGTACATCAAGGACAACGACGGCAGCTACAGCGTGCTGTACGAAAATCAGGACTATTTTACCTTTGCAAGCGATATCTTCAATATGCTGACGGGTCAGGCAGTCTACCGTACGACCGAGACGAACAACGGCACGCGCAGCTCGACGCTCTTTGCAAACGGCAACGTTCTGCTTGCTGAGGGCATGTGGCTCTCCGACCTTGAGAACCCCGAGGTTCGCGATATGAAGGGGAAAAAGGGCGTTATCGTGTATCCGAAGCCGGTCGGTGTAAAGAGCTACAACACCTACATCCACGATATTGCCGAGATCGGCTCGATCGCGATGTCGACGAACAAGTTCTCCGCCTGCACCGCATATCTGCAGCTGGTCAACGAGGAGTCCGAGGCGATGATCCAGCAGTATAAGGAATTCGCGCTCAAGTATAAGTTCAACAAGGACGCCGCAACCGTCGAGATGATCGACGTCATCTACGACTCGATCGGCTCGCCGTTTGAGGGCATTATGGGTACGCTTGCCTTTGACCTCGTAGCGGTCCCCGGCGACGGCACCAACACGCCGAAAAACACGCTCCTTGGCTGTGTCAACACGAAGAACAACACCTTCGTTAACACCTACCAGACGAGCTACAACGTCTACGTTGCGGGAATCGCCGAGCTGGTATCGAGGTTCGAGAATCCCGACCGTTAAAATTAAAAGAGGCTGTCTCAAATGCAAAATTTGAGACAGCCTCTTTTGTTTGATGAAGGGCTTGTCAGATTTGGGGTGAGCAAATCAAAACATCACAGTGTGATGTTTTGATGCCGCGAAGTCCGACCAAGTGCGAGCAGGCGGAGCCGAGATTGACGAGGCGATCGGATGCGACACACGACTCGGACAGGGCAAGGTGTCGTTCTTCATTTTCTTTTTCGCCATTTTCGGTTTTACCCAAAGGTGACAGCCCCTTTCTTTGCCGTTTTTGATTTTGGGACGACCGTCCTTACGCATTTTTCAAGGTAGAGCGCAGGTCGCCAAGATATGCGTCCTCGCCGTCGCGTACGAGGGTCAGCACGCCGCGCTCTGCCGTGATCTCGGTGAGCGATGCGTTCGGTGCCCACGGGACGCGCGCGGCGTCGGCTACGGGGATGCCGAGGGCACGGCACTTAAGAAGCCTGATCGGCGTTGCGTGCGTGCCGACCAGCACGGTCTTGCCCGCGTAGCGAGCGACGAGCCCGTCGAAGGCGGCGTAGATGCGCTCTGCGAGTGCCGCTACCGATTCCCCGTCCACGGGGCAGGCGTGCCCGATATCGGTGCGCCAGATCTGCCACCCGTCGGGGTAGGTTGCCGCGATGTCGTCAAAGCGCATATTCTCCCACGCGCCCGCGTAGATCTCGCGGAAGCCCGCGTTTTTCTTTGGCGTGATGCCGTGGTAGCGAAGCGCCGCCACAGCCGTATGATAGGCGCGGATCAGGTCGCTTGCCTCTGCCGCGTCGATCGGTCGGTCCTTCAGATATTCGCCGAGAAGCTCTGCCTGCTGCACGCCGAGCGGCGAGAGGTCGAGGTCGGTGTGACCGAGAAAGCGCTCGGTGAGGTTGCCAAGGCTCTGCCCGTGGCGGACTAAAAGCACGGTGGTTTTCACGGGGCTCACTCCTTCGTGCGTCTGAGATCCTCGATCATTTGTCCGATGCGGGTGACCGCCTTTTCCAGATGCGCGATCGAGTAGGCGTAGGAGATGCGTGCGAAGCCCTCGCCACACGCGCCGAGCGCGTTGCCGGGGACGATGGCGACCTTGTATTCAAAGAGGAGCCTTTCACAGAACTGCTCACTGCTCATACCGAAGCCCGACAGATTCGGGAAGACGTAAAACGCCCCCTCGGGCTCAAAGCAGGGAAGCCCGATCTCAGAGAAGCGGCGCATTAAGTATTTGCGGCGGCGGTCGTATTCCGCGACCATTTCGGCGACGTCCTCGTCGCCGTTTTGCAACGCCTCGATCGCGGCGAACTGCGAGGTCGTCGGCGCGCACATGATCGCGTACTGATGGATCTTGAAGATCTGATGCATTACGGGCGCGGGGGCACAGACGTAGCCCATACGCCAGCCCGTCATTGCGTACGCCTTCGAGAAGCCGCTGGCAAGCACGGTGCGCTCCCACATTCCGTCGATCGAGGCGATCGAGACGTGGCGGTGACCGTAGGTCAGCTCGGCGTAGATCTCGTCGCTCAGCACCATAATATCGGTGCCGCGCAGAACCTCTGCGATCGCAAGAAGATCCTCACGCTCCATAATTGCGCCCGTCGGATTGCTCGGGAAGGGAAGCACGAGGAGCTTGGTCTTCGGCGTGATCGCGCCGCGCAGCTCCGCGGCGGTCAGGCGGAAGCGGTTTTCCTCCTTTAAGTCGAGGTAGACGGGCACGCCGCCTGCCATCGTCACGAGCGGGCCGTAGCAAACAAAGGCGGGCTGGGGGATAATGACCTCGTCGCCCGGGTTTACGAGCGCGCGGATGGCGAGATCGATCGCCTCACTGCCGCCGACGGTGACGACGACCTCGTCCTTCGGCTGATAGTGGATATCGAAGCGGCGGGCGAGGTAATCGCTGATGGCAATGCGCAGATCCATCGTGCCGCTGTTTGAGGTGTAATAGGTCTTTCCGCTTTCAAGACTCTCGATCGCGGCAGAGCGGATGTGCCACGGCGTCACGAAGTCGGGCTGTCCGACGGTCAGGGCGACCATATCGGGATCGTGCATCTCCTCGAGCAGATCGAAAAATTTCCGAATGCCCGACGGCGCGATCGACTGCACCGACTGTGAGAGTATTTTTTCGTAGTCGATCACAGGCAGTTCCCTCTTTCATCAATGACGGCGGGACCGTAGATGACGCCCTTGTCCTTGTATTTCCGCAAAACGAAGTGCGTGGCGGTCGAGATCACGTCCTCGATCGGTGCGAGCTTGCGCGCAACGAAGTAGGCGACCTCCTTCATCGTGCGTCCCTCAATGAGAAGGCAGAGGTCGTACGCGCCGCTCATCAGATAAAGACTCTTGACCTCGGGGAAGTTATAGATGCGCTCCGCCACGCGGTCGAAGCCGCGGTCGCGCTGGGGGGTGATCTTCAGCTCAATGAGGGCGGAAACGTATTCGCGGTCGGTCTTGTCCCAGTCGATGAGTGCCTTGTAGCCGAGGATGACGCCGTCCTTTTCATAGGTTTCGATCATCCTTTTGATGTCGCCCGTTTCCTTGTCGCACATTCTTGCGATCTGCTCGTCGGACAGACGTGCGTCCGACTCTAAGATCTTCAGCAGTTGATTTTCACGTTCCATAATTTAATCCTCTTTCTTGATCAGTTTTTCAAAGGAAAGTCCGTATTTATCGGCAATGTCGCCGGCGTAGCTCCGTCCGTCGGGCTTGCGGCGCAGAATCAGGAAGGAGCGCAGCCCCTCCTCGATCCCCGCAACGAGGTTGTCGATCCGCACACCGCCGACGCGCGTGCTCTTTTCGTTGATCGCGTCGGTCGATGCGGCAAGCTCGTGCAGGTGCGTCGAGAAGATGCCGCGCACGCCGAGCGCGCCGAAGGCTGCAAGCAGCTCCGCGGCGATATACGCCGCCTCGTACGCACCCGTCGAGGAGAGCGACTCGTCAAGAAGGACGAGGCTGTTTTCGGAGAGGGCGTCGAAGATCTCACGCAGGCGGGCGCATTCCTCGCCAAGTCGCCCCTTGTCGATCGTGTCGTCCGCCCCGTCGGGGAAGTGGACGAAGATCCCGTCAGCGGGCGAGATCGTCGCGCTTTTGGCGGGGACGGGAAGTCCGAGCTGACAGAGCGCCTGCGCGATCCCGACGGCGCAGGTGATGACCGATTTGCCGCCGCGGTTGGGGCCCGTCAGAATATAGATGCGTGCGTCGTCGTCGAAGGCGAAGTCGTTATCGACCACGGGTCCGTCGATGCGCAGTGCCACGTCGGGGTTATAAAGCCCCGTTGCCGCAAACGCCTTCGCCGCGGGCGCGGCAAGGGTCGGGAAAACGTAGTCCTTCGACAGCTCGGTCAGCCGTCCGAGGTAGGCGACCGCGCGGGTGACGAATTCGATCTCGGGCAATATCGAGAGCAAAAAGTCGGTGTTGCTCAGCACGTAGTCGCCGACGATCGCGCGCCAGCCCTTGACCGAGTCGCGAAAGACCTCGGCAAGTGCGCCGTGGAAGGCGGAGTTGAGCGCCGCCTCACGGTTCTCCGACTGTCCGCGACCGCCGAAGGGGGCGAGCGCCGCAATGCAGGTGAAGGCGTCGTTTTTGAAGCTCATCCGCAGGATCTTGTCGAGCAGCTTGCCCGACTTGAAGGTCTCGCCGTTGACCGAAAGCACGCCCGCCTCAACGGGGCGAAGCTGCTCGTCAAGGTTGACGCCGACGGTGATGCTCCGCACCTCACGCACGCGGGAGGAGAGGGCGTTGAGCTTCTCGTTCAGCTCGCGGTAGTAGTCGCTTTCGGCAAGCTCGCGCACGGTCTTATAAAGCGTCGAGAGCGCGGGGCTCTCAAAGCGCTCGCCGTCGTCGGCGAGCCCCTCGGCAAGCAGGTCGATGCAGCTGACGTACAGCTCGATCTCGGTCATGCTGTAAAGGTAGGCGTCGCCGCTGTCGCCGCCCGTGCTTTCAAGCGCGCGCAGCTCGCGGATGTCGCAAAGGATCGGAAGCGCACGCGAGAGCGTCGAGACTGCGGCGGGGAAGCGCAGAAGATCCGAGAAGGTCCTCTGTCTGTAAAGGATCACGTCGGGATCTGCGGTGAAGAAGTCCGACAGAGAACAGCTCTTCAGCGGCAAAAGCGCTGAAAGCCCGAGCTGGTCTGCGGTGTCCTCGTCAATGCGCGGCAGGTTTTCCGCCACGCGGTGAAGCTCCGCCGATTCCTCGGTGGGATAGAGTAGACTCAGAAAAGGACGGTCCATAATGCCTCCTTCAAAATATACTTATTACATTATTATAACATAGAGGAGGGGCTTTTGCAAGAGGAAATGAAAATCTGTACGCGGCTTTTTCCCGACGTGTCAAAATGGAACTTTTTCTTGTGAAAAAGTAACTAAAAAAACAAAAACTCGGAAAAATGTTGACAAAAGCAAGGAAAAAAGTTACTATATAGATAGAACACCTTCAACGAAAGGAAATAGATCTATGAAAAAAATTGCGGGACTCCTTTTTCTTCTGATGCTCGTGCTTCTTTCGCTCGTTGCCTGCGGCGACGGTGATGGGGACGGGAAGACGAAGGACTCGAACATCGGTAAGGGAACGAAGTGGGAGACGGTCGACTTCTCGGGCACCACTCTGCGTATCAGCGTCTCTGTCGATCAGAATATGGGCAACTCCACGCCGACCTCTGTGCGCTATCTCAGGGGCAGTGACGTGGCGACCTCCGACGACGTCGTGAATCTGGCGACCAACCGCAACAAGGACGTATCGGATATGCTCGGTATCGACGTGCAGTACGTCGAGGCGCACAATCAGTACAACGAGGTACAGACCTATATCGAGGAGCTGGTCATGGCGAACAGCGATGAGACGCCCGACATCTTCATCGACGACGTATACGGCGGCATCCGCGCGGCAATGAACGGTGCGCTCTATAACGTGATGGACAGCGATGAGGAAAACTATCTGGAGCTGACCGAGGAGAACGGCTGGTACGTCGACTTTATGAACGGACTGACGCTGAATCCCGCGATCAAGTATTTCCTCGCGGGCGACTATTTCATTGATATATTGCGCTCCTGCCACGTTCTGTTCGTCAACATCGACCGCTACGAGGAATCGACGGGCAGCCCGATCGATATCCTTTACGGCGATATCAAAGAGGGGCTTTGGACCTACGATTACTTTGCGACCCTGATCGACGACGTGTGGGTTGAGGCGTCCACCAATCAGAGCGGCTATGCACAGAAGGACGACGACCTGATCGGCTTCGCCTGCTCCTCGATCTGCGTGTACCCCTTCTTCTACGGCTCGGAAAATTCGCTCTACGAGCGGGATAACACGGGGGATTACAGCGTTCCCTACGAGCATTCCACCTACTTCACCTTTGCACGGGATATTTTCGATCTTCTGACGGCGCAGGCGGTCTTCCGCACCGTCGGCACGGGCACGGATGAGTCGCGCACCTCGACCTACTTTTCAAACGGTAACGTCCTTCTGGCGCAGGGTATGCTCCTCTCTGAGATCGAAATGCCGGAGATCCGCGCTATGACCGATCGCCGCGGCCTCATCGTTTTCCCGAAGCACAGCTCCGCGAAGAATTATAACACCTACGTCCACGACCTTGCCGAGGGCGGTATGATCGCGCTCTCGACCGAGAATTTCTCCGCCGCAACGGCGTATTTGCAGTGCATCAACGAGTATTCCGCCGACGTGCGTGATTCCTACGCCGAGTATGCGGTCATGTTCAAGTACAACAAGGATGCCGCGACGGTTGAGATGATCAATCTGATCTACGATTCGATCGGCTCACCGTTTGAGGGCATTATGGGTACGCTCGCCTTCTCGCTCGGCGCGGGCTCGAATCCCCCCGCGGGCGTCTATTCGCCGCAGGCGGCGCTCACGATCTCGGTGCAGGCGAACAACAACACCTTCGTTACCACCTATCAGAAGAGCTACAATATTTACGTCGCGGGACTGAATATCTTGAAGGATAAGTTCGGACTGACGAAATAAGAAAAGGGGCTGTCTCAAAGACAGCCCTTTTTTGCGCTTGCTTTTTATAGGGGAATATGCTATAATGAGAAAAAACGAACAAGGAGCATCTATGAAACGCATCGTTCTACTGAGTGCACTTTTACTGCTTACCCTTCTTCTGCTCGCCGCGTGTGCGGGGATCGACCCTGACGGGGTCGGGGAATACGAGATCAACTATCATATGAACGGCGGTGTCAATCACCCCGACAACCCCGTGCGCTATCACAGCGAGGTGGGGACGGCGCTTGCCGCCCCGATCCCCGACGACAATATGACCTTTGAGGGCTGGTACCGCGACGCGGAGTATACGAAGCCGATCGAGAAAATTAAGGCGGGCACGACGGGAGAGATCGATCTGTACGCGAAATTCACCGTTGCCTTTACGTACACCGTCAACGACGGCGAGGCGATGCTGACGCGGTATCTCGGCGACGACGCGGAGGTGACGGTAGATCCGACGGTCGAGGGATATCCCGTTACGACGATCGCGGCAGACGCCTTCAAGGACAACGCGACGCTCACCGTCCTTACGGTCGAGGAAGGGATCAAACAGATCGGCGCGTCGGCGTTTGCCGGATGCACCTCGCTTGAGATCGTTTTCCTGCCAAAGAGCCTCGAGTACGTCGGCGCGGCGGCGTTTGAGGGCTGCGGCGCGTTGCGTGAGCTGACTTTGCCCTTCATCGGAGAGCGGCGAAAGAACTCCGCCGAATCCCAGCAGTACCCGCTCGGCTATCTGTTCGGCACACAGCCGTACAGCGGCGGCGTGCAAACCGAGCAGAACTATATCGGTATCGCAAGCTCGCTGGCGAAGGGATTCTTCTATATTCCCGAGTCGCTTTCCTGCGTGACGGTCACGGACAGCGCGATCATGCGTGCCGCCTTCGACCACTGCAGTATGATCGACAGCATCATTCTTGAGGAGGGCGTGACCGAGATCGGCAGATTCGCCTTCTACGACTGTACCTCGCTCACGACGCTGACGGTGCCCGACAGCGTGACCTTTATGGGGGTTGGCGCGTTTGCCGCCTGCACCTCGCTTGAGGTGCTGAATCTCCCCTTCGTCGGCGATATGCGTAAGGACGGGGATGATCCCTATCAGTATCCGCTCGGCTACGTTTTCGGCTACGATTGGTATCCCGACAGCGTGCAGATCACGCAGAGCTATCTCGGTGCGACGACCGACGTTTCACAGACCTATTATCTGCCCGCCTCGCTTCGTGTCGTGGCGGTAAGAGACCACGATCTGATCCACATGGGCGCCTTCCGGAACTGCCGTATGCTGACCGACGTCGTCATCGGCGAGAGGGTCAGATCGGTACAGCCGATCGCCTTTGACGGCTGTACCTCCTTACAGCGCGTCTTCTTCAGCGGCAGTGCCGCACAGTGGGACGGTATCAAGTTCGGCAGCCGCAACGCACCGTTTTTGCAAGCCGATCTTTACGTGCTCGGCGAATGGGATTGGGTGGGGGAGCGCCCCGAGCCCAACCAATAAAAAAATCGGCTACCTCGGTAGCCGATTTTTTCATTGTCTTGATCCTGCCATTTTCGGTTTTACCGAAAGGTGACAGCCCCTGATTACAGAACGTTCGTTTTGATAACGCCCTCGATCGCCTTTACAGCGTCGATCACGTCGGCGGGAACCGCCTCACCCGTTTCCACGATGGTGTAGGCGTAGTCGCCCTTACTGCCGTTTGCCATGTTCTCGATGTTCACGTTCTTGAACGCGGCGGTGATGGCATTCAGCATATTCGGAATGTTCTTGTGGAATACGCAAACGCGCGCGGCGCCCGTGTGGGGGATCGCTACGTTCGGGTAGTTCACGCTGTTTACGATGTTACCCGTGGTGAGGAACTCGTTCAGCTCGTCACACGCCATCACAGCACAGTTGTCCTCGCTCTCAGCGGTCGATGCGCCGAGGTGGGGGATGCAGGTAATGCCCTTTACACCGATGGTCTCGGGGGTCGGGAAGTCGGTGACGTACGCGGCAACCTTACCGCTTGCAAGCGCTTCCTTGATCGCGTCTGCGTCAACGAGGTCGGCACGCGCGAGGTTGATGATGCGGACGCCGTCCTTCATCATTGCGATGGTGTCCTTGTTGATCATCTTCTTCGTGGTGGGAGTTGCGGGAACGTGCAGGGTGATGTAGTCTGCCGCCTTGTAGATATCCTCGTAGCTTGCGGCGTGCTTGATCTTACGCGACAGGCCCCATGCGGCGTTGATCGAGATGTAGGGGTCACAGCCGAGAACCGTCATATGCAGGTCCTCCGCCACGTTTGCAACGAGGCCGCCGATCGCACCGAGACCGATGACGCCGAGCGTCTTGCCCGCGACCTCACAGCCCGCGTATGCGGATTTGCCCTTTTCGACCTTCTTTGCCGCGTCGGGATCGCCCGCCAGCGTCTTCGCCCACTCGATACCGCCGACGATGTCGCGCGATGCGAGCAAAAGGGCGGCAACGGCAAGCTCCTTTACGCCGTTTGCGTTGGCACCCGGCGTATTGAATACGACGATGCCAGCCTCGGCACACTTGTCAACGGGAATGTTGTTGACACCCGCACCTGCACGCGCGATCGCCTTCAGGCTTGCGGGCATTTCCATCTCGTGCATCGATGCCGAGCGGACGAGAATGGCGTCGGGATTTTCGATAGCTTCGCCGACGGTGTAGAGCGCCTTATCCAGGCGGTCGGTACCGATCGCGGCGATCTTGTTTAACATCTGGATCTGATACATAGCTGTTTTTCCTTCTTTTTCGTAAATTAGTCCTTCGGATTTTCCTCGGCGAACTTCTTCATGAATTCGACGAGCTTCACAACGCCCTCGTAGGGCATTGCGTTGTAGATCGAGGCGCGCATACCGCCGACCGAGCGGTGACCCTTCAGGTTCTTGAGGCCTGCCTTTGCCGCCTCGGATGCGAACTTCTTGTCAAGCTCCTCAACGCCCGTGACGAAGGTAACGTTCATCATCGAACGGTTGCGTGCAACGACGGGAGCGGTGTAGTAATCCTGGCTGTCGAGGTAATCGTACAAGAGGCTTGCCTTCTTCTCATTGCGACGCTTCATCTCCTCAAGACCGCCGATCGAGAGGATCCACTCGCAAACGAGCTTGCACATATAGATGCAGAAGCAGGGGGGCGTGTTGTACATCGAGTCGTTCTCGACCATCAGCTTGTAGTCGAGCATCGAGGGGGTCTCGGGACGAGCCTTACCGACCAGATCCTCACGGATGATGACGATGGTAAGACCTGCGGGAGCCATATTCTTCTGTGCGCCTGCGTAGATCACGCCGAACTTCGAAACGTCAACGGGCTCGGAGATGATGCAGGAGGACATATCGGCAACCAGCGGGATATCGCCCGTGTCGGGGATGTAGTGGAACTTCGTGCCGTAGATGGTGTTGTTGAAGCAGACGTGCAGATAGTCTGCGTCGGGACGGATGTCCGCGTGGGTGATCTCGGGAACGTAGGAGAAGTTGTCGGCAGCCGAGGAGGCAACGACGCTGACGTCGCCGTACTTCTTTGCTTCCTTATACGCCTTGTTCGAGAACTGACCCGAAACGATATAGTCAGCCTTACCGCCGACAGAAAGCAGGTTCAGCGGAACTGCCGCGAACTGCGTCGAAGCGCCGCCCTGCAAAAACAGCACCTTATAATTGTCGGGAATGTTCATCAGCTTACGGAGGGCAGCCTCAGCACCCTGAATGATCGGCTCGTAGTCCTTGGAGCGGTGGCTCATCTCAAGCACGGACATACCGCTCTCGCCGTAGCAGAGCAGCTCCTCCTTTGCCTTTTCAAGCACCTCCAGCGGAAGCATCGAGGGACCTGCTGAAAAATTGTAAACTCTTTCCATGGTAATGACCTCTCTTTTTTTATGTATTTTTTTATTATTCACAATAAATTATTTATTATTATACACCCAATGACGGCATTCGTCAAGCATTTCACAATATTTTTATGAAAAAAATCTGCGGGAAAAACGCGCCGCCGCACCGATTTACTGACCTAAGAACGTCCCGCTTGCGAAAAAAACAAAATAGCTTTCAAATGGTTTACGAAAAAGTTGACTAAACGGTTGACAAATCGGTTAAAATCGGTTATAATCAAGTTGACTCAAAGAACCAAGGAGGCAAACGCGATGACCAAGGATGAGATATTGACACTGCTTTTGAAGGGCGACTATCACACCATTGACGATCTGCGGTACAACAGAAAAAAGGGCATTATGATGTCAAAGGAGGAGTTTTCCTGTTTTCTTGACGTGAAGGATCGGTTGGTGGAGGAGAATTCGGAATTTTTCGAGCCGATCGCGTTAAGATCCTTCAACTCCAAGCACATTTTCTACGTGAACAATGTAGAATTTTTATCTGCACATAGCGAATACCTGAGGATTCTTTTGTCAGATTACGAGACCAAGCACAGCTTGCTGTTCAACAGAAATATTGAAGATCTGACGATGGCGCGCCTTTTTTCCGAAATTGAGGGATCACTGAATATTGAAAACGTCCCGACGACTCGCAAAAGGATCGCAGAGATCTGTGAAAAGAACGTGTTGGAGGATCGAAACGATCGGATCGTTAAAAATATGATCGATGCGGTGCGTTTCCTCGTCAGCGAGGAGCCCGAATTCAACAAGGATAATTTAAGAAAGCTGTACGGCATTTTAAGTCAAGATTGTCTGGAGGATGACAAATGCCTGCTACCAAATGCCTACTACCGTCACGACAAGGTCTATATCGACGTTTACGAGGGGGCTGATCCTGCGATCGTCGGGGAATGCATGGACAGTATGTTTTCCTTCGCGAACGATCCCGAAAGCATTGAAAAATACGGGATCCTTTTGCCGTATATCTGCCAATACTATATCCTGTACGTTCATCCGTACTTTGATTACAACGGCAGGACCGCGCGGATGGTCTCCTTTTGGCTGAGCTATATCAACAATATCGCCGGTGCCCCTATTTTTATGAGCGAGGCGATCAACGAAAATAAGGGGGATTATTACAGAGCGATCACCGACACGCGGAATACGAACAACGATCTGACCTACTTTCTGCTCTACATTCTGAAAACGTCTGTGCAATACAGTTTAATTTATAAAAACCTTGAAGAGATCAAAAACGAGCTGTCAAGGAGCGGGGATTCGCTTACCTCTACGGAATGGGGATACGTAAAGAAAATATTGATCCACAACCCCGATGGCTTTTTCAATTACAGGATGTTTACGGAGTATCTTCATTCCAATATAACGAAGCAGGGAGCAATCAAAATACTGGACAATTTAACCGAGTATGAGATCCTGACAAAATCAAAAAACAGAAAGAACGAGACGATTTACAAATTCAATTCCGATCTGATCACGTATCGGTTGAACTGAGAAACGGTGTACGGGTCACCAACCCGAAATGAAAAAAGCACCACATTGTGGTGCTTTTGGATACGGGAATCCGACTGCCTACGGCATCGGCGGAATGCTCCTGACAGATGCCTCGCCGGCGGGCATCGTGTCTTCGTCGCATTCTCGAACCCAGCAATGCCCACGCAAAGTGAAAAAGGGGAAGCAAAGTGGGCTTGGGCATTGCCGGGGTCGATGAGCGTACGGGTCACCAACCCGAAATGAAAAAAGCACCACATTGTGGTGCTTTTGGATACGGGAATCCGACTGCCTACGGCATCGGCGGAATGCTCCTGACAGATGCCTCGCCGGCGGGCATC
>JAZSGY010000001.1:0-15250 GCA_045532985.1 Eubacteriales bacterium | reverse complement strand
AGAACGGACATGGCTACGATCCGACTTAGGTGGACAAGGATCGGAAGGTTACCAAGACGCTTGACAGGGCCACGCTCTGGCGTGCGGGCACACCGCAGGTCTTCCGTGCCGATCTTTACAGGGCTGCCGCCTTTACCGCGCAAAAGGAGGGCTTTGAGGCAACCGACGACAATATGCTTGCCGAGCGCATCGGCTACGCCGTTCGTATGGTCGATTGCGGGGAAGAAAATATCAAGCTGACGACAAAAACCGATCTCTATATTGCCGAAGCGATCCTGAGATCTCGGGAGGAAAAATGACAGAATACAGAATCGGGCACGGCTACGACGTGCATCGCTTGGTAAAGGAGCGCGCGCTGGTCCTTGGCGGCGTTTCTATCCCGCATACGCTGGGACTGCTTGGACATTCGGATGCCGACGTTTTGCTTCACGCCGTGATGGACGCCATTCTCGGCGCGATCGGCGAAGGAGACATCGGACGTCATTTTCCCGACTCCTCCGAGGAATTCGCGGGGATCTCCAGTATGCTCCTGCTTTCGCGCGTATACGACGTTTTGACGGCGCGCGGCGGCAGAATCGGCAATATCGACTGTACCGTCGTCGCACAGAAGCCGAAGCTTTTGCCCTATATCGGACAAATGCGGGAAAACATCGCGCAGGCTCTTCATACGGATCCGGCACACATAAACGTCAAGGCAACGACGGAGGAGCATCTGGGCTTTACGGGCAGTGAAGAGGGAATCGCGGCGCACGCCGTCGCTCTCTGTCTGCTCGAGGTATAAAAACCAAAAGCACGGCACACAGTACCGTGCTTACAGCACCGCCGCCACCGCCTGATCTCTTTACGTCCGCTTTTTTTCGTGTCACGGGCTTGGCGGTACGGATGGTTTCGGGACTCCCTATTTCATCATATGAAAAAAACGACTTATGGTAACGGCAAGAAAAAAACTGCGCATTTGCGCAAACTGCTTGCCTGAAAGGAACACTATGATCAAAATTTCTCCTTCGGTACTCGCGTGCGATTTTGCAAAGCTCGGTGATGAGGTTGAAAGCATTGCGAAGGCGGGTGCAGATATGGTCCATCTTGACGTAATGGACGGCTCCTTCGTTACGAACATCAGCTTCGGACTCCCTGTGATCCAGTGTCTGCGTAAGCATAGCGATATGTTCTTTGACGTGCATCTGATGATCGATGAACCGATCCGATATGTGGGACGCTTTGCCGATGCGGGGGCCGACCTGATCACCGTGCACGCAGAGGCATGCTCGGACGTTACGGAAACCCTTCTGGCAATTCAGAAAACGGGGAAGAAGGTCGGGCTTTCGGTTAAGCCGAACACCCCGATCGAAAGCATTTATCCCTATCTTTCTCTTTGCGATATGATCCTCGTGATGACGGTTGAACCGGGCTACGGCGGGCAGGCGCTGATTCCCGAAACCCTCGACAAGGTCGCGGTGCTGAAGGAGGAGCTTCGCCGCCGCGGTCTTTCGATCGATATCCAGGTCGACGGCGGGATCAACGCAAAAAATGCAGAGGACGCAAAGCGCGCGGGCGCAAACGTACTCGTTGCGGGCTCCTCGGTCTTCGGCGCAAGTGACCGCGGTGCCGCGATCGCATCTTTGAAAAAAGAGATCTGACTTTTTGAATATGAAGCGCGAATGCGCACGTATTATATTAACAATTTAAGGAGTTTTTTATGGAACAGAAACCGGCTTACAAACGAATCTTGCTCAAGCTGTCGGGCGAGGCGCTTGCCGCAGGCGGCGACGGCCTGATCAACACGGAATTCGTGCTTGAAATTGCAGAGGTGCTGAAAAAATGTCTTGCCGTCGGGGTGGAGATCGGCGTCATCGTCGGCGCAGGTAACATCTGGCGCGGCAGACAGGGAAAGAAAATGGATGCCGTACGTGCCGACCATATGGGCATGCTGGCAACCACGATCAACGCCCTTGCACTGCAGGACACTTTTATTCAGGCAGGCATCGACGCCCGCGTTATGACCGCTGTGGATATGAATAAATTTGCAGAGCCGTTCGTTCGCGACCGCGCGATCGAGCATCTTGAAAATCGTCGCGTCGTCATTTTCGGTTGCGGACTTGGAACCCCCTTTATGTCGACGGATACTGCCGCCGCCGTGCGTGCCGCAGAGATCGGTGCTGACGTCGTGCTGATGGCAAAGAATATCGACGGTATCTATACCGCCGACCCGCGCAAGGATCCTACCGCAAAGAAGCTCGATACGGTCTCCTACCGTGAGATCCTTTCGAAGGGGCTTGCCGCACTTGATTTTACGGCAACCGCCTTCTGTATGGAAAAAGAGATCCCCGTGCTTGCATTCGGACTCGATTGCGCAGAAAACATTTACAAAGCCGTTATGGGTGAAAAACTCGGTACCTTGATTACCGAATGAAATAAGGAGAAAACACAGTATGAAACTCGACACCAAGGAATTTGAAATCAAAATGGGTAAGAGCATTGACGCTTACCGCTCTCAGCTGATGACGATGCGTGCAGGTCGCGCAACGCCCGACGTGCTTTCCAAGATCACGGTGGACTACTACGGTTGCCCCACCGCCGTCAACCAGATGGCAGAGGTCAAGGTGACCGATGCCCGCACGCTGACGATCACCCCGTGGGATTCCACCACGCTGAAATCGATCGAGAAGGCGATCCAGATCTCGGACCTCGGGATCAATCCGCAAAACGACGGCCGTATCATCCGTCTGGTGTTCCCGCAGCTGACCGAGGAGCGTCGCAAGGAGATGACCAAGCAGATCTCCAAAATGGGTGAGGACGCAAAGGTTGCGATCCGTAATATCCGCCGCGACGCCAACGACAAGATCAAGGACATGAAGAAGAACTCCGAAATGACCGAGGACGAGGCGAAGGCAAGCGATAAGTCGATCCAGGATCTGACCGACAAGTACGTCAAGGAGATCGACGCCGTCACCGCAATCAAAAACAAGGAAATTATGGAGATCTGAGATGTTCGGATCTAAAAAGCAAAAAGAGATCGCCGTAGACGACCATCTCTCGCATATCGCTTTTATTATGGACGGAAACGGTCGCTATGCGAAGCGGCGCGGAATGCCCCGTGAATACGGGCATAAGGTTGGCGCTAAGAATTTCCGAACGGTTGCGGAATACTGCTTTTCCATCGGGATCCGTTACGTAACGGTCTACGCCTTTTCAACGGAGAACTGGTCGCGTCCCGAGCACGAGGTGCAGGCGATCATGTCCCTGCTTGAGGAATATCTGGATACCGCCGCGAAGGAAAGCGAGCAGAACAACATCCGCTATATATTCCTTGGCGACAGAACGCGTCTTGGCGATGGTCTGCGTGAGCGCATCGTCGCACTTGAAAAGCTGACCGCAGAGAAAAAGCACGTCCTTTCCATTGCACTGAACTACGGCGCGCGTGACGAGCTTGTGCATGCTGTCAACGCCCTCATCGCAGAGGGAAAGCACGAGGTGACCGAGGCGGACGTTTCTGCCCATCTTTATACGGCAGGATTGCCCGACCCCGATCTCGTCGTTCGTACGGGCGGCGATTTCCGCATTTCCAACTTTTTGCTTTGGCAATCGGCATATGCCGAATACTATTTTACAAAAACCTTGTGGCCCGAGCTGACGAAGCGGGAGATCAACGACGCCGTTGCCGACTTCTATGGCAGACAGCGCCGATTCGGTGGCTTGGGTGCAGCGGGAGGAAAAAAATGAAAACGCGTATATTGACAGCACTTGTACTTCTTTGTATATTCGTTCCCGTTCTGATATTTTCGGAGCAGATTATTCCCGTTGCCGTGGCGATCGTTTGCGTTGGCGCAATGTTTGAGCTTTTGCGTGCTTGTGGCTTTCACCGTTCGGTTGCAGTCTCGATCCCGTTTTATCTGCTCGCCGTTTTGATGCCGCTCTCCACCTATCTGTTGCACGATGGCTTTGCGGCAGATATCAGAAAGCCCGACCGCGCGCTTCTGTTTCTTTCGTATGCCGTTGCGATCCTTCTTACGCTTTTGTATCTGTTCGCCGTTGCGGTCTTTTACCGCAACCGTAAGGCGTACAGCGATTTTGCAAGCGTGTTTATGTTCGGTGCATACGTTTTGCTCGGTCTGACCTCGCTTTGCATTCTGCGCTACTTCAATAACGGGGCTTACTATTATCTTTTGATCTTTATCGGTGCATGGACCACCGATACGTTCGCTTACTTTACGGGCTTTTTCCTCGGAAAGCACAAGCTGATTCCCGAGATCAGTCCGAAAAAGACGGTCGAGGGATCGATCGGCGGCATTCTCGGATGCGCGCTTTCCTTCGTTGTCTGGGGGCTTATCGTTGGAGCCGTCACCGATCTTCACGTGCATTACGGCTTCCTCATCGTGACGGGAATCGTCGTTTCGGTCGTTTCTCAGATCGGTGACTTGATCGCATCGCTTCTCAAAAGAGAACGCGGGATCAAGGACTTCAGCCACATTTTCCCGGGACACGGCGGCATCCTCGATCGGTTTGATTCGATCCTCGCCGTCTCTCCGGTCCTTATGCTTCTCGTGGTTGCGGCAGTCATTCTGAAGATGCCGATTCTGAGTTGATTATGAAAGACAGTCAAAAAAGGTCGATCGCCGTGCTTGGTTCAACGGGCTCCGTTGGACTGCAGGCACTCGACGTAGCAAAACAAATGGATCTGCGGGTGGATTATATAGCCGCCCGCTCCGATATCAAGACTCTTGAAGCACAGGCGCGGACGTTTTTGCCGCGCTTTTGCGCAGTTGCCGATGAAAATGCGGCAAGGGAGCTGAAAATACGCCTGAAGGACACGTCGGTACGCGTTTTATCGGGAACCGACGAGCTGCTTGATGGGATCGCGATGACCGATGCCGAGACGGTGGTGAACTCCGTGCTCGGTATGGACGGCTTGCGTCCGACGATCGCTACCCTGAAGGCGGGGCGCCGTCTTGCGCTCGCTAACAAGGAATCAATGGTCATCGCGGGTGCGATCGTGAACCGTCTCGTCAAGGAGAACCAAACCGAGATCCTGCCTGTTGACAGTGAGCACTGTGCGATCTTTCAGTGTATGAAAGCAGGGCGTCCCGCGGAGGTCAAGCGCATTCTTCTGACGGCATCGGGCGGCCCCTTTTTCGGCTATACGAGAGAGGAGCTGTCGCGCGTAACGCGCCGTGAGACTCTTGCTCACCCCACCTGGAAGATGGGCGCAAAGATCACCGTTGATTCAGCAACGCTGATGAATAAGGGCTTTGAGGTAATGGAGGCAGTCCATCTGTTTTCGGTGAAGCCCGAGCAGGTCGAGGTCGTTGTGCACCGTGAGAGTATAATTCATTCCGCGGTAGAATATATTGATAACGCTGTCATTGCGCAGATGGGCTCACCCGATATGCGTATGTGTGTACAGTACGCTATCACTTATCCCGACCGCGCGCCCGCGGTGATCGAGCCGCTCGATCTCTTCCGTCAGGGAAAGCTGACCTTTGCCAAGCCCGATCTTGAAGCCTTTCCGCTTTTGAAAACGGCGTACCGTTGCCTCTCGCTCGGCGGCGCAGTGCCTGCCGTTTTAAATGCGGCAAACGAGGTCGCCGTTGCGGCATTCCTCTCGGATTCGCTTTCCTTTTGCGGAATTGCCGAGGTCGTTTGCGAGACGGTCGAGCGTCTGTCGGATGCCGCGGCAGAAGGGGCGCTTGACGGGATCTTCGCTTATGACCGTCAGGCACGCATCGTCGCACGGGAAATTATGAACGGAGTAAACTGATGTATATTTTGATCGCAATACTCGTCTTTGGCTTTTTGATCTTTATTCATGAGCTTGGACATTTTCTGACCGCGCGTATGTTTGGCGTAAAGGTCAATGAATTTTCCCTCGGAATGGGGCCGAAGCTCATTTCGTATACCTCGAAAAAAAGCGGTACGACCTACGCGCTCTCAATGTTCCCGATCGGCGGATACGTCAGTATGGAGGGAGAGGACGGAGAATCCGATCATCCCGATTCCTTCCGCAGTAAGGCGGCGTGGAAACGCCTGATCATCGTATCGGCAGGGGCGATTATGAACCTGCTTTGCGGTGCCTTGGCAATGCTGCTTCTGGTGCTTAACACCAATCTCGGCTCTACCGTCATCTATGATTTCGTGCCGACCGAGCAGAGCGGATATACCGTTTCCTCCGAGGATAGCGGCCTTATGGCAGGGGATGAGATCCTGAAGGTCGGAGATACGCGCGTGCATATTCTGACCGAGCTGAATTACGAGATCATGCGAAACGGCGTTGAACCGATCGAGGTCGTCGTTCTGCGTGACGGAGTGGAGCATACCCTGACCGTGACCTTCCCGACGGAGGAAAACGAGGGAGAGGTGTTCGGTGCGACCGATTTCCGTGTTTACGGGGAAGAAAAGACCTTTACCTCGGTCATCAAGCACGCCTTTTTCTATTCGCTCTCAACCCTCAAGATGATCTGGGAGTCCTTCTTTGACCTTTTGACGGGGCGCTACGGTATTTCCTCCGTCTCGGGGCCTGTGGGGGCGGCGGCTGTCGTCAGCGAGGCGGCAAAGGTCAGCGTGCTTCATCTTTTGTACCTTTTTGGTATCATCAGTATGAATCTTGGACTCTTTAATCTTTTCCCTATCCCCGCACTTGACGGCGGGCGGCTGGTCTTTCTATTGATCGAGCTGATCTTCCGAAAGCCGGTCCCCGAAAAGTATGAGGGATGGGTGCATTTTGCGGGCATCGTGGTGCTTTTCGGATTTATGATATTGATCACGATCAAGGATATCGTTTCATTGATTATGTGAGGACGTATGGAATACAATAAAATTCGTAGAAAAACAAGAAGTGTGAGGGTCGGTTCGGTCGTCATCGGTGGGGATGCTCCTATTGCGGTGCAGTCCATGACCAATACGGATACGCACGATAAAGAGGCAACGCTGCAGCAGGTGCGTGCGCTTGCGGCGGCGGGCTGTGATATCGTGCGTCTCGCAGTGCCCGACGTGGCGGCGGCGGACACCTTTGCATTTCTGAAGGAGAGCGGCGTTACCGTGCCGCTCGTTGCGGATATACATTTCGATCACCGTATCGCTTTGGCGGCGATCGCCGCAGGCGCGGACAAGATCCGCATCAATCCCGGCAACATCGGTAGCCGCGAGAAGGTCGAGGCGGTCGTTGATGCCTGCCGCGCAAAAGGCATTCCGATCCGTATCGGTGTCAACAGCGGCTCGGTGGAGAAGAGTATTCTCGAAAAATACGGGGCACCGACGGCAGAGGCTTTGGCTGAAAGTGCGTTGTATCACGCATCGATCCTTGAAGCGTGCGAGTTTTATGATACCGTAATTTCGGTCAAGGCGTCCGACGTCCGTAAAATGATAGACGTTAACCGCATTCTTGCCGAAAAAACCGAATACCCCCTACATCTCGGCGTGACCGAGGCGGGTAGTACCCAAATGGGAACCGTCAAAAGTGCGATCGGGATCGGTGCGCTTTTGTCCGCAGGGATCGGCGATACGATCCGCGTCTCTCTGACGGCAGATCCCACTGCAGAGATCTCTGCTGCCAATTCGATTCTCGATGCGCTCGGCTTTGCGAAGTCGCGTCGGATGAATATCGTTTCCTGTCCGACGTGCGGACGCACGCGCATTGACCTGATCCCGCTTCTTTCGCAGTTTGAGGACAAGCTGGATCGCTTATCCCTACGTGAAAAGCCACTGACGGTTGCCTTTATGGGCTGCGTCGTCAACGGACCCGGTGAAGCAAGGGAGGCAGACGTTGGAATTGCAGGTGGGATCGGCGAAGCGGGTCTTTTTAAGCACGGAACGATTATTGACAGGATCCCGTCCGAGCAGATCGTTGACCGTTTGATCGAAGAAATACAAAGGATGTAAATATGAGTGAAACTACGTCAAGCAAAGGCTTTTTTGAATTTTTCAGCCGTTATCGGACGGAGGGCGAAAAGGCCAGACTCTTAAATGACGCAAAGAACATAAAGGTGCGCGTTTGCAAGCAGCCGCTTCGTATTGAGGTGGATGCGGATTTTGATACGCACCAGAATCCCGACCTTCTGTATCAGATCGAGAGTGAGCTTTGTACCTTGTATAAGGCTCTCTCCTTCCGTATTTTTCCCCACTATGCTCCGAGCCTGTTCGCGCTCGATAAGATGAAAGAGATCGCGGACGAATCTGTCTATATCGGCGCGATCACCAAGGGCTTTTTTTACGATCCCGAGTATGAGGATGACGGCGAAACGATCACGGTCCGTCTGCCGTTTCTCGATGCGGGAATCGATCTGCTCCACCGCTCGAAAACGGGTGAGATCATCGCCAATATTCTGAAAAGCAGATACGGCGTCACCCGAAGGATCGTGATCTGCTCCAGCAGTGATGCGAAGGAGCGTACCGAGGAGAATCTGCGTAGCTTTGAAAAGGTTCTTCTGGAGCGCGAGGAGGAAGCACGCCGCCGTATGCAGGCGGAGCGAAAGGAGCAGGAAAGACAGCGCGCAGAGGAGGAGGCGGCACGACCGAAGCTTGCGCCAAGTCTTACGCCCGACAAAATCTCCATTGAGCAGCAGAACGAAACGACCTATCATATCGGAACTGCAACTTTTACGACCGAGGGTGCGGAGCTGATCTGCGGCGGCACCGCAGATCCCGAAAAGGCGACTCCCGTCTATATCAAGGCACCGACTCCGATCGGCAGTATTACGGATCCGAAGGGAAACGTCGTTTTATTCGGTGAGGTATTTGAGATCGCAGAAAAGGAAAGTCGCAACGGTGAACGTCTGACTGTAACGGTCGGCTTCGGCGACACGACCTCCTCGATCTATCTGAAGAAGTCGCAAGCACCCGAGGAGCTTGCCTGGCGCAAGAGCCTGAAGGTTGGGAAATGCATCGCCGTAGAGGGGAGCGTTTACCGCGACAAGTTTGATGATGAGCTCGTTTGCTCACCCAGAAAAATCTATATCATCAAGAAAACAAAGAGAAAAGACGAGGCAGAACAAAAACGCGTTGAGCTGCATCTTCATACGAATATGTCGACAATGGATGCGGTGATCACGCCCGCTGACGTCGTTGACACGGCAATTGCGTGGGGACATCCCGCAATTGCCGTGACCGATCACGGAAACGTACAGGCATTTCCCGAAATAATGCTTGCCTATGAAAAAGCCGAAAAGAAGATGAAGGAGCAGGGCAAGACGCTGGATCTGAAGATCCTCTACGGCATCGAGGCATATTACGTCAACGACACGAACCGCGCGGTTTACGGACCGCTTCGCCCTTCCTTTGACGACGAGATGGTCGTTTTTGATATCGAAACGACGGGCCTTTCCAATATCACCTGCAAGATCACCGAGATCGGTGCGGACAAGATCAAGGCGGGACAGGTTATTGACACCTTTGACACCTTCGTGAATCCCGAGGTACATATTCCCGAAAATATCACGGCTTTGACCTCGATCACGGATGAAATGGTAGCCGATGCGCCAAAGATCAGGGAAGCACTTGAGGCGTTCTTCACTTTTATCGGTGACGATCTTCTGATCGCCCACAACGCATCGTTTGATACGGGCTTTATCCGTGTAGCGGCGCAAGAGTGTGGGCTGCCTTTTCATAACACCTTCCTCGACACCGTTTCGCTCTCACGCTACGTCAATCCCGAGCTGAAAAAGCACAAGCTCGATATCATTGCGGAGCATTATCAGTTGGGGGATTTTCATCATCACCGCGCATCGGATGACGCCGCAATGCTTGCGGAGATCTTTTTCTGTATGGTTGAGCGTCTGCGCAAGGAGGGAATCACCGATTTTAACGAAATGATCGATGCGATGAGTGAATCGGCGGATCCCTTGAAGCTGAAATCGCGCCATATGATCATCCTCGCCCAAAATCTGGTGGGACTCAAAAATCTTTACAGACTGATCTCGGAGAGCTATCTTTCCTATTACAAGAAGAATCCGCGTATGCCGCGCAGTCTGATCGAGCAGAACAGAGAAGGTCTGATCATCGGCTCTGCCTGTGAGGCGGGCGAGCTGTATCAGGCGATCCTCGACGGTGCCTCGGACTCCGAGCTTGAGGAGATCGCGGGATTTTACGATTACCTCGAGATCCAGCCTCTTTGTAACAACCGCTTTTTGGTCGCAGAGGGGAAGGTTGCGGATGACATCGGCCTTCAGAACATCAACCGCCGCATCATCGCGCTCGGTAAAAAGCTCGGGATCCCGACGGTTGCGACCTGCGACGCGCATTTTCTGAACCGCGAGGATGAGATCTACCGAAAGATCCTTCTGGCGGGTATGAAATTCAGCGATGCCGACAGGGATACGGGCATCTTCCTGCGCACGACCGAGGAGATGCTGGAGGAATTCAGTTATCTCGGTGAGGAGCTTGCGCGTGAGGTCGTCATTGAGAATCCGCGCAAGATCGCCGATTCGATCGAAAAGATCCGCCCGATCCCCGAGGGAAAATACGACCCGAAGATGGAAGGGGCAGAGGAGGAATTAACGAGATCCTGCTGGGATCGCGCACACGATTGGTACGGCGAAAAGCTTCCGGAACTTGTGGAAAACCGACTCAATAAGGAGCTGACCTCCATCATCAAAAACGGCTTTGCCGTTTTATATATGATCGCGGTCAAGCTCGTTTCGTACAGTGAGAGCCTCGGGTATCTCGTCGGCTCGCGCGGCTCCGTCGGCTCGTCCTTCGTCGCTACGATGTCGGGCATCTCGGAGGTCAACCCCCTACCGCCGCATTACCGCTGTAAAAAGTGCCGTTATTCGGAATTTATCACCGACGGCTCGTATGGCTCGGGCTTTGATCTGCCCGACAAAAACTGCCCCGTTTGCGGAGAATTGCTCTATGCTGACGGGCACGACATTCCTTTCGAGACCTTCCTTGGCTTCTATGGGGAAAAATCGCCCGATATCGACCTGAACTTCTCAGGTGACGTGCAGGGGCGCGTCCATAAGTATACCGAGGAGCTTTTCGGTGCAGGACACGTCTTCCGCGCGGGTACCATTGGTACGCTGGCATCCAAGACTGCGTTCGGTTACGTTATGAAGTATCTGGACGAGCATCATTTGCGTCTGCCGAAGGCAGAGGTGTCTAATCTCGTTTCGCATTGCGTCGGCATCAAGCGCACGACGGGTCAGCATCCGGGCGGTATTATCGTTGTTCCGAAGGAATACGACATCTACGACTTTTCTCCGGTCCAGCATCCCGCCGACGATCCGAATTCCGATATCATTACGACGCACTTCCAGTTCTCGTATCTGCACGATACGATCCTGAAGCTTGACGAGCTTGGACACGATATGCCGACCAAGTACAAGATGCTCGAGCGTTATACCAACACGAGCGTTATGGACGTCAAGATGAACGATAAGGCGATCTACGACCTTTTCCAATCGACAGCGCCTCTCGGTGTCACGCCGAAGGAGATCGGCTGTGAGGTCGGTACGTACGGATTGCCCGAGCTTGGCACGCGTTTCATTCAGCAGGTGCTGATGGACGCAAAGCCCAAAAACTTTGCGGACCTTTTGCAGATTTCGGGTCTGACCCACGGTACGAACGTTTGGCTTGGTAACGCGCAGGACCTCATCAAGGCAGGTATTTGTGACATTTCCCAGGTCGTTGGAACGCGTGACGGTATTATGCTTTACCTGCAACGCCACGGTCTTGATAACGGTATGGCGTTCAAGATCATGGAGGACGTTCGTAAGGGTAAAGGACTCAAGCCCGAATACGAGCAAGCAATGCTTGAGCACGACGTCCCCGAATGGTATATCGCATCCTGTAAAAAGATCAAATATATGTTCCCGAAGGCACACGCGGCGGCGTACGTTATGTCGGCGATCCGCCTTGCGTGGTATAAGCTCCACTATCCGATGGAGTTTTATGCCGCATTTCTATCGGTTGCCCCCGGCGGCTTTGACGCTGAGGTCGTGATCAAGGGAAGAAAGGGTATTACGGAGCGCATTGAGGAGCTTGAAAAGAAGGGCAACGAAGCAACGCAGAAGGAAGCCGAAGAAATTACGACCCTTCTTCTGGTACGAGAGGCGGTTTGCCGCGGCGTCCAATTCTTGCCCGTTGATCTTTTGAAGTCTGATGCAAACGCGTTTTTGCCGGAGGATGGAAAGATCCGTATGCCGTTTTCCTCGCTTGGCGGACTCGGTGAGACAGCCGCGGCGAATATTATAGCGGCGCGGCAAGAGGGAGAGATCTTCTCGGTTGAGGAGCTGCGCCAGCGCGCAGGACTGACCAAGGCAGTCATTGAAATACTGCGCCGCAACAAGGTTCTGGATTCGCTCTCCGAAACCAATCAGTTTACCTTGTTCTGATTTTTGTTGAAAAAGGAACTGTCTTGTAAGCATCAAGACAGTTCCTTTGACCTTGTTTCATTTGATAAATAACAGTAAAAGCAGTAAAAGCGGCAGATCCTCCTCCGCGCGGCAGTCATCGCCGTCGCTGAGCAAAAGAAAAGCCAAAAGCAAAAGCAAAAGATCCGAATTCAGTATTTGAGAGAGCCACGAGGAGCGTAAAAACGGTAGCTTGAAGGGCGGAGAATCCTGCCCGCAGGGCGGCGATACCTCGCACTCCTTCTTTTCCTCGCACAGCGGAAGATCCTCGCTTTTGCGGAGCGCTGTTCCGTCATAATGCTTGGGAACGCGCAGGGGCTCAAGACCGCCGCCCCCGTCTTGCATACGGCTGTACATAGTCACCTCATCTGTAATGCTTCATAAGATCAAGAAGGTCGTACATGTGTAAGATCCTGTCAATGTTTTCGCATCGGTGTGCGGATAAAAACGGCTTTAATGCGCACAAAAGCTCCCTTCGGTTGCTTTTTCGCGGGGCGCTCGGCGATGGCATCGGCAACACCGCAGGTAGCGCATCCTCGTCGCTTGGCGGCTCGCTTTCCGTATTCTTGGGCATACCCGCTCCGAGCATCGAAAAGATCCCCGATAACATTTCGGGGTTTGCGCTTAGCTTTTGCAGTGCCTTTGAGAGATCAAGCCCACTCTCCGACGGTATCGGACCCTCGTTCATTTTCCGTCTCCGTTTTTGTAGCGTTCAATGATCCGCATTGCCTCGGCAAGATTTACGTTCGTTCCGTCGCCGAGGGCTGCGCGCAGCTTTTTCATTTGCTCGGGGGATGGTGTTGAGCGGGGAAGTCTGACGCCGCCGGAGACGGCAATTCCCTTGATCGTTCTCCACAGCTCCTCGTCACTTTGTGCGAGTAATACGGCGAGTATTTCGGGCTGAAATTGCATACACACCTCCAAATGTTTGATACAGTTGCAGTATATGCAAAATACACTCTTTTGTTCTTTTTGAAGAAAGGATAGAGCCTTTTGGCTTGAAAAATATGAAAGCTTTGATTTTTTCGGATTCCCACGGTAACGCAGAACCAATGCGTGCGGCGATCGCTCTGCATCCCGATGCGGAGCTCGTCCTTTTCCTCGGCGACGGCTTGCGCGACGCACAGACTGTTGCATCCGAGCACCCAAAGCTCGCGTTTGTGTCTGTTGCGGGTAATATGGACGTATTTTCACTCTTTTCTCAAGGCACGCCGGAGGAAACGACACTGGACCTCGACGGCGTAAGGGTCCTTCTTTTGCACGGGCACCGACGCGGTGTTAAATCGGGCGAGGATGCTCTTTATTACCTTGCAGAGGAAAAACACGCCGACGTGGTTTTGTACGGACATACGCATATTCCCGTCTGTCGCTATGTGTCGGATACCGAACGTCCCTTTTATATCTTTAATCCCGGTAGCATCGGACGACCGCACGGCGGTGATTACAGCTACGGGATCCTTCAAATCAGAAATAAAGGAATTTTGCTCTCACACGGGAGGATTGACAGATGAACCGCATTTTTTGCTCGACGGGCACCTTTATCGGACGTCCCAACGGCCGTGATTATCGGTTGATCCCCGAATATGCAAAGCGTTTTGACGTCGATGCGTTTGAACTGATGCTTTATTCCGATTGGTATGAGGAGCTTCCCGAGATCGTCAGCTTTTTGAAGGATACGGGCATCCCCTTTCCCGTTCTGCACGCGGAAAAGAGCATCGGACACATGATCACCGTCGGCGAGGGAAAGACGGCAATGGAGAACTTTCGCGCCAACTGCAACGCCGCAAGTACGCTTGGGAGTAAAAAAATGGTGCTTCACCTCTGGAACGGTCCGTCCCTTGATGAGAATATTGAACGCAACCTGCACGCGGCAAAGGAACTTTACAGAATTGCGGCAGGACACGGCATTGAGCTGACGGTCGAAAACGTCGTCGTAAAGCAGGGAAGCGCGCTTGCCTATCTTACCCGCCTGTACGAGCTTTGCCCCGAGGCGCACTTTACCTTCGACACGAAAATGGCAGCCTTCAATGCGGAAATGGATGCGATTTATTCTCCCGAGCATCGTTGGATGTGGGACGAGGGAATTATCTCTCATCTGCATATTAATGATTATGCGGGCGGTTATATGAATTGGAAATCCCTTCGAACGCTTCATATCGGCAAGGGAGAGATCGACCTTGATAAATTCTTCGGATTTATCAGGCAGCATTATACGGGAACGATGACGCTCGAGTGCTTGGTTCTCAATCAGGATGGGACCTATCTTTTTGATGAAATGAATGAAAGCATTGCGATCCTACGCGCCAAAACAGAATGAAAAAAAGAGCCTTTCGGCTCTTTTTTCATTCTCATTTCAAGAACATTTCGATAACGGGAACAACGACGTTCGGCTTGACGTGCGGCAAATGAACGATCAACTCATCAGCCTTGTTAACCTTTTCAAAGCCCATATGGATGTCCTTGTCGGTAAAGGTCAGCTCGCTTCCGTCGTGCAAAAACTGCGCGTACTCTACCTTGCCCGCAAGCCCCGGCAGATGCAGATGCGCAAAGGGGTAAGCAAACAGATGCACGTAGAGTCTTTTTCCGTCCTCGCTCTGCGTGTAGCGGCAGTCGGCGGGAGCAACAAACTCGGGCTCTGCCATCGTGCATCCGTAGATCGAACGTCCGCAGTACTTCATAAAGTCAGCATAGGTTGCGAGTGCGGCATCCGCGCGGTAGTCGAAATACCCACGGGAGGTAGGACCAACGTTCATCAGAAGATTTCCGCCGCAGGCGACCGTGTTGATCAGCATACGGATCAGCATTTCGGGCGACTTCCAGCTCGTTTCATCGCGGTGGTAGCCCCAGGATCCGGAGAAGGTCTGGCACGCCTCCCATGTCACAAGCTCGCCCGTTTCCTTATGGCGCACCCA